>JBMFGX010000010.1:0-120827 GCA_049977105.1 Acidobacteriaceae bacterium | reverse complement strand
CCGTATTCACAAGTTTCCTCCTGTCGCCAGTTGAACTCGAAATACGGCGGCTTGATCGGCCCCCTTTGCTCCGGCCGCATTACCAGCCTTCATCGCTCGTACTGGGCGGTCCGTCCCAGTGTTCCGCTTCGGTACGCTCGCCTCACGGTGTATGCCGTTTGTGCTTCTCCCTTGGCATCGGAACGACTGGTTCCCGCAGTTCCGCACAAGAGCCCGGATCAGAGTCACGCCCCCTATACGCCGGTCGCCGTCTGCCCAGTTACCAAGCACCCGGCAGACTTGTCCCAGGAGATGGAAACGCCCCTGGTTTTGACGACAAATCTCTGGATTACGACGCGTCATCGAAGGTTCACTTTCGTTCGTCTCTGCTGATCCATACCTGCTTGAGGTACGTCCTCAACGCTTTGACCCCAATGCTCACTACCACGACTCTTGACCGCAGCAGCTTGGGGTGGTTTGAAGCCCGCTCTTGGAAGCCGACTCCGAAGGGCCCTCCTTCATCTCTCATGCAGCTTTGACACAATCCGTCAGTTCAAAGTGAACCTCCTTCTTGTGTGCGCCTGCGGCGCACTCTCAATGCCCCAGTGCTGGCGAATGGCCGCGTTGAGCCGCGCCGCTTCGGGCCGCAGACTGGAGATGTAGTAGCGGATTTTGCGCTCGGTTTTGCCGCTCGCCTTGTGATAGCGTTCGGCCTCGATGCGCACCAAAGCTTGCAGTCCCGGCCAGTCGGTGGCCTGCTCGAGCAACGACAGGTCGCCCAACACCGAGCAGCGACAGGTCTCCACGCGTCCGTGACCACAATCGACCTCCTCGATGGTGGTTTCCGGCGGCAACATTTTGAAGGAATCGCGTATGTCTTCCAGCAGGTGGAGCTGATTTTCCTTGACCGCTAGGATGTAGTCTGCCTCCTTATCGAGGATTTGCTGCGCGATCGACTTTTGGCAGCCCATCGCATCGATGGTCACAATGGTTCCGCTGAGATCCAGCGCCTTGAGCAGTTTGGGAATCGCAGTGATCTCATTGGATTTCTCATCGACCTTCTGCTGGCCTAGCACAAGGTTATTGGAGTTAGCCCAGGCCGAAACCATGTGCACAAACGTCTTCTTGCCGGCCTCCCGTGTGCCGCGCAGCGACTTACCATCGATGGCAACCACCTCGCCTGCCGTCCTCTGAGCAATCGAGCTGACCCAGCCAAGAAAGCAGGCCTCCAACTTTGCCGGGTCCAGCAACGAAAAGACACGATTGAACGTGTCATGGGAGGGAATACCGCCCGGAAGTCGCAGAAACTACTCAACCAATCCTGCTTCGCCTTCCCGTAGTCCTCGATCTCGTTCCAACTGTCCGCTCCGCTCAATACCGCAGCAATCGTGATCAGCAGGATCTCTTCCAACAAATGATCGCTTCGGCCTTCGACACGCGCGTCGGTCAACTCGGCAAAATACTGAAGGGGATTCTCCATTCCCCATCTCACCGTCCAACACCACGCCCCGCATATAGCAGTTTTGTTGCGTCGACCCTGGCGGACAAATCCCGCGGGAGTAGGGGCGAGCATGGTGCATGAGAGACTGGGAGGGGTGCGGATGCGCTTTTCTACACGGACCAACTGGAATCTTGTCGAGAATGAACTGGCGGCGGCGGTTCGTCGTCGTCGCTCCACTGGGCTGGCGGTGATCGATCTTACCGTCTCCAATCCGACTCGCTGTGGCTTCCGCTACGATCAAGGGGACGTGCTCGGCTGCTTGGAGCATCCTGGAGCCCTGGAGTACGATCCCGATCCGTTGGGCATGATGGCCGCCAGGCGAGCGGTGAGCGATTATTACCGCGACGGTGGGGCCAAGGTTGATCCAGAGCAGATCTGCCTGACGACTAGCACCAGTGAGGCCTATAGTTTTCTGTTTCGTCTGTTGTGCAATGCAGGAGACGAGGTGCTGGCGGCTGGTCCCAGTTATCCACTGTTTGATTACCTTGCGCGGCTGGACGATGTGGAACTGCGGGAGTATCCGCTCTTCTATGATCCCAACGCGTCAGTGGGGACGGCGTCTTCTGTGGCCGAGGAGACGAAGCCGGATTCAGACCGGGGGCTGGATAGGGGTTTGGGTGCGGGTTTCGGAGAGGGTTTGAGGGCGAGCGCTGCGACGAGTTTGGGTGGTGGATTGACCGCGGCGCAGGGGTGGTGGATCGATCTGCATGCTCTAAAGTTAGCGATCACCGATCGCACGCGGGCAATTCTTGTGGTTCATCCCAACAATCCGACGGGCAACTACGTCTCTGCGGCAGAGCGGGAGGCGTTGGAGGCGCTGTGCGTGGAGCGAGGGCTGGTGCTCATCGTGGATGAGGTTTTTCTGGACTATTCTCTGGATGCGGCGGTGCCGAGCTTCATGACGTCTGGGACCGAGGCTCCGGGCTGTCTCACGTTTGTACTGAGCGGGCTGAGCAAGATCTGCGGTCTGCCACAGATGAAGGCCTCCTGGATCGCAGCGCGAGGCCCAGGCTTTCTTCTCCAGAGCGCAATGGAACGCCTTGAGGTGATTGCAGACACGTATCTTTCGATGAATGCGCCGATCCAATACGCGTTGCCGGGGTGGCTGGCGGGACGGGCCCGGCTGCAGGAACAGGTGCGTGAGCGGATGCGGAGCAATCTTGCGTTTCTGGATCGCCATCTGCGAGGAAGCTGTGCCGGGCGGCTGGCGATGCAGGGCGGCTGGACGGTGGTGTTGCGAGTGCCGCGTACGGTCGGCAGCCAAGAGTTTGCGCTTGCGGCTCTGGAGCGCGGGGTGTTGGTGCAGCCGGGAGACTTTTATGGCATGGGGGATGGGAGGGCGATCCTGAGCCTTCTGACCCCGCCGGAGCAGTGGGAGAAGGGGCTGGATTTGCTGCCGGTCGATTGATGAGCTGCGGATGAAACACAGGATCTGATTGGTATGGGAGTCGGCACGCCGACAACCTGACCATGGGAAACGATGGAAGAGGCCGACAGCGGGACGGTTATCAATGCTCCCTGAGAAAGGGATTCTCCGCACGTTCCATTCCGATGGTGGTGGAGGGGCCGTGACCGGGAATGACCAAGGTCTGATCCGGCAGAGGCAGGAGGCGCGTGCGAAGGCTGCTAAGCAGTTTGCTGGTGTTGCCTCCGGGGAGATCGGTGCGCCCGACACTGCCGGCGAAGAGGGTATCTCCAGCCAAGAGCAGATGATGTTGGGGTAGATACAGACAGAGGCTACCTTCGGTGTGGCCGGGGGTAAAGAGAACTTTTCCGTTGATTCCCTGGACGCCGATGGTCTCCTCATCCTGGGGGGAGTGGTCGGGTGGGCGCACGATGGGTGGCGGGACGCCTAGCCATCCTGCCTGGATGTCCATCATCGCGACGAGTGGCAGGTCAGTCTGGTTGTAGATGACGGGCGCTCCGGTGATCTCCTTGAGACTTTGGGCGCTGGCAATATGGTCGATATGGGCGTGGGTTACGAGTATCTGTTTTACGGTAAGGCGATGCCTGGCCAGCAACACGAGAATGCGGGGAATCTCATAGCCGGGATCGACCACGATGGCTTCCAACGAGGTCTCATCCCCGAGAATGGTGCAGTTGCAGCCGAGTGCTCCAACGGGAAAGGTTTCTCGAATCACGGGCATTCTCCGTTCGTTGGCGGCAAGGTTCCCAGGGATGGAGATTCCGGCTGGGGCATCCCTGGTGTTTCCCCTAAGGGACGGAGCCAGAGGATGCCGAGGCTACAGCGAAGGTCGAGGGAAGGTTTGTTGGCTGGAGGGGGTGGGGTGCTGCCGGATTCAGCCACAGGCAGGATTTCCCTGGAGAAGCGTGCAGCTCTGGATTCTGCACTTCAGGCATTTGATTGGGGAGTTCCATGGAAGCCGTGCTTGCACCAGGGCAAGCGGGGAGGAATGGAACGATAGAGAGATGGTCTATTTCTTCGCCGGGACGGATTGAGTTGGCAGACCGGAGAGTACGGAGCGGTTGCTACTGGTATGCGACATGGAGATGGTGAGGGCGATGGAGGTCAGCATGAAGATGACGGCTGACCAAGTTGTGAGGCGAGTGAGCAGGTTTGCGGCTCCGCGAGGTCCGAAGGCAGTCTGCGAGCCCTGTCCGCCGAAGGCGCCTGCGAGATCGGCAGATTTGCCTTGCTGAACGAGCACCACAACGACGAGGAACAAGCAGACGATGACGTGGAGGATGACCAGAAGAATGAGCATATTCGAATGAGTAACCTTACTACACCGCAGAAGCGGCAAACTGATGATGGCTGGACGGGAGCCACGAGAAAGAATCCTTTGGCGCACGGCTTTTAAAGCGGTTGCCGAACCCTAAGTCCAATCGTGAGTATATCACCAGCATGTTCAGAAGGAGTTGCAGGCTGCGGCCTGGTCGGGGTGGATGGAGGTGTAGCGGGTGATGCCGACCATGGTAAAGACCTTTTGGAAGTGAGGGCTGAGGCCGAAGCTGCGAATGGTGCGGCCTTGTTTGTTGGCGGCGATGAGCATCTGGATAATCAGGGCGATGCCGCTGGAGTTGAGGTACTCCACTTTGGAGAAATCCAGGAGGATGCGCCGGGCTGTTTCAGGCAAGCCCTCATAGGCGCCCAGAATGGCCGGCTGGGATGCACTGGTGATATCGCCCACGAAACGCAGCACGGTGATGGGGTCGCCGCCGTTGGGAGCTGCGAGATCTTCGATGCTGATTTGCGTAACCTGTTCCTGCATTGAAAGTCTCCGATCTTGAAGATTGTACCGTTTCTGTTCTCGGATCGATGGCGGGTTGAGTATGGAATCTGCCGCCGCGCGACGCAGTGACGCATTTGCCGATTATTTGTCTGGACGAAGGCGAATGACCAAGCGGGCGTAGCTGCCGGAGGCTGGGGTGCTGACCCATTCGGCTTCATCGACGAGGGCCTGGATGAGGAACATGCCCATGCCTCGGGCCTCTTCCTGTTCGTGCATTTTTTTGTCGATGTCGGGGACATGGGGGGATTCGGCCGCAGATCGGGAGGGGCCGTCGCCGGTGTCTGTCACTTTGACCTCCAGGGAGCCGGGGCCCATGGAGAGGATCACGCCGACGGTGAGGGAGTCATCGAATTTATTGCCGTGCTCCATGGCGTTGATGCAGGCCTCGGCGACGGCGGTCTTGAGATCCTCGACGCGTTCTTCGCAGAAGCCCATGAGGTGGGCGACGCTGGCTGCTGCGTTCATCGCCACCTTCTCATACCCCAGGCGGGATGGAACACGCAATTCGATGGTGTGAGTTGTGGAACGTGTGTCGGCCTGCTGGCCGCTTGCGGCGTTTTGTTGGCTGCTGCTGGTTTCCTTATCCAAGACCATCCTCCGTTTGCGTCCTTTGGGCAGAGAAGGACGGATCAAACTCGTCTACCGAGCAGGCCCGGTTCAGCACCAGAGCGGTCATGTCGTCGGATTGATCCTGATCGCCAAAGCCTTCGAGGGCGGACCAGATGGTATCGAGGATCTGCTCGGGAGTGGCTCCGGAGGGGCATTCCAAAAATGTATGGAGAAGCCGATCTTCGCCGAACTCCTCATCTGGGGCGACGCCATGGCCGGAGCGAAAGACCTCTGTCATACCGTCGGTGTAGAGAAGCAGACGGGCACCGGGAGGCATGGGAAAAGTCGCCAAGGAATAAGAACTGAAGGGTAGCATACCGATGGGAGTTCCTGAGGCTCCAATCTTGCGGATGCCTGGCTCGCTGCGGCCGGAAGGATCTTCTTGCGGTGCAGAGAGGAGGAAGCCGGGATTATGCCCGGCGTTGACCACCTCTATGACATGGCGTTCCGGATCCAAGTGGAGGAAGAAGGCGGTAACGTAGCGTCGTCTGGACTGTTCTCCCTCGCCGAAGTGGAGGGAGTTCATGCGGTTGGCGATCTCCAGCAGGCTGAGACCGGCGTTGACCATGGCTCGAAAGGCAGAGCGGAAGCTGCAGCCGACGAGCGCGGAGGCGAGGCCTTTTCCGGCGACATCGGCGACGACGATGGTGGTGGCCCCGGAGGCCATGGGGACGACGTCCAGATAATCGCCGCCGACCTCGTAGCAGGTGACCGAACGCATGGCCATACTGTAGCCGGAGATCAGGGGCATATCCTGCGGGAGCAGGCTACGCTGCACCTGACGGGCTGAATCCAGATCGCTTTCCACGCGCTGCCATTGGACGGTTCGTTCATGAAAGCGCGCGTTTTCGATGGCCACAGAGGCCTGAAGAACGAGGCTTTCAATGAAGTCCAACTCATCCAAGGAGAGGATACGGTGTTGCGGAGAGATGACGACCAGTTCGGTGAACGCAGATCCAACCTTATCGTGGAGGGGGAATTTTACCCAGCAACTGCTACTCTGCTGGGATGCAGGAGGTGTGGAGTGCGCCGAAGCGGCTGGATTCTGGGTTGAGACGACGGCCTCGGGGAGATCGTGGGGTACATCGCCATAGCGGTTGGGAAAGCCAGTGAAGAATGCTCCGGAGAGTTCCAACTCACGCACGACGATCTGCAGCGCTGTATCGAGCACCTTATCCAGCGCGATGGTGGAATGGATCTGGCGACTGGCTTCGAGCAGGGCCTGCAGCCGCACGACCTGCTGCTGTGCGATGAGGGCTTCATCCTGTTCGTTGATGTCGGGGATGGACTGCATGTGGACGATCCTAGCTCAATCGGCGGCTTTCTGACCATGAGGTTGTGGGGCAGGGTGGGTAGATTCTTCTCTGTGTATGGTGAGAACGAGGATATCGTCCTCCTGCCCGAAGTGCTGGGCAGCGGTGGCGATCTGGTCCGCGGTGGCTCGATCTTTGAGCAGAGCGTCGATACGGTCAAAGCCGAAGAGGGCTCCACTGGGGTCCCGGGCCTCGACGATGCCGTCCGACATGAGGGTGAGGGTATCACCGGGCTGGAGGGTGAAGGTGACGACGCTGTGGTCAGCGTCTGGGATAGTGCCAAGGGGGAGGGTGCCTGGAACTTCGAGTTCCCTGCTGTTGAGGTAGGGGGGGAGTTGGCCGGCACTGGCGAGGGTGATGTTGGCCTGGGGATCGATGTGGAGGATGAGACAAGTGGCGCTGCTGTGCTTGCGCTCGCAGAGTTGAATATTGATCTCGTGAAGGATTTCTACTGGGTCTGAAGAGTGTTGGGCTACGGCGCGCATGGCTCCGACGATGAGGGCGACGAGCATACCGGCCTGCATACCCTTGCCGGTGACGTCTCCGAGAATGATGAGCGCGGAGCCGGGAGGCTGCGAGGGCAGGACCTGGAAGAAATCGCCGCCGACTTCACGGGCGGGACGATACTCGCTTTGAATGGTGAGGCCGGGCACGCTGGGCAGATCGTGGGGGATCAAGATTCTCTGCACTTGCTGGGCCTGCTCGATCTCGAGTTTCCACTGCTCCTTGAGACGTTGGTTATGGAAGAAGCGCATGAGGAGCATGACGGTGATGATCAACAGGGAGACCACGGTGGCGATGGTACCGAGCTGGACGACGAAGCCGCCACCCAACTGGAAGGCGATAGGGATGTGGAGCAGACGCATCTCATTGCGGTAGTTTGCGACGATGATGAGGAGCACGGCCAAAGCGGCGATGCCGCCCTCGGTTCTCTGCCGTTTGAGGCCACGAAAGACGACGACGAGGAAGACAATGCCGATGCACAGCTTGACGAGCAGAACGAGCGGATCGAAGAGCCCGGCCATCTGGACGGGGATGTGTTGGCCGTAGAGCGGGGGGCGGAGCATGGCGACGCCCGCCATCATGAGTGCGACCAGAGGCCAGATGACACGATGCAGAAGGTTCATTCTGGGGATGCGGAACCAGTAGCCCCAAAACAGCACCCACAGGCCGTTTTGGAGGGGAGAGAGCAGCACCTGGGTGAGGATGACGGCGAGGGTCTCTCCGATCCAGGCGGTGAATTGACCGGAGATCACGATGATGTTGGTGAGCAGGATGGCGAGGCAGACCAGTGCGAGCCAAAAGTAGGCCTTTTCGGTGCGGTCCAGCCAGAAGAGGGCCAAGGTCATGAGCAAGGCCATGAAGACAATCATGGATTCAACCAGACCGCTGACCATGAACTGGGCTGTATCGTCATAATCCAGTTGGGTGAGAGCGCCGATGATGGAGGCATAGCCGAGGACAGGGGGCTCATGAAGACCGCCCGCGTCGGGACTATTGAAGGGGGTTGCGCTATCCATCCACATGCGGATGGCGATGGTGATGGGTCCGTGGCTGCTGTTTGCGGGAAGAAGAAAGTCCATCGGCAAGGTGCTATAGGTGGTGACGTGTTGACCCTCAAACGTGCCGAAGGATCCGATCAGGTGGCCGTTGGCGAAGACCTGATAGGCATCGTCCACATCGGATGGCATTTTGAGGGCCAGGCGGCGGTTGGGGCCCTGGACATTGACCTTGATCCGGTACCAGGCGAAACCGGCGTAGTGAGGATAACCGCGGGCCATCCAGCCGGGGATATAACCGCTGATGCCGAGCGTCTCATCGGCAGAGCCGGGAGGGGGTGTGAGATCCATTGCGCCCCAGGCGGAGTCATCAAAGTTGGGCTGAGCCCATGCAGGGTTGTCGCCGGGATGAAACTTCCATAGGCCACCTAGTTCGACGGAGGATTGACCGAGCTGAATGAGCAAAGGGGTAGAGGCAAGATCTGTCTGGAAGGACTGCTGGGGTGCAGAGGCCGGAGCCTGTTGAGGCTGGAAGGCATTGGCGGCAGAGGCTTGCCGAGCAAAGGGCCAGAGCAGAAACAGCAGGAGCATACCCACACGGGACATAGCGGAGTTCCTTGGAACAGTTTTGAGGGATCGAAAGCGGGGCCTGTGTGGAACGTGAAGCGGGGTGAAGCCGTTTTGCTAAGCTTATACCGTTGCAGCGGGATTGTTCCGTTCCTCCAAAGGGTATGCGAGAGGTTCTACGCTTAAATATTCTTGGGAGGGAGAGTTTGTGCTCCGGGTGGGGCTTTGACTGGTCGGTGTAGCGATGGTTCGTTTGTTGTGACCATCCAATCTTTCCATCGGGCCTGCATGGTATGGAGGACGTCCTGATGTACCGGCTTTGCGGCCAGGTTGTGTCTTTCATTGGGATCGAAGATGAGGGCATAAAGCTGTTTCGGAGCGACGTTCTGCGCGACGCAGCCGTGATCAACCCAGCAGGTCCTGGTTGAGCCATCATGGCAGGTTGGAAGCACGGGATGCATGTAGTCGCCGAAATGACGGATATACTTCCAGCGGTTTGTGCGCACAGCACGTTTGGGTTCATAAGAGACGTGGTAGTTGACTACCGCGAAGATCGCGTCATTGATTTCCTGGGCTTCGCCACGCAGGACAGGAAGGAATGAGCGCCCCTGCAACCATGCTGGGGGCTGGATTGCGAGAAGCTCGCAGATGGGGGGATAGAGATCGAGTTGCGAAAGGAGAGCGTCATATGAGTTTTGATTGGCGGAAGGTGAAGTCCATGCCAAGAGCGTTGTCGGTTGAAACGATGGCGCAGGAAGGGATTCGATGAGCTGTGGAAACAAGAATGAGACATTCCTGATGGATTGCTTACGTCTTTTTAACGGGGGTGGCCGATAGGCTGGAGGCGTGGAGAAGGAGACGGATGCTTGAAGGCTAGAGGATTGGTTGCGGTCATGCTGGGCTGCATGATGGGAGGGCAGGCGATGGGACAGGCGGCTACTGCAACCGCGGCTGCGCCGTCACCGCTGCCCACCCCTTCGCTCAGCGGGCCGTTGCAGTGGCTTCCGCCAGCCGTCTTTGACGCCGGCCCGCTGGGCAAGTTGGAAGCCAACGGAATCGTCTCCGGTTATGGCCTATACCAAGACGATCACGTGCCGGGAGACAACACGGGACAGGCGACCCTGAGCAACGGCCTGCTCTTCCTGCAAAAAGCAGACGGCCCCGTGCAGTATTTCATCCAGACCGGTGCTTATACCATTCCCGAACTGGGTGTGCCCTTTCTCTCTGCCGCGGACACCGTCAAGGACTTCTTTGGACCGGTCCCGGTTGCCTTTCTCAAGCTGCCAGTGGGCAAGACGACATCGTTCCAGATCGGTTCTCTGCCGGCGCTGGTGGGACCGGAGTCCACCTTTACCTTCCAGAACATGAACGTGGAGCGCGGCCTGTTGTGGAATCAGGAGAACGCCGTCAATCGCGGCATCCAGGTAAACCAGACTCTGGGCAAGTACTTCACCGCCTCGCTCAGCTGGAACGACGGCTACTACTCCAACCGCTACTCCTGGGTCAGCGGCGCTCTCACCTTTACGAAGGGCGTCCACAGCCTGGCCCTTGAGGCTATGGGCAACGCCGGATCCACCAAATTCCGGACCATGGCGACCCCGGTCCAGAACAACAGTTCGGTCTATGCCTTGGTCTACACCTACAGCAAAGGCAACTGGATGGTTCAGCCCTACTACCAGTTCAGCGACGTTCCCACTGATGCTCGCGTGGGGGTGACGCAGGGAGCCACCACCAACGGCGGAGCTCTGCTGCTCAGCTATGCCTTCAAGCACGGCTTCTCGCTGCCGGCCCGCGTAGAGTCCATCAAAACCTCCGGCAGCAGCGCCAACGGAGCGGTGAACCTGCTCTTTGGACCGGGCAGTGATGGAACCAGCGTCACCCTCACCCCCACCTGGCAAAAAGGAGCCTTCTTTGCCCGCGGCGACCTGGCCTGGGTACACGCCGGCAGTTATTCCCAAGGTGACGCCTTCGGCACCCAGGGAGAGGCCCCCAACCAGCTCCGCGCCGTGGTTGAGATCGGCATCCTGTTTGGCAGCAACATCGCCCGGAAGTAGCCACCCTCTTCCCTGCTCGTTTTACCTTCTTCGCATGCTCGGCCTTTTCCGGTGAAGGAGGGGCAAGGCGTAGCATGAAGAAGATGCCGGCATGTGGCGAGGCTTGGCGTGAGCCGAACGAGCCAGGGACGCTGTGACGGATGGCACCGATGCCGAGGTTGAAGAGTTTATGCTGGGTTTGTGGCGCGCCTGTAAGCACTGAGATTCGAAGCAGAAGAGCCAGCAAATTCCTGTTCAATTTGGTGTATAGTAAAGGGGACCAACTTGGTCGGATATGTGGTCCGATGAATGTTCTAGCTTTGAGCGATGCGAAGGTCGGCAGTACGGGCGTTGTGGAACGTATTGAGCTGCCGGACGAGGTGAGTGATTACCTTGCGCATCTTGGATTTCTGCCCGGAACGAAGGTAGAGATTCTGCGCCATGCTCCGGCGGGCGATCCGCGAGTATATCGCATTGATGGCATTGAAGTTGGGCTTCGCAATGAGACGGCGCAGCATATTTATTTGACCCTAACCTCTGAGACGGGCGAGGAGGCGGCATGAGCTGCCACTCTGCGGTTGCGGAGCCGATGGAGGAGACTGCGGCCTCTGCGCCGGGCACCCCGTCGCGGTTGCGCACGGTTGCGCTGGTGGGACCGCCAAACTGTGGCAAGTCGACACTTTTCAATCGTCTGACGGGGATGCGCCAGAAGGTGGCGAACTACCCGGGAGTGACGGTGGAGCACCACTCGGGGAGGATGAAGGGGATCGGGCGCAACGACCTGACGTTAATCGATCTGCCGGGAATCTATTCACTGGCGACCTACTCTGAAGATGCGCGTGTGGCCGTGGATGTACTGACGGGCAAGATGCCGGGGGTTCCGAGGCCGGACAGCATTCTGCTGATTCTGGATGTGACTCACCTGAACCGGCAACTGATGCTGGCGGCTCCGGTGTTTTCCATGGGTCTGCCGACGCTGGTTCTGCTGAATATGGCGGACCAGTTGGAGGCGCGGGGCGGGAAGATTGATCCGCTGGGGCTGGCGCGAGAGCTGGGACATCCGGTAGCGCTGATCAGCGCGGCGCAGGGTAAGGGTCTGGAGGCGATTCCGGAGTTTCTTCTGCGCGCCGACATGCAGATGAACGAGAGACTGCGGCCGGTGCAGTTGCCGGTGCTGCAGAGCGCCGCCTCCTGCCGAAGCTGGGCGAGCCAGGTGACCGGCCGAACGAAGTACCAGACGCCGACGGCTTCATTGTGGACGCGCCGGTTGGACAGCCTGTTGCTGCACCGGATGTTTGGGCCGCTGTTCTTTCTGGCGGTTGTGGTGGCGGTGTTCCAGGTGGTGTTTAGCCTGGGCCAGCCACTGAGCGATGGGCTGGGAACGCTGCTGACCCATGCCGGAGCGCAGGCCGCGCTGCTGCTGCCCGACAACTGGCTGCGTGTGATGCTGCGCGACGGGCTGTGGAATGGCGTGCAGTCTGTTCTGGTGTTCCTGCCCCAGATCCTACTGCTGTTCTTATTTATTGGCGTGCTGGAGGACTCTGGGTACCTGGCCAGAGCGGCGTTGATTGCAGACCGAGTGATGCGCTCCATTGGGCTGAACGGGAAGGCATTTATTCCTTTGCTCTCTGCCTATGCGTGCGCGGTTCCGGCCATTATGGCCACGCGCACGATTGAAAACAAGCGGGAGCGGGTGGCTACGATTTTGATTGCGCCGTTCATGACCTGCTCAGCACGTCTACCGATCTATACGCTGATCATTGCGGCGTTCATCCCGGACCAGCGCTTTCTGGGCGGGGTGCTGGGACTGCGTGCCCTGACGATGCTGGGGCTGTATTTGATGGGGTTCCTGGCCGCTCTGCTGACGGCGAAGATATTGAACTCCTCGGTGATGAAGGCTTCTCACGCTCCCTTTATTCTGGAGCTGCCACAGTATCGCTGGCCGACGTTCAAGTCGCTGGGGTTCCGGCTGTATGATCGCGGCAAACTGTTTCTGCGCAAGGCCGGGACGGTGATTCTTGCCGTGACGTTTCTGGTATGGGTGTTCAGCGTGCTGCCGATCCATGGCGGACAGTTCTCTGACCTTTCCAGCAGCGTGATTGCGCACTTGGGAAGATGGATTGAGCCGGTGATCCGGCCCTTGGGCTTCAACTGGAAGATTGGCGTAGGTTTGCTGAGCTCCGTGGTGGCCCGCGAGGTGATTGTGGGAACGCTAGGGACGTTGTATGGCGTGGATCCGGCGACGCACGCTCTGGGACTGCAGGCGGCACTGCGGCACGACATCACGCTGGGTGGAGCGCTGGCGCTGGTGGTGTTCTTTGCTTTTGCGATGCAGTGCACCTCGACGCTGGTGGTGGTGCGACGGGAGACCAATAGCTGGAAGCTGCCTGCTCTGCAGTTCGCTTACATGACCACGGTGGCTTACGTGGCGGCTCTGCTGACCAATCAGTTGATTCTGCATCTGCTGTAGGGCAGACACCGGCCAGAGAGAGCGGGGTTGACCGAGCGTGTGAGGCTATCCCGGATCCTGCCGTTCCATAGAGCTGGAGGAGATTTGGGGGCGTGGGTACCTCCTGACGCCGGGCGATACGTTGGCGCCGAAGAAGCGAAGGATGACCATGAGGCCTTTGCAGAGAAAGATCAAGAAGCTCACGTCGCTACTCTCCGAACAGATGGACAAAGGCGCGGAGTTGGATGCGGTGATCCGCGCGAAGCTTGAGGGCGGTGTGGTCTGAGATAGCTGCTCCGCTGGGAGGCGCCAAGCAATCCTTGACAGTTTCCACTAAGGATCGTGGTCAACTTACAGGTGTTCTTTGCGCGTTGGCCACAGGCATCGACGTTGGCATTGCGGCGGTATCATCTGAATGGATCTGTTGGGCGGCGCTTTTTTGAATCGGAGAGACCGAAGCGATGATCGATTATGAGAAGCTGCAAAAGTCGCTCAAGCGTCTGGAGCTTCAGTTTGAGAATTACCAACGCGCCAAGGACAAGGTGGAACTCACCGATCTTGACCGCGAAGCCATTGGCGAGTCTGTTATCCAGCGATTTGAAACCTGCTATGACACGCTGTGGAAGACGCTCAAGCGGTATCTGACCGAGGAGGCCGGTCTAGCCGATACGCCAAACAGTCCCAAGCCGCTCCTGAAGCTGGCCGGTCAGAACCACCTTCTGGCTGCTCCCGTTGAACAGTGGCTGAAGTATGCGGACGCGCGCGTCAGCGCGGCGCATGACTACAGTGGCGAAAAGGTCGGGGAGTGTCTAGCCATCATGCCCGGCTTTATCAAGGACGCTATCATCCTGGTGCAGACGATGACAGGACAGACCTGGAGATGAATGCGACGATAGACATCACGAGCGCGCAGCGCGAGATGCTGGCGGGTCTGTTGCAACGATATCTTCCCGGGGTTGCGGTATGGGCCTATGGCTCGCGGGTGAAGGGATCGGCGCGCAAGCACTCCGATCTTGACCTGGTCGTCTTCAGTACTGCTGAGCAACGTTCCGCAGTGAGTGAACTGCAAGACGCTCTGGACGAATGCAATCTGCCTTTTCTGGTCGACCTGCATGTGTGGGATGAGATTCCCGAGCGCTTTCGCGAGATTGTGCGCAAGGAGTATGTCGTGGTTCAGGAAGCAGCCGACAGGGACGCGGTGAGGTGAGCGCCGACGGCGATAGAAGGAGAACGTTCCGAGGTGGTGGTGACCGTGGCCGTATCGACGTTCCAACCCTGCCGTCATGCTGGAAACCAACATTCTACAAACCCACATCTCAAGAGAGCGAGGATGCGGGGCACCCGCCGGAGCGGCTCCGCATAGGCGAGCAAGCACTTTTGAGGCGGCAGTCGGCGACTGCGGAGGGAAAACTGAGGCGGATCGGTGTCCTGGAGGCCGTTTCCGTCGCCCTGGCCCGTGGTGGCGAGGCCAAGCGTGTACGATAAGGCTATCTCTCCTCTCATGAAAGCAGGACCAACGTGCTCAAGCTCGCAATCTTGTTCCAAGTCGTCGTCGCCTTCTCAGTTGTCTACGTCTGGATTCTCCGTTTACCCAACATTGAAAAGGAGTTTCGGGATTACGGCCTTCCCAACATCGTTCGAAACGCTGTAGGCGCCTCCAAGATTTCCCTTGCGACGCTCTTGATCGTCGGCATCTGGTACCCCTCGCTGGTTCTGGTACCGGCAGGGCTCATGGCGTTCCTCATGCTCTGCGCGCAGGCCTTTCATCTCAAGGCAAGGCACCCGTGGCAAAAATTCGTACCCTCGCTCGTCCTGCTGCTGTTGTCGCTCTTCGTCGTCGCAGTTCACTTGGGTAAAGTCACTGTATGAAGCTGCTCGCCGTACTCAGCATCACCTCCAGCCTCGCCTTTCTGATCTACGGAGTCTTCTGCGCGTTCACGCCTTCCATGGTCGCGGACTTCCATCGCTTTGGGCTGGATCACCTCCGCATCCTAACCGGCGTTCTGGAGATTCTTGGCGGTACCGGCCTACTCGTCGGACTCCGGTGGCGGCCCGCCCTGTGGCTCTCCGCCGGCGGGCTCGCCCTACTCATGCTGATTGCCTTCGGCGTACGGCTGAAGATGCGCGACAGCGTCGCCCAGTCCGCACCCTCTTTTCTGCTTATGCTCCTCAACCTCTACATTCTCGTCCTCGCGAGGGAACACCCGGTTAGAGTTCTTCCCTAGCCCGCGCAACCGCTCAGCGGGCGAGGTGAAGTTGCATGCTGATGTCATCGTTTGTCCCCTGATCCTGGGCGGTGGGACGGGATTCAGGCGTGCATGGCAAATCGCGACAAACAAAACCGTCCATCACAAGCTTGTTCTAGGTGGGTCGCCAGATTGGAGCATTCCTTGTTACCGGGCAGCCGTGGTGCCTGATAGAGAGTGACTTCAATGCCTTTCTCGGTGTGAAATCCTTGAGAGCGTCTGGTCACCATTCAGCATTTGTTGTTGATCCTTCCACTGGGGTTGGTGCGGCGGGAGGTCCCTGACGGGAGAGGTTTGCTCTTGCGGTTTGCTTCCATGACCACGGTAGCTTCCGTGGCGGCGCTGCTAGCAAGCAGTTGATCCTGCATCTGCTGTGAGGCTGAGACTGACCAGAGCGAGCGGCATTGGGCTAGCGGTGTCGCCTGATGGCGTAGCTATTATGGCATGGAGCGATGCAGTGCCTTATAGCTTGTCTGCCAAGGTCTGGATCATCTGCTGGATCCATGGTTCGGCGTTTCTGGTTGGTTGACCCATGGCAGCGTTGGCCACGTCCTGCCACGCCTCCCAGGTGGCCAGGCGGTCCGCATAGGCGGCGCGCGCCCGGGGCAGGATGGAGTTGCCGAGGCCTAGCCGCAACGGAGGATTGTTGGAGTCCACCAGCTTGAGGATGGCCTCTGCGGTGGCATTTGGGTCTCCTTGCGGCCTGTTGGCCAGCAGAGGGAGAAACTGCCGACGAAGCTCGTCGTAGGGCTCCAGGCCGGCAGCGAACTGCCCGGACTGAGAGAAGCCCGTGACAAAGGATTCAGGCTCAATCAGCGTGACCTTGATGCCGAAGGATTTGACCTCCTGCGCGAGCGACTCATGAAGCGATTCCATAGCCCATTTGGTGGCGCTGTAAAAGCCGAAGAACGGCGCCGAGGTGATTCCGAGGCCGCTGGAGACGCCGAGGATGTGACCGCTTCCCTGCCGGCGAAGCAGCGGTAGCGCGGCGCGAATGACCCGGACCACGCCAAGGTAGTTGGCGTCAAAGATGGTGCGGATCTGCTCGTCGCCGGCCTCCTCTGTGGCCGCGAAGAGATTCATTCCGGCGTTGTTGACCAGAACATCCAGCCGACCGAAGTGCGTGGACGCCTGCTGAACCGCCTGCCGGACCTGCTGGTCGCTAGTGACGTCCAGCGCGAGCGGCAGGGCGGCTGCTCCGAATTCTTTTCGAAGTTCGGCGACATCGGCCAGATTGCGGGCCGTGGCTGTTACCTGATCGCCACGCCGCAACGCAGCCTGAGCCCAGATGCGACCGAAGCCCCGGGAGGCGCCTGTGATAAACCATGTTTTTTGCATCGGGATTCTCGCGGCGATGAGGGTGGTTGGGATGAAGGGGCTGCGCCGTGGTTGTGGGAAGAAGAGCTATCGCTTGATCTTCCTGTGCCCGTATTTCCTGCTCCCTGGGGCTCTTGCAGTGGTCCAAAGTTGGGGAGACGCGCAAGTGGAGCATTAGCGTTCGCCCCAGTGAAGCTTGGAGCGCAGGACATTGAAGAAGCCATCGGGGTGAAGGCTGAGCAAGTGAACCTCACGGTTGGAGCGGCGGCAGAGGATGCGGTCATTCAGAGCAAGTTCGACAGCCTCCTGGCCATCGACGGTGAGGTACATCTCCTGCGGAATGACGTCTACCACCACCGCAACCTCGGTGTCGCCGGGAAAGACGATGGGACGGATGGTGAGCAGGTGGGGACAGATGGCCGACAGGATCATCGCGTTAACGCCGGGGGTGAGGATGGGTCCGTTGGCGGCGAGGTTGTAGGCCGTGGACCCGGTGGGCGTGGAGACGATGACGCCGTCGGCGCGGAAGCGGGCGACGAACTGGCCATCGAGTTCGATAGCGAACTCGCCCATGCGGGCTATGGCTCCCTTGGAGAGAACCACATCATTGAGCGCCTCCCACTCGCGAACGAACTCTCCCTGGCGGAAGAGCTGGGCATGCATGAGTCTGCGGGTGTTGATGACGGCGCGTCCGGCAATCCATGCCTCCATGGTGGCGTAGAAGTCAGCGATAGGAACTTCGGTGAGGAAGCCAAGCGACCCGAGGTTGACGGCGAGGATGGGGGTGGTAGTGGAAGCGAAGGAGCGAGCGGCGGAGAGGAGGGTTCCATCGCCGCCCAGGCAGACGACCAGTTCCGGCGCGAGGGAGGCCATCTCGGAGCGATCGGCGGCCAGGTACTCCACACCGGGATATGAGCCGCAGGCTGGCTCCAGGATGGGGGTGAGACCATGGCACTGCAGCCAGTCGACAAGTTCGGCGAGAATGATCTTCAACTCCGGCTTCTGCGGCTTGGAGATGATGGCTACTTTGCGCATGATGAGATGAGTGTAACGCGAGAGGCCCGGCGGGGATTTACAGGGAGGCGCGAATCTTGACGGCGAGACAGCGGGGAGTTGGAGTGGCTGGGCATGAGCGAGCCTGCTTCAGGAGGAGCATCTGGGCTGCAACTCTGGAGGGAACGAGAGAGCGGAGAGCCTGGCGGGGTTTGATGCAGCCGACTGAGAAACGTTTGGCGGCCCTGCTCGCCTGCGGATGCTACTGGGTAGGGGGCGGCGTAGTTTGCGGGGCTGCGGTGGTGGGCGCAGCCGCCTGGGTTTGTGGGGTTGCGGAGAGGGGCTGAGGCTGCGCGTTGGATGGCGCTACGGAAGGGGTTGCTGGGGTTGCCCTGGGCGCAGGTCTGCTGACAGGCATGGAAACTGGTGTGGCCTGGGTTGCACCCGTGGTGGGGGGTAGAGTCTGCGTCCGGGATGGTTTGATGGTCGCCGACTGGAGCGCCGTACCGGAGGTTGCCGGTTGCGACGGCGCAGGTTGTGCTGCGCGACTGGGATTGGCAGTCGAGGTAGATGGCTGAGAGGCTGAGACGGAGGCTGATGACGGGTTGAGGTTTGACGGCTGAGGGGTCAGGACCGCAGTTGAGGGCTGAAGCTGGGAGGGCGCAGGGAGCGCAGCCGGCGGCGGAGGCGCGGGCTTTGGGATGGGTGTGGAGAGGGTAAGCGTCGCTATCTCGGTGGGATCATCGCGCAGCTTGAGGTAGAGGGTCTTGCCATCGGAGGGTGTGGGGACGTTGAAGGTGGAGTCAGTGAAGCCGATGGGGACATCCGTGGGATGAGTGAAGTCGCCAGCGGCGCTGAAGGATTGAGCCAGAAAGAGATCGTCCCCCTGGAGGGTGCAAGTGGGATCGGCTAGTGTGGTGCAGTGGATGGCGGTGATGTGAGGCCTGCGGACGAGGGTGCCGAGGGTGATCCATGCGCCGTCGGCTCCGTCAGCCGCGACTGCGCGGATGCGCAGTTCGCCGAAGGCGGATCTGCCGAAGGCGTGGAGAAGATTGAGAGTCGCCACGGCGGTGTGTTCGTCCTGGAGAACCAGGCTATTGTCACGGAGGGATAGTTCGGTGCTGAGGGCTCCATCCGCAGTTGCGACTTGAATCTTCTCTGTGCGAGGGAAGTTTGTCCGGGTCTGCACGACGAAGGTGAGCGTGCCATCGAGCGGAATCGCAGCGGCATCCGACAGGGTAATGGACAGGCCAGCGCGTGGCTGAGCAGGTTTGGCGTGGACATAGACCAGTTGCAGGCTGGGGCGGGCGGCGAGGACCTGAATGGGGACGTTCCTGGTTCGACCGTCCTTGAGCCGTACGATGGCCTGAGATCCAAAGCTGGGAGAGACAGCGGATTGGGCCTGGAGTTGCAGGGTTCCAGGCGGGCCGGCGGCATCGGCGGTGGTGCTATTTGCGGAGGGGATGACCGGGGTGAAGGTTTGGTGATCGACCTCGACCGAGGCGACGTTCTGCAGGCCCTGGCCGGTGAGGGTAGCGACGTAGTCGCCGGTATGGATCCTGAGTTCGCTCAAGGTAATGTCATTGGTGTAGACGGTGAGCGGAAGGATGACGGGCTGGGGTTCGCCGTACTGCTGAATGGCGAGCGAGTAGCTGCCCGGGGAGACGTCTTTGAGCGAGAGGTTGAGGTCCAGCCTGGCTTGAGCCGACCGCTGGAGGCCGGATTGAGGTTGGAAGGCTACATGGCCGACCGCTCCGGAGGCGTTGGTGAGATGGATTTGCTGGACGCAGCCTGTGCCCTGGGCAGAGAGGGTGAGATGGGTAGATAAACCGGCGAGGAGTTGTGTGTCCCCGAGGATCTTCCAGTCTTTACCGGCGGTCTGCTGAAAGGTGAGGGTGGGTCCCTGAAAGGGGGTGAAACCCCAGTAGCCGCGGACAGTGCCGGAGAGGAGGAGGCTGGAGGCGGGCGCGGGAGGGCCCGCGGCAGCATCGGGAGCGAGCGGCCAGGGACGGTTGGGATTCAGCCTGCGCCGTCCATCGTCCTGGGCCACGACCAGGCCTCCGGCGGCGGCATCCGGGACGATCGGGAGGTCGGTGTTGGTCCCGGTGCGATTGAGGTGCAGGACCAGATCATGCGCAAAGCCGGTGGAGAATACGAGCGGAGCTCCAACGAGGGGAAGGACCATGCGAGGGTGAGCGAGACAGACTACCTCCTCAAGATCGGGAGGGCGCAGGTGTGGGGGTTTGACGCTCTGGATTGCAGGAAGACCGACCACGATGACCGACATCGGATTGTGGAAGGAGGGCGGCTTGTTGAGCTTGAGATTCAGGGTGTCTGCCTGCGGGAAGCTAAGGCCGGGGATGTACTGATACTGCGCGGTGTGGAGGCTGCCTACAAGGGCGATGAGGTCCACGACGGTGCCGACGTAGGCGGAGTAGTAGCCTCCGCCGGCGGCCTGGGTGGTGGAGGCGGTGTTGATGAAATCAGAGGAGGGCCCGCCGGAGAGCGCTTCGGCGATACCCTGCCCATGACCATCGTTGAGGATGACAGGTGCCCGGGATTGGGTGAGACAGGTGACCTGTTGGTCTACCGGCTGACTAAAGCATGCGGCGTTGGGCTGCAGGGCCAGCGTAGCGGCGAGTTTGGCGGAGCGCTGCTGGATGGTCTTCGCGTCGGCATCGGCAACGCTCTGCATGGCCTGAAGGTAGTGCTGGATGCGTTCCTCTTCGAAGGAGGCTTCGTTAAGGTCGGCGTCGGCGCGGATAAAGGTTCCAGGATTACCCCGCACGGCAGAGCGAAGCGTTTTGAAGTCGCCGCCGGTCTTGGGAGCGATGAAGAGCAATGCCTGCTGGGCTCCTTGAGGGACGATGACGGTGGTGCCTTCGTCGGTTTTACGACTCCAGGTATCGATAGGAGTGAACCAGTTATCCGGGGGCTCGTTGGTGGCTCCGCGAAGGAAGGCAACGACGAGCAAGAAGTGATTGGACTGGGTGCGAGGGAGGTCTGCCTTGACCCAGAGGCGATCTCCGGGCTGGAGGTCAGGGACCTGCGCGATGGGCAGGGTCAGGCCGTTGCGGGTCACCTGCACCTGAATCTTCGGTCCGACGAGGTCAAAACGGGCGCCGTCAGCGCGGAGCGCCGGAGGGAGGCATAGTGCAACGAGAGCGATTGCTGCGACTCCAAGGGCCTTCATCTCTTCCAGTTTAGACGCACCAATGGGATTTAGCGGCTACTCCAAAGGCACGTCTGGATGCAGGCGCTTGATTGCAATCATCTTGCATCCGGCATTTTGCATCCTGGGGACGAGGGGGTCAGGCCCAGCGGAGATGGAGGAGAAACTCGCGATTGCCTTCCATGCCCAGGATCGGTGAGTCGATGGTGGCGAGCACCTGGCCGTGAAGGGCTTGGACGGCGAGTTGGACGCGCTGGACGGCGAGTTGATGTGCGGCCGGGTCGCGGACGATTCCGCCCTTGCCGACGTATTCGCGGCCGGCTTCAAACTGCGGCTTGACCAGCAAGACGGCTTCTCCGTTCCAGCGCTGATCTGCCGCGGCCAGAGCGGCGGTGACGGCGGGCAGGACCAGCGTGGCGGAGATAAAGCTGACGTCCATGGCGAAGAAGCGGATGGGTTGAGGAGAGCGGGAGAGAAGCTCGCCTGGGGTAAGGAGGCGGGCGTTGGTGCGCTCCAGAAGGGTGACGCGGGGATCGGAGCGAAGCTTCTGGTGGATCTGGCCGTAACCGGTGTCAATGGCCAGAACGCTGGAGGCTCCGTGCTGCAACAGGCAGTCGGTAAAGCCGCCGGTGGATGCGCCGATGTCGGCGGTGGCGAGGCCCTGGACGGGGATGCTCCAGGTGGCGAGAGCGGCTTGAAGTTTGAGGCCGCCACGGGAGACGTAGCGCAGGTCTTCGCCGAGCAGGCGGATGGCCGCATCGACGGCGACCGGGGTTCCGGGCTTGTCCACGCGTTGTTCCTCGACGAGGACGCGGCCAGCCAGGATGATGGCCTGGGCGCGCTCCCGGGAGGCGGCGAGGGAGCGGTCTACCAGCAGCTTATCGAGGCGGATTTTCGGGATACGAAGGTTCATAAGTACGGGGTCGACGCGGTTGCGTGGTCTCTCTGCGGCCGCTGTGCGGTCCAGGAAGCCGATCCTTTCCAAACGGCATGGGGGTTGAGGAGGGGAGATGGAAGTTCGAGAAAGGCTCCAGACGCAAGGCCATGGAAGGGCGGCTCCCTGTGACAGGATAGCGGAGGACAGGCGACCATGGGGCGGAGGGTTTGTAGCGGTGGTATGAGCGCTGTGGAAGACCGAGGGAGTGTAATGGGAGATGCGACCGGGGAGTGAGTACGGCGCGGCTCTGGGGGGCGGGATGGTGGGCAACGCAGCGTGGCAGTGGTTTTGCGACGCTGGAGAGTAATGCGAGGGCGGCTGGAGATGGTGCCGGGAGGAGGCGCTCTGACGACGCGGGAGCGGGAGAGAGAGAGGTTGCGTGGTGACGGAAGGCGTACGCCTGACTGGTTGCACGAAGGGATTGAGGAATGACGTACACTGGGCTCTCAGGTGGCTGGCTTTCAGGCGACTGGGTTCTCTGGCAGGCGTCTGGAAGCGCACGGGTTCCAGCTTTGATGCGTAACGGCTACCTGCTTCCGCATCCCGGGGACGATCCATTGGAGCGAGTGCGTTCTATGAATAGTGGCATGGATGAAGCAAAGAGGTTAGCCCAGCCGGAGGACGATGGCGAGTTGCTGGTGCGGGTTCAGCGAGGCGATGAGCGGGCCATGGCGGTATTTTTTGACAGGTACTCGAAGATCGTCTACTCGGTGGCGTTGCGGGTGTTGCGCGATAGCGCATCTGCGGAAGATGTGATGCAAGAGATCTTCATGCAGATGTGGAGGAGCCCGAACAATTTTCTGGCGAGCAAAGGCGCCCTGGGGGGATGGCTGGCTTTGATGGCGCGCAACCGGTCGGTGGACATGCTGCGAAGGCGACGGCCCAGCGAGGTGACGGAAGAGTTGACCCTGGCCACGGCCTGCAATCTGGGGGATGAGGCGGAGCGATCGAAGCTGATGCAACGCGCCCAGGCGGCGGTAAAGTCACTGCCGATGGAACAGCGAAAGACGCTGGAGATGGCGTTCTTCGACGGGCTGACGCATGCGGAGATCACCGAGATGACGGGAGACTCGGTGGGAACGGTGAAGAATCGAATGCGCAGCGCGCTGGTGACGCTGAGAAAGGGAGTGCAGGCATGACCGAAGACAATCACGTGACGGCCGACAATCTCTACCTGTTCGCTCTGCAGTTACTGCCGGAGGCCGAGGCGCGCAACACCGCCAGCCATTTGAAGGAGTGCGCGATGTGCCGCGCCCAGTTGGGCGAGATTCAAGGCGAGATGGTGATCTATGCGTTGACAGCGGAGGCGCGGACGCCGCCCTCGCAGGCTCGCGAACGGCTGCTGCGGCAGGTAGCGGAAGAGAAGAAGGAGATTCCGGCAGAGCCGGTTGAAGAAAAGCGGGAGCCGGTGCTGTACCCACGAAATAGCAAGATGTATCTGATGGATACAGCGGAGGAGCGGGCGCCGCGGCGGGCTGCTGTGCTGATGGCGTGGTTGGGATGGGGTGTGGTTGCCTGCCTGGCTGTGGTGACCGGGATACAGGTGGACCAGCGGCAGATGGTGCAGCAGGATATGGCTGTGGCCACGGCGCAACTGAGCCAGAGCGAACAGCAGAACGAGAGAGCGCAAGAGGTGCTGGAGACGCTGCACGATCCCAGCGCGATGCAGGTGGCGCTGCATCTGCCGCTGAGCGCGTCTGCGCCTCCGAAGGTGGACCCAGAGGCTCACGTGATCTATCTTGCGCGGACCGGAGGGCTGCTTTTCCTGGCCGACCATCTGGATCCGCTGGAGAGCGGCAAGATCTACGAGCTTTGGCTGCTTCCGGCGCAGGCGGGGCAGCCCGCGCTTTCCGTGGGTCTGTTCAAGCCGGACGCCAACGGCAACGCCTCCGTGGTGATGCCGCAGTTGCCACGGGGGGTAGCGGCCAAAGGTTTTGGAGTGACGATAGAGAAGGATGGCGGAGCGGGTTCTCCAACGCCGCCCATCATTCTTGCAGGGATGCAGCCCTGAGACGCGGCCCTGCGCCTGGTGGGAGAGATGGGGCGAGAGCGGTTGCCGCTGAGAGCGCGACGCGATGGAAGCGTGGAGCAGCCGAAGTTGCGGCAGGCCAGTTTTGTGAGGCGGTGGTCAGGGCCGATGGGAAACGAAGAGACGATCCCCGGTTATGCAGCCTCAGGGGGCTGTGACCACGACGCGAAGACCATTTCCCTGCAGCGGGATATGGGTGGACACCTGGTTGGTGTCCGTATGGATCACGCTCATGTACTGATTGTCCGATGAGGTAATGTATACCCTGCCGGTAGGCAGGCCACCGGTGGCAGCGACCGAGTTGGGATGGCCAAAGATGACGTTGGACTGGCCGTTGGCGAGAAGGGTAGCAGCCGAGCCGGAGACGCCGCAGATGGTTGTGGTGACGGTATCACTTTCCAGACTGATGACCGTGACAGAGCCTTCACCCAGGCCGCAGGTTCCGGTGCTATCCAATTCGTTGGTCACATAGGCTGCGGGGGGGTTGCCCTCAACGCCTTGCAGGACCGAGACCATATTGGCGCCGATGCCGACGGGGACGGTGGCGACAACATTTCCGAAGCCTACGCCGTCCTCTGGGTTGGTGGGCACGCAGTTGGGGTTGTTAGGCTGCGCCGCAGCATTGCAGAGGGGGACATTGATGATGCTAAGGCTGCCTGCGGTGAGTTGCTTCCAGCTAGCAGTGTTGGTAGGCGGCGTGCCGGTGAGTCCACTGTTGAGCGCCATGTAATAGCTGGTCTGCGAGCCGACCGTGTAGGTGACGATCTGATTCTGCTGATAGGTGGCGGTGGCACTATAAGAGCCCATATAGTACTGCGATACCGACATACCCGTGACATTGTCCAGATTTGGAGCGTTACCCGCGTTGAGGACGACCACTTCATCGCCGGTGGTATTCACATCCGCCCAGACCGGGTTTGTGCCGACGGTGATGGTGGGCTTGTCCACGTCGAGTTCATTACTAGGCACGTTGAGGACCGAGACGGTGCCGGAACCTTGATTGAGGATGAAGGCTCGATAGGTATTGGTGGTCATGACGCCGTAGATGGGAGCAATGCCGACGGGAATCTGTGCGGAGTCTGCCAGGGTAGTAGTGGAAACAGTTTCGATGGAGTCCACCTGACCATTGGTTCCGGGAGCATTCTGGCTGATGGCGTAGACGCGGGGTGCTCCTTTGGTCCCGACGACATAGACGGGGTTGGAGCCGCCAGCCTCAATGCCGACCGAGTCGTAGAGGGCTGAGGTGGAGGCGTTGATGGCGGCGATGTTATTCAGTCCGGCCTGGGGGATAAAGACTGTGTCAAGACCGCTGGCGGGCGCGAAGGCGGAGATACTGACGGGATTTGATTCCACCGGGAGCGAGGTGGCGACCACGTCGCTGGTAAGGAAGGTGTTTGGATTGGCGAGGGAGAATTGATCCAGGGAGCCGTCAGGGTCAATGACATAGCCATCCTCGCCGTTGACGTCGACCTGAAGGTAGTTGGGGTTGGTGATGAGGTTGGGGGTAGCCAGGACGGTATCGCCAGAGAAGTCCACGATGGTGGCGAGGGAGGGAGAGTTGGCGATGGGAGGAATCGAAACGGCGACAGCGTACTTTGTGAGCTGGCCAGCGGGGCCGACCGGATTGATGGCCTGGACCACGGGACGATAGTTATCGCCGCAGCCAGCGGTGGCGAACAGGATGGAGAGACCGGCCACGCCGACGAGGCTGGCTTGGCGCAGGGAGCCGAGGCGGCAAAGAGGATTCCAAGGCTGATGCATAGACATTGAATGCGACATTCGAAACAAACAGTACTCCCCGGAAAGAAGCCGCTTTGAGTGGGGCAAGGGAATGAACCCAGGTGCTCTGCCCCGGACATAGCAAACCCAGACTCTACCTGAAAGTCGGGGACCGATCTTCGTGGCTGCCTTCAGCATCTGATTGTAAATGAATCCGGCCGACGATCCGGGTGCTAAGCGAGAAACAGGCAGGTGCAGAAGTTTCAACGGGGATTCCAGCAGGGACAGGAGAGAAGGATGAACGAACCGGAGACCATACTGGAGATGCTGGGGGGAAGGCAACGGGAGGCGCGCACATTGGCCGTTGTGGGGCTTTCCGATGATCCGGGCAAGATAAGCAACGCGGTTTCCGCGTATATGCAGGCGCATAGATACAGAATCCTGCCGATTAATCCGACGATCGAATGCGCTCTGGGAGAGAGGAGCTATCGCAGCCTGGCGGAGTTGCCGGAGAAGCCGGATGTGGTGAATGTGTTTCGGCGAGCTTCCTATATTCCGCTGGTAGTGGATGCGATGCTGCTGCTGGGGCTGAGAAATCTTTGGGTACAGATGGGAATCTGGAACCCAGAGGCGGCGGCCAAGGCGGAGGCCGGCGGAATCCGGGTGGTAATGGACCGCTGCATCATGGTGGAGCACCGGCGGCTTTTTGGAGCGGATGGGCGGATCTGACGGCAGGCGGAAGAGCGAGGCGCTAGCTCTACAATGGCAAATATGATGAAACGTGGCTGGAAGGGTGTACTGCGTTGGGCAGGGCTGGCCGGGCTGACGCTGGCAGGGCTGACGGGTGGGTCCGCGCAGGGGCAGATTGTGGAAGTGGGCAACGGCGGGCCCGGGCCGGTGAAGGCCACCCACGTGACGGCGGAGCTGACGGCGCTGGCGCCGCAGATCGCCGCAGGTGGAAGCTTGCAGGCCGGGCTGGTGCTGACCATGCAGGAGGGCTGGCATGTTTACTGGATCAATGCCGGCGATTCCGGCGAGCCGCCGGAGATCCATTGGAAGCTGCCGAAGGGGATGACTGCGGGGCCGATGCAGTTCCCTCCCCCCAGCCGGTTGCCGCTGGGACCCCTGATGGACTTTGGGTATGAAGACAGCGTGGCATTTCCGGTGCTGCTGACGGCGTCCCCCAGCATGCAGCCGGGCAAGGCGCACCTGGATGCGCAGGTGAGTTGGCTGGTGTGCAACAGCGTGTGCATACCCGGCAAGGCACATCTGGGCATGGATCTGAAGGTGGTGAAGGGTCCGCTGCCGGCGCCTCCGGCGGTGGGCGCGTTGGGGACTGCACTCTCAGAGTTGCCCTCGCCACTGAGCGACGGCATGAGCGCGAGCGCGGTGACCGATGCGAAACAGATTCTGGTGACGCTGAAGACCGGCTCGCGAGAGACAGGCGCGCAGATTTATCCCTACGACTCTGAAGTGATTGACAACGCGGCGGAGCAACGGGTGGAACCGACTGCGGACGGCGCCAAGGTATGGCTGAAGAGGGCTGGGGATTCGACGAGCGCGCCCCAGACTCTGCATGCGGTGGTGGAGTTCCCGGATATAGGTGCATTTGACTTCACTGTGCCGGTGACGCAGGGGGTGGTTCCAGCGCCTCCGCCGGCGGCGCGGAAGATTCCGAATCACGGCACAGAGCAATCTCTGACGGCGTTGAGCGCGATTGGGTTGGCCTTTTTGGGAGGGCTGCTGCTGAATCTGATGCCGTGCGTCTTCCCGGTGCTGTTTTTGAAGGGTTTGAGTCTGCTGCACTCCGCCAGCGAGGATCGCGCCCGGCAGAGGGCGCATGGATGGATGTACACGGTGGGGATCGTGGTGAGCTTCTGGGCGATTGTGGCCGTGCTGCTGATTCTGAGGGCCGGAGGCCGGGAGTTGGGCTGGGGGTTCCAGTTGCAGTCGCCGGGGTTTGTGGCGGTTCTGGCGGCGCTAATCTTCTTCCTGGGTCTGAGCCTTGCGGGCCAGTTCGAGCTGGGGTTGAGCCTGACCAGCGCGGGCGGGGAACTGGCCGGAAAGCCGGGGCTGAAGGGCAGCTTTTTTACCGGGGTGCTGGCGACGGTGGTAGCAACACCTTGTATGGCTCCGCTGATGGGAGCGGCGGTGGGCTTTGCGCTGGTGCAGCAGGCGTGGCTTACGTTTGTGGTGTTCACGAGCCTGGCGGTGGGTCTTGCGTTTCCCTTTCTGGCGCTGACGATGCAGCCGCAGTGGACCAGGTTCCTGCCACGACCGGGGGCGTGGATGGAGACGCTGAAGCAACTGGTTTCCGTACCTTTGTTTGCCACGGCGATCTGGCTGTGCTGGGTGTATGGCCGACTGTACTCGTCCGATGGGATAGACCACATGGCGTTACTGCTGAGCTGCTTTCTGGTTCTGGCGATGGCCGGATGGGCGCTGGGCCGCTGGCCGGCAAGATGGGGCTCTACGGTAGCCGCAGTGTCGCTGATTGCGGTTGCGCTGGCGCTGCCGCTGCACCAGCCAGCGGTGGACAAGCTGGTATGGAAGCCCTATAGCGAGGCAAACTTTGCGGCAGCCCGGGCGACGGGTGATCCGGTATTCATTGACTTTACGGCGGCATGGTGCCTGAGTTGCCAGGTAAATGAACGGGCTGTGCTGGAGTCGCATGAGGTGGAGCGGGAGTTGGCGAAGAACCATATGCAACTGCTGAAGGCCGACTGGACACACTACGATCCGATGATTACGAAACAGTTGGCGTCGCTCGGGAGAAGCGGCGTTCCGACCTACGTGATCTATCCGCCGGGCAAGGTCTCCAATGCGGATGTTCTGCCGGAGTTGCTGACCAAGCAGATTGTGCTGAAGGCGATCGAGGCGGACGCCCAACCGATGGGCTTGAAGACCGCAGAATCAAACTGAGACAAAATCCGGGGGCGAAGCGTCTGAGAGGGCAGGCTGGAAGCCGATTCTGGAGGAGGATGGTTGTGATGAGATCGTCATTGCGTGGATGGGTATTCGCGGCAGGGTTGGCGATGATTCCGATGAGCGCGCTGGCGCTGAAGCCGGGAGATATGGCCCCAATGTTTCAGGGCGTGGACTCCAACGGAGGCTTTCAGAGACTGGCGGAGTATCGGGGCAAGTTTGTGGTTCTGGAGTGGACCAACCGGGATTGCCCGTACACCCGAAAGCACTACGAGGGCGGCAATATGGAGCGGCTGCAGAGAGAGTGGACGGCCAAGGGCGTGGTTTGGCTAACAGTGATCTCTTCTGCACCAGGGAAACAAGGGTACGCCACGGCGGCGGTGGAGAACGCGTATCTGAAAAAGATGCACGCTGCTCCGACGGCGGTGATCTTCGATCCGAGCGGGAAGATTGGACGGATGTACGACGCCAAGACGACGCCGGATATGTTTGTGATCGATCCCGAGGGGAAGCTGATCTATGAGGGCGCGATCGACGATCGGCCGACGCCGGACCCGGCTAGCCTGCAAGGAGCTACAAACTATGTGAGCGCGGCGCTGCAGGAGGCGATGAAGGGTGAGCCGGTGAAGACGCCCGTGACTCGACCTTACGGCTGTAGCGTGAAGTATGGAGATTGAGGGGCAGGCGCGGGGCTGCGCTGCAATGGGCCGAGGGAGTTGGTTTGGAGCGCGGTGCGGCGGGCTGTGAGGGCTCAGGATTCGGAGTCTGATTGCGAGCCACCGCGGCGCAGCCGCGCGATCTCTGCCATGCGCTGGGCGAGGAGTTTCTCGCGGCCTTCGCCTGTGGGGTGGTAGTAACGACGGTTGACCAAGCGCTCCGGCAGGCAGTCCATGGCGGCTACTTTATTGGGAAGGTCGTGGGCGTACTGGTAGTCCTTGCCGTAGTCCAGCTCCTTCATCAGGCGGGTGGGAGCGTTGCGCAGATGCAGCGGGACGGGGTCGGCGGGGCTGGATTCAATCTCTGCAAGAACCTGGCCGAAGGCTTTGTAGACGGCGTTGGACTTGGGCGCGAGCGAGAGGTAGACGACGGCCTGGGCGAGCGCGAGTTCTCCCTCTGGAGGGCCGAGAAAGTGCATGGCGTCGCGCGCTGAGAGGCAGAGGTTGAGTGCCTCAGGCGCGGCCAGACCGATGTCTTCCACTGCCATGCGGACGATGCGGCGGCTGATGAACATGGCGTCTTCACCGGCAGCCAGCATGCGGCCCAGCCAGTAGAGTGCGGCGTCAGCGTCAGAGTTGCGAACCGATTTGTGCAGCGCAGAGATCAGGTCATAGTGCTGCTCTCCCTTTTTGTCGTAGAGCAGAACGCGTTGTTGCAGGGCCTCCGACGCAATCTGGGGGGTGATGACCGTCTGGCCGCGGCCCTGAGCCAGACGGGCGGCAACCTCCAGAGCGTTGAGGGCGTTGCGCGCGTCGCCGCTGGAGTAGCCGGCGATGGCCTGCAGCGCCGACTCCTCTGCGGTGAGGTGAAGGTTGCCCAAGCCGCGCGCCTGTTGCGGGGGGTCTCCTGCGCCCTGGGTAAGAGCATGCTGCAGCAGGGTGAGAACCTCCGACTGCTGCAGGGGACGCAGAGTGTAGACGCGGCAGCGGGAGAGTAGCGCCGCGTTGATCTCAAAGCTGGGATTTTCCGTAGTGGCCCCGATGAGGCGGATGCTGCCGCGCTCGACGTAGGGCAGGAAGGCGTCCTGCTGGGCTTTGTTGAAGCGGTGAATCTCATCGACGAAGAGGATGGTGCGAGAGCCGTAGGCAATGGCTTTCTCCGCATCGGCCATGACCTGCTTGATCTCTTTGATGCCGGAGAGGACAGCGGAGAACTCGATGAAGGTAGCCGAGGTGCGACGAGCGATGATCTTGGCCAGGGATGTTTTTCCCGTACCGGGCGGCCCCCAGAAGATGAGAGAAGCGGCATCATCGGATTCGATTTGCAGGCGCAGCGGACATCCGGGCGCCAGCAGATGGGTCTGGCCGAAGAACTCGTCCAGCGACTGGGGACGCATGCGCTCGGCCAGAGGAGGTTGCTGCGCTACGGGACGGGCAGGATCGGGGTTGGGGTCGAAGAGGCTCATGGAGTTCAGGAGGCGAGGTTGGTAGAGGACAGACGCTGGCGCAAGGCCTCATAGAGCAGCGTGGCTCCGGCGACAGCGGCGTTGAGAGACTCTACCGCACAGGGGATACATACCTTTTGATGCGCCAGCGCGAGCGCTTGGGCAGAGAGGCCAGATCCCTCATTGCCGATGAGGAGAGCCACGCGTGGGGCAAAGGCGATATGTAGCAGGGAGTCCGCGCCATGCGATTGGGCTACGGCAGCGTAGATGCGAGTTCCCTGCCCGTGCAACTGCTGGGCGATATCCGCCAGTGGAGCGCGCGCCACGGGGATGCGGAAGACGGAGCCGGCCGAGGCGCGGACGACTTTGGGATTCCACGGGTTGACGGTGTCTGGCGTGAGGTAGACCTGTTGCGCGGCGAAGGCCTCCGCAGTGCGCAACAGCGTGCCGAGGTTGCCGGGGTCCTGGAGTCCCTCCAAAACAAGAACAACAGCCTGCGGCTGGAGCGGAGTGAGCGGCAGTGCGGGGATGTGAACCGTGGCGGCGATTCCCTGAGGGGAGGCCGTCTCCACGGCGCTGACGAAGACGTCTGGGCTGAGCGTGAATGTGGAGGAGGCGGCGACTCTTGCAGCGGCGTGGGCCAATGCCGGGCGATGGAGCAGGCTGTGACTGCCCTGACGCAGAAAGAGGGCTTCGATGGACAGCCCGGAGCGGATGGCCTCCGCGATAAGGTGCTCCCCTTCCAGGCCGAGGCGATCGCCGGGCTGCGCGGCCTTGCCGCTGAAAGAGGCGCGCAGAGCTTTGACGCGCGCGTTGGACTTGCTGGTGATGAGGAGCGGCGCGGACATAGGGTAAGAGGGATCCGATTCCGTGCTTTTGCCTTCAGCAGAGGTTCGGACAGGCCAGAGTCCAGTGTAAGCGTTGCAGGAAACAGGTCTAGAGATGAAGATAGGTTTGGCTTTGACGGAGGCAGATGGGATAAAGTCATTGCTGGAGAAGATTATCTTGAAGGCCGAGATGCTCCGCATTCATCCAGACGAGCCGGAACCGCGGCTGGTATCCCAGGTGGTAAGCTCGCTGCAACGTGGCGATGTGGTGGCTTTGCCTACGGACACATTTTACGGATTGGCAGTGGACCCGGTGAATCTGCACGCGGTGGAGCGGATCTACGAGTTGAAGACCAGGGCCAAGCATAAACCACTCTCCCTGTTGCTCTGCGATATGGCCCAGGCGTATGAGCTGGCGCGTGAGATTGACAACACGTTCGACCAGTTGGCCGAGAAGTTCTGGCCAGGGCCTTTGACCATTGTGGTGAAGGCAGGAGGCAAACTGCCGTTGCGGGTGACGGCGAATACCGGCAATGTGGCGCTGCGAGTTCCGGAGGCGCAGATCTGCAGGAGCGTGGTGCGGGCTTTGGGACTGCCTATCACAGCGACCTCCGCGAACCTGAGCGGACGCGCCGAGTGTACCTATGCGGCCTGCGTGCGGGAGCAGTTTGGACACAAGATTCCGCTGATTGTGGACGGAGGGCCCACGGCGCGAAACGTGGCGACCACTATTGTGGATCTGAGCGGCGGCAGAAACTCCTGGAGCATTCTGCGCGAGGGTGCGATTCCAACCCATGAGATCGCCTTGGCCTTGCAGCATTAGAGTGGGACTGGGGTGGATCTGGGCGAGCAGAACCGGTGCGCGAAGGCATGCCGTGGGCTTGTCGTGGAGGGAGGCGAGCCGGAGGGGGCAGGTCGGGACGCGATGATCCTGGTTGTGTTTTCGACATCGGCCGTGGGGCGAGTTCGATGAGAGGCCGCGCACCGGCAGCTCCGGAGTTTGCGAGGGAAGTTGTGGGTTGGATTCTGCACAACCGATCGCGGGATACTGAATGCTGGTTGTGAAACTGATGAATACCTTAGCGGCCACAGCGGAGAACCGGAGACCAGAGAAGAGCGCGGCCGGAAGACGCAGATCCGGAGGCAGCCTGAGACGCATGTTCTGGATGCGCTGGTGTGGGGTTGCCCTGCTGCTGGCCTGCGCAGGATGGTTTACGTGGGTTTATCGTCAGATCGTCGCCACCGCAGAGTTGGACAACGCGCGGCCGGCGGACGCGATCGCCGTGTTTGGAGCGGCGGAGTATGCGGGCAGGCCCTCTCCCGTGTTGCGCGCCAGGCTGGATAAGGCCGTCTCACTGTACGACGAGGGGATGGCGCCATTGATCATTACCCTGGGTGGGGGTGCGGAAAAGGACTCCGGCAGGACCGAGGGAGGCGTGGGGCGCGATTATCTGCTGGCCAACGGCGTGCCGTATGACAAGATCATCGCCGAGACAAAGTCGCTGGACACTGAGCAGCAGGTGAAGAGTCTGGCCGGGATTGCGGCACAGCGCCATCTGCGCCACCTGATTGTGGTGAGCGATGGAACACACCTGTTTCGGATTGCGCTACTGTGCAAGCGGGCAGGATTGAGGATTTACACCTCGCCGCGTGATCCTTTGGGGCATATCGACAGGGTGGATGCGGCCAAACGGATGGCGCATGAGATGCTGAGCTACACGTTTGAGCGGATGGGCATGAACGTGAGTCGACTGCGCCTGTGGCTGGACGGAAGAGCGGAAGAGAGCTAGGGGGCTCCAGGTTCTTCCTGGAAAGGACGCCCCCTATGCCTTCTATACCTTGGTGGCGCCCGTGGCTGTGGCCGCAGCCTGCGGCGCTGGGATGCGCAGGTCCCCTCCAGTCATCTGTTTGGGCAGATCCCGTTGGAGCAGCCCCAGGATGGTGGGTGAGATGTCACGCAATGAGCCGCCGGAACGGAGGCCGACTTGCTTGCCCTGTTCGGTGACGAGGAGGAAAGGAACAGGGTTGGTGGTGTGGGCGGTGTGCGGACCACCGGTGACCGGGTCGATGAGGAGTTCGGCGTTGCCGTGATCGGCGGTGATGATCCAATTGGCGTTGTGCCTCCGAACGGCCTGATAGATGCGGGAGAGTTGGGCATCGACCGCTTCTACCGCCCTGATGGTGGGTTCGATCTTACCCGAGTGGCCCACCATATCGGCATTGGCGAAGTTGACGATGATGACGTCAAAGGCGGTGTCATTGATGGATTTGACGACGACATCGGCGATGCCCTCGGCGGACATCTCTGGTGCGAGGTCATAGGTAGCGACCTTCTGGGATGGAATCAGCTCGCGGTCTTCTCCGGGAAAGGGCTTTTCGACGCCGCCGTTGAAGAAGTAGGTGACGTGGGCATATTTTTCCGTCTCTGCCACGCGAAGGTTGCGCAGGTCAGCAGCGGCCATGACGTTGGCCAGAAGATTGTCCATGCTCTCTGGCGGAATCACCATGGGCAGGGTGAACTTGGGGTCATACTGGGTCATCATGACGTAGTGCAGGTTGGCCGGGACGGTGTTGAGCGGAATCTGGTCATTCAACTCAGCGGCACGGGGGAGGCTAAGGCCAGCGTCCGCGGCGAGGCCGCTGCGGCGGGTGAGAGCGCGAGTGATCTGACGGGCGCGATCCGCACGGAAGTTGAAGCAGATGACGACATCGCCTTCAGCGATGGGGCCGATGGGATTGTCGTTGGCGTCGACGCAGACGAAGGGGTCAATAAACTCATCGGTGACGCCATTGTTGTAACTTTCTTTGACGCGGGCGACGGCGTCGCGGTATTTGCCGGCCGAAGCGTCCGAGGTGACCATGGCGCGAAATGCCTTGAGGATCTTCTCCCAGCGGAAGTCGCGATCCATGGCGAAGTAGCGACCACTGACGCTGGCCAGTTGGCCGACGCCGTACTCGGTAAATTTTTGCTGGAGTTCCTGGAGGTAGCCGGCTCCGTTGGTGGGCGAGGTGTCGCGGCCATCCATGAAGGCATGGACATAGACCCGTTTGAGATGGTGCTGCGCAGCGAACCGGAGCAACGCATAGAGGTGGCGCTGGTGGGAGTGGACACCGCCGTCTGAGAGCAGACCGATGAGGTGCAGGGCATGGCCCTGCTGAGCGACCTGGACGGCACGCAGCAGGGTGGGATCGGAGAAGAATTCGCCGGATTCGATGGCCATATCGATGCGGGTGATGTCCATGCGCACGATGCGGCCGGCTCCGATATTGAGATGGCCGACCTCGCTGTTGCCCATCTGTCCATCTGGAAGGCCGACGAAGTGGTGGCTGGCCTGGATGAGCGTATTGGGATACTCGCTCAGCAGATTGTCATAGCAAGGCTTGCGCGCCAGAGCAATGCCGTTGCCGTGGGTTTCGGCACGATAACCCCAGCCGTCGAGGATAGTAAGGATCACGGGTGGCGTTGTTCTCATATAGGGCAGCTTTCCTGGGTTGGGTAAGGAGGCGAGGAGCGCGATGGCATCGAGTGAAGCAAAGAGGATGCGAAGCGCTGGGAGGCCGGCGCCTTCACTTTTGGGCAAGGCGCCAGCCCGTAGCAGTGCGGTGACTGGATTAGACGGCGTGATTGACGGAGGCGCGGCCGAGGTAGCGGGCAGACTGGCCCAACTCTTCTTCAATGCGCAGGAGCTGATTGTATTTGGCGATGCGGTCTGTCCGGGAGGCCGAGCCAGTCTTAATCTGGCCGGCACCGGTGGCCACGGCGAAGTCTGCGATGAAGGTATCCTCGGTTTCTCCAGAGCGATGCGAGATGATGGAGGTGTAGCCGTTGCGGCGAGCCAGTTCGACGGCGTCAAAGGTCTCTGAGACGGTGCCGATCTGGTTGAGCTTGATGAGGATGGAGTTGGCCGCCCCCTGCTGAATGCCGCGCTGGAGGATGGCGGTGTTGGTAACGAAGAGATCGTCACCGACGAGCTGAAGGTTGCTGCCAAGCTTGCTGGTAAGCAGCTTCCAACCCTCCCAATCGTTCTCATCGAGGCCGTCTTCGAGGCTGATGATGGGATATTGGCGAACCCAGTCTGCCCAGAAGTCGACCATCTGCGCGGAGGTTTTCTCACTCTTGTCCGACTTCTTGAAGACGTACTTGCCAAGCTGTTTGTTGAAGAACTCGCTGGCGGCAGGGTCAAGCGCGATGGCAATCTGCTCACCGGGAGTGTAGCCTGCCAGGGTGATGGCCTCCAGGATGACCTCAATGGCTTCTACGTTGGACTTGAGGGAGGGAGCAAAGCCGCCTTCGTCACCGACAGCGGTGTTGTAGCCCTTTTTCTTGAGCACGCCCTTCAGGGTGTGGAAGACCTCCGCACCCCAGCGCAACGCGTCGGCAAAGTTGTCAGCTCCGACAGGCATCACCATGAACTCCTGGAAGTCGACGTTGTTGTCGGCGTGGGCGCCACCGTTCAGGATGTTCATCATGGGCGTAGGCAGGATGGCGGCATTGGCTCCGCCGAGGTAGCGATAGAGGGGCAGGCCGAGAGCCTCTGCGGAGGCGCGGGCGCAGGCCATGGAGACGGCGAGAATGGCGTTGGCTCCCAACTTGCCTTTGTTGGGAGTGCCGTCGAGCGCGATCATGGTGGCGTCAATGAGCCGTTGATTACCGGCATCCATGCCGGTGAGTTCGGGAGCGATGACAGACTCGATGTTTTCAACGGCCTTGAGGACGCCTTTGCCCAGGTAGTGGGATGAGTCGCCGTCGCGCAGTTCTACGGCCTCATGTTCGCCGGTGGAGGCTCCGCTGGGGACAGCGGCGCGGCCACGGATGCCCTCGGAGAGGATCACGTCAGCTTCCACAGTGGGGTTCCCGCGGCTGTCCAGAATTTCGCGGGCATGAATGGAGACAATATCGGTCATTTGATTCCTCGGTCTTGTTGACTTGCTATGTTGAGTTGAACGCGTGATACGGTGCTGGAGACGATCTGCGAGGGCGGGTCGCCTGTCAACGACGATCGTGTTGCCGGCGGCTCCGGAGATCACGCTGATGAGATCAGTCATTGCGCGGCTCTACCGGCCTTATTTTAGCAAAGCGGCGGCGCTGCGATTCGATGGTCTGGAGCGATTGCCGCACAGTTTCCGTGAACATGGCGAGCAACTCATCACCCTCTTCGCGGATAGCCAGCGGCATACGCAGGCTGACCCGGGTACCTCGGCCGGGACGGCTGACGACTTCAAGGTGGGCTTCATCGCCGTAAAGGACCTGGATGCGCTCGCGCACGTTGCGCATGCCGATGCCAGAACCTTCCCGAAGCAGGCCGCTGACCGGGGCCGGGGTGGGACCGCCAGGCTCCATGCCGACGCCATCGTCTTCGATCTCCAGCAGGAGCCGACCGTCGGCGACGCGGCTGCGGAGGGTGATGACTCCACCAGAGATGCGCGGCTCCAGACCGTGTTTGATGCTGTTTTCTATGAGCGGCTGCAAGAGCATGCTGGGAACGGCGATATCCAGGGTCTCTGGCGCTATCTCTTTGACCACTTGAAGTTTGTTGCCGAAGCGCACTACCTCAATGTCCAGATAGTCATCGGTGAAGTCGAGTTCTTCTCTTAGGGGGACAAAGGCGTCGCGGCCACGCAGGAGAACGCGGAGGATGTTGCTGAGTTTGACGATCATCTCCCGGGCCAGGCCAGGCTGGGAACGGACGAGTGAGGCGATGGAGTTGAGGGTGTTGAAGAGGAAGTGAGGGTTGATCTGGCGCTGCAGGGCGTCCAGACGAGCCTCGAGCAGGAGGCGGGATTGCTCTTCCAGTTTGTGCTCAATGCGAACAGCGTTCCAGATCTTGAGTGGGACGCCGACGACCACAGGGGCACAGGCGCAGATGGCAAGCTCCATGAGCCAGGAGCTGGAGTGCAGAGCGAAATAACGGCGCGGATAGAGGTGCGAGAGCAGGCTGGCCGCGAACTCGGTTGCCATAAGCAGAAGAAGAAGCGAGATCTGGCGATCAAGGTTGGGCCAGGAGACCGTGCGACGAATCCAGCGATAGAGGCTTAGATCGATGAGCGGAGAAAAGGTCCAGATATTTTCTTCGCCGGCGATGCGGCGATAGGCTCCGAAGATGGCGGCGACAAGGAGGTTGACGGGGAGAGCGAAGAACTCTTTGTGAGCCAGTGCCGGAAGCGCAAGGGCAGCGGCGCCGACCATGGCGGCCCAGGGACCGAGCAACAGACCGAGGATGGCGGTGGCCTGGAGAGAGATGTCCGCCGCGAGAAAGTTTGGCACTCGGACCCGGACCAGAACCCCGAGCATGAGCGGCACACTGATCCAGGCGGTCAACTGGAGGGTTTCGCGAGAGGTGCGCTGCTTGCGCAGCAACAGACGCTTGAAGCTGGAGGAGCGGGCAAGCGAGCTGGCCACGGCCGCAGCAACGCCCAACTCCACGAGGAGGGTGATCCAGATCAGCTTGGAGTCGCCAGCATACACATGCTTAACTCTACTCGCCGGGGACGATTCCGGGGGAGGGTGGGTGCGCTGCATCCTTGGCCAAGTTCAGGAATCTATAATGAGGTATGCCGTACAGCAGGATAAGCAGGGTGGCCAGCGCCGATTTTCCGACCCGATGGGGACACTTCCGCATCCTGGGATTTGAGGGCGTGACCGAGCCGGGAAGCGCATCCCTGAAGCATGTGGACAACGTGGTGGCGTTGACGATGGGGGATCTAGCTGCGGCGGCTCCGCTGGTAAGGATCCACTCACAGTGCTTAACCGGCGATGTCTTTCACTCTTTGCGCTGCGACTGCCATGACCAGTTGCATCTGGCGCTGGGGATGATTGCCAAAGAGGGTGCTGGAATCCTGCTGTATGAAGAGCAGGAGGGCCGCGGCATTGGACTGATGGCGAAGCTGCGCGCCTATGAGTTGCAGGACAAGGGACTGGACACGATTGAAGCCAATTTGAAGCTGGGATTCCGCGCCGACTATCGGGAGTATGAACTGCCGGCAGAGATTCTCAAGGCGTTGAATATTCCGGCGGTGCGGTTGATTACGAACAATCCGGAGAAGGTGCGAGCGCTGGAGGATGCTGGAATCCGGGTGGTGGAGCGAGTTCCGGCGACCATTCCTGCGGAGCCAACCTTTGCGCGCTACCTGGAGACCAAGCGCAGCAAGATGGGCCACCTGGTGGATGGATGAAGAACGGCGAGAAGCCATGCCGCGAGAGAGCGGTGAAGAAGTAAAGCGTTGCGAGACAACCCTCAGGGCGGCAAAGCGTCCAATCAAAAAGCAGGAGAGAAGATGGCGATCGACGAAGAGGTGAAGTCCGCACCTGTGGACAGTGGAATTCTTGACGTGATTCGCAGGCGTTGGAGCCCGCGGTCTTTTTCTGATCGAGAGGTGACAGACGCGGACCTGGTCAAGCTGTTTACCGCAGCGGGGTGGGCTGCGTCGAGCTACAACGAACAGCCGTGGCGATTCCTGGTGGGGCGAAGGGGTGAGGCGACGTACGACAAGATTCTGGATGCGCTGGTGGAGTTTAACCAGGTCTGGGCCAAGACAGCTCCGGTGCTGATTCTTTCTGTCAGCAAGATGATCTTCTCGACCAACGGACATCCCAACGCGCTTGGACTGCACGATACCGGAGCTGCATCCGCAAATATGAGCCTGCAGGCGGCGGCTCTGGGATTACAGACGCATGGCATGGGCGGGGTGGATCGGGGGAAGGCTCGCGCAAGTTTTGCAATCCCTGAAGACTTCGAGGTAGGAGCGGCATGGGCGTTGGGGTATCCAGGCGATCCGGAGGCGCTACCGATCATCTACCGGGAGATGGAAAAGGCCGCAAGGACACGCAAGCCGCTGCGCGAGTTCGTTTTCAAAGAGTGGGAGAGAGCAGCGGAGCTGGCGGAGAGCTAGAACTATCTGCCACGGTGCGGCCGCTGGGTCTTCTCTGCAGTTGCATGGAAGGCTCGAACTCAATGCTCAACCAGCGTAGGAAGCGAACTTCTGAAAAGAAGATTCGTTACGGCGGGAGCGCCGAAGAGGCACGGCATAGCAACGCAGACGGACGGGTGGCTTGAGCAGGCAAGGACTGGCAATCTGCTCCGTTCCGGCTGAGTCTGGGTGACGGTCTGTCGCCAGTAGAGGGAAAGAACGCAGCGGGGGTCTGCGCTCACTGCAGCAGAGAGCGACGCCCCTCCAAAATGGAGCCGCGTCGATTCGCTCTATCTGCGATGTGGCCGAGTGATTTATTCCCGATCTGGCTGGGTGAATTGCAGGACCTGGACCGTGGTGATGATCTGGCCGGTGTGGCGCTGCGTGTGGTCAGCGCAATGGACGAGGATACCGCCCACAGTGGCCGGCAACTGCTTTTTCCCGATCGCGACAAACTCATGGAAGCGATCTGGCGATATAGCGCGGACACGATCGGCCGCCCTGCGAAGCCCGGAGCGAAACTCATCAAAGACATCCGGGATGGATCTGTGGTGAAGGCCGCTGGTATCGAGTTCACCGTTGAGCGCATCAAGCTGTGCAGAGCTGAGTTGCCTACCCTCCGCGTAGGTGAGCAGGCGGTCCAGGGAGCGCGGGATGTGGCGCAGGTGGAAGACGATGGGCGCGAGCCCGGCGGGACGCTCCAGGAGTTGATCGTCGCGTAGGGACTTGCACCAGAGGGTGGTATCTTCGGCGCAGAGATCGAAGGCATGAAGCACGCCGCGACGGATGGAGTCGAGTTCGTTGTGGGTATTGCGGAGCCAAGGCTCGGGGAGGGTAGATGTTTGCATCAGGAAGATTCTCTCTCCACTCCATGATCAATCAGAAGACGCTGTTTGCAAAGTCCCATGTTCTTCCGCAGGCTGCACTGTCTTGTTGTGCCGGGTTTCTTTCGACCCGATTCCGATCGGTATTGCAAAGTGGCAAGGAAGGAGCCATAGCGGGAGTGAAGATTGAGTTAGCCCGGCTCGATCCAGTTGAGCAACTCCAAACCGCTGCTTTGGCCAAGCATCAGGACTCTGAGAGCCTTTTGCGGTTCAAGGGTCTCTTCCCGGCAATTGGTTGCCAATGCCACTTGTGGATTGCCGGGGACCAGAATGGTGCTGAGGTTGGTCTAAGCCGGAATATTGGTTCCGAAATCAACTATGGACTCCATGTGCCGTCTCTGTTCCTGGATTCCCATCGGTGTCAGGCTCCGGGGTGGATGCAGACGTGGCGGGCGCGTCTTCTGATCCGGCTAGCGTTGTGGCGGCAGGGGCAGAGCCTTTGACACGAACCACGGTGATCTTGTCGAAGCCCTCTTTGAAGGCTGGCGGCCGTAGGCGCTCTGCCATCTTGTGCATGACGTCGTCAGTGACCTGGCGGTCGCGCTTTGAGTTGCGTTCCAGACAGACGGCCAAGGGGACATCGAAGAAGACGGCATGAACCTCATAGCCAAAGGACTTTGCCATTTTGATCCACTGGCGACGCTCATGCGGACTGAGGTTGGTGGCATCCACATAGTTCCATGGCATCTTAGCGATGAGGCGGGCGCGAAGCAGGCTGCGCAAGGTACTGAAGACCAACCCCTGGTAACGTTGCTCGGTGATGTCGTCGAAGAGAATATTGCGCAGCATGTCGCTGGATAGCGGAGTGACGCCACGACGCTTGTACCAGGTGGTCTTGCCCGAGCCCGGAAGGCCGATGGTGAGCACAACATAACCACGGGGGCTCCTGGTGGAGACAGCCTCCGGGCCGGCGGGCGGAGTGGCGAGCGAGTCTGGCTGCAGCTCGTGAACCAGACGAGATTCCGATGGACTGGCAGGATCTGATGACGCCGGCTGCAATGGTGGTGGCGTTGTGGGCTCAGCTGGCGTCGCTTCTACTGGCGCCGGTGGCAGGGGCTCCGGATAGGAAGGCTGGAGCGGTGCAGGTTGGTTTGCAGGAAGTTCCTGACCAATCTTGCCAGTGGACTCCGAATTGTTCGGGCCACGCTTGGAACGTCTTCTCATGAGTATGTCGCGCACCCAATCGCGCATAGCTGGTTTGTAACACAAGGCATCCCTGTGCCGCAAAAACTGTGCAAAGGATTGACGGATGGGCAAGGTCAGGTCGAGTGACCCTGGTGGGGTAATTCCCCTGATGGTGAGAGCGAGGAAAGACATGTTCTGGTCTGCGCGGAAGCTTCTTTGGGTGGTTTGTTTTGGTTTTGGATTTGGATTTGGATTTTGCCCTCTGGTTTGCGATCAGTCGGGGGCTTTGTTATTTTGTAGGTGGGAATCAATCAAGAAAGACGAGGGATTATGGCAGTCAAAGTAGGCATCAACGGATTTGGACGAATCGGACGGAACATCTTTCGCAGCGCGCTCGGCAATACGGAGATTGAGTTTGTGGCGGTCAACGACCTGACCACGCCCTCGACGCTGGCGCATCTGCTGAAGCACGACTCGATCCTGGGAACTCTGAAGAACAGCATTACAGCGACAGACGACTCGATCCTAGTCGACGGCAAACCGATGAAGGTGTTTGCGGAGCGCGACCCGGCGAAGCTGGACTGGGCCTCTGTCGGTGCGGAGATTGTGGTGGAGTCCACGGGCCTGTTTACCGACGCAACGAAGGCCAAGAGCCACTTGGGCAGCACCGTAAAGAAAGTGATCATCTCGGCGCCTGCCTCTCATGAAGACCTGACCCTGATTCTGGGCGTCAATGACGAAAAGTATGACGCAGCCAAGCATCATGTGATCTCGAATGCGAGTTGCACGACCAACTGTCTGGCTCCTGTGGTGAAGGTGCTGCACGACAGCTTTGGGATCGCCTCTGGCATCATGACCACGATCCACAGCTACACGAACGACCAGGTGATTCTGGACATGCCGCACAAGGATCTGCGCCGGGCGCGAGCGGCGGGTCTGAGCATGATTCCGACCTCCACCGGAGCAGCCAAGGCGTTGAAGCTGGTGATTCCGGCGATGGATGGCAAGCTGGATGGATTCGCGATTCGCGTTCCGACGCCAAACGTATCGGTTATCGATTTGACCTTTGTATCTGAGAAGCCGATCGATGTGAAGAGCGTGAATGCAGCGCTGAAGGCTGCCAGCGACGGATCGATGAAAGGGATTCTGGGATATACCGAGGAGGAGTTGGTCTCTGTTGACTTCCGAGGCAATCCCTTCTCCAGCATCGTGGACAGCAAGCTGACCAAGGTGATTGCCAACACCGGGAAGGTGATTAGCTGGTACGACAATGAGTGGGGCTATTCATGCCGAGTGCGCGATCTGATTCTGTTCCTGAAGAAGAAGGGTTTGTAAATAGCGGGTGGTCAAAGGACCGGCGAAAAGGAGAACGGCGACCACGCGGTCGCCGTTCTCCTTTTTGAGCTACCACGTTATGTTCGGATAGAGACTGGGCAGCCGATCTGTTCGATACTGATACCCTCCCGGCGTAACCGCCTTCCACACCACCTGTTCTGATCCGGATGGTCCACTCAGCTCATAGATCTGCGATCCACCCACGGGAGAACAGAAATCCACGTGTCGATCGCCATTGGGAAGCAAGGTAACATCGCCACCAAAGAAGCTGTAGACGGCAGGCGTTGGCTGGTAACGCTCCGTCACCGTCGCCGTCTTATTGGACTCGTTCACATCCAGGACTAGCATCGTGGAGTAACACAGGGAGGTTGCAGCCGTGGGAATTCCGCTTGCGGGACAGTTCCCCACTGGTACCCCGGGCAACTCCCGGTCATCCCCGTTATCCATCACGCCGAGGGTGAAGTTGCCGGCAGTATTGCTGGTAAAGAAATTGGGACCATGCTGTGCATAGAACCAATCGGTTGGATCTGTTCCCCCCTCGAGGGTAAAGTCTCCACCCTCACCCAGCCGCCATATCACATGGCCATCGCCCTGCGCATCGTCGTAATCAATCTTGATGATCCAGTTCTGGTGACGGACAGAGAGCAGGATGTCGCCGTCGGTAGTGGAGTAGAGCAGTGCGTTGGAGTGCGTCCAGTCTGGGAACTGGGCTGGCCAGGGGACCCTTTGCACATCCAGATATGTGAACGCATTCCAGATCCAATCAGGATTGTTATTCTGATCCAGGTCCACAAGGACGTCACCCAGTACGTTCGTGGGACCGCTGAACGTGGTGGTTCCTTTGGGTCCACCAATGATCGCTGGGTCGATGTCGACCGTCTTCGTCGCAGAAAATAGCAGGACCATATGTCCGTTGGGAAGGTCTAGGACGTCGTGATGGAGGCTGCCGAGCGTGGCGCCGTTTAACTCCCCGGAGAGTGCGGGGTTCGCGTTGACGGCCGCGATCACCTGGGCAGCGGTGACATCCCGGATGGTGGTTCCCGCAAGATTGACCTCACAAACCTCGTCCAGTGAGGCAGCTTGCACCTTCTCTGCCGGGTGCAGCGGGACGGATGACAGATAAGAGATCTGAACGAGGAAATTTCCGTTTGGCAGCAGGTATATCGGTTGAATAAGGTCTTGCGGGGTGCCCTTTCCGCAGGTTCCAGTGTTCGCGTAGCTATAGGTCCATATCCCGTTTCCGCTGAGGTCCGTCGCAAAGGCCATACCCGGCTCCTGAGGCTCCGCGGTGTCGTACAGTTCGATTGCAGGCTGCGGCGTAGCTCCGGACGCCGTAGTGGCAGTCACCGTAGAGCTTCCGAATGGCTTGCCGGTGGAGAAGGTATGGTCAGCATCAGTAAAGGTTGCGTGGAGTGTCTGCCCCAAGAGGGTAGCCGAGAGCTGCGCGGTGGCCTGCATGTGGTAAAGCGTGTTGCCGATCATGCCTGCAACTAGGACGGTCTCTGTACTCGCCGAAGAGGTGGTCTGGGCGGAGGTAGGGAATCCATAGGATGTACTTTGGCCAAAGTTAACCATCATGGATCCGGGATCCGGCAAGTTCAGCGAATAACTTGCCACCTGGGGGTTGGCGGTGGAGCTGACAAGACCGGGGCCCACCAAGGCGATTAGCGCCTGAGCATAGTTACTCTGCGGCGAATTAGCGAGTTGCGCTGTAATGATTACATTCTGGGATGGGAAGGCTCTTGCCGGCGCGGTATAGAGGCCGGCGGAGGAGATGCTGCCACAGGTAGTGCTGGTGCCGCTGCTGCATGACAGCGACCACTGCACAGCTCCTCCACCCCCGGCAACAGTAGCAGTGTACTGTTGGGCACCGCCCACGCCCAATGCCACAAACTCGGGCGAGATGGTGACGGTTCCGCTTTGGCCGACAACTGGCGTTGGAGGCGGCTTGAAAGGGGTTGGAATAGCCTTATTGCCTCCGCAACCTGCCAACAATATCGATGCGAGCGAGAGCCCGAACAACCCTGCCAGGAAATCGTTCAACCTCATGAGGGACACAGCCGGGATCGTCATTTGCTTGCTGGAGCCTTATCCAATCTACGCTTTCACGAATCGTTGCACTCCTGGACCGAACGGATGTGTCGGCCGTGCGCCCAAGCACCTTTGCAACGTCTTTACCTCTCGCTTTACTCCAAGGCTGACGTAAACGGAGCTAAGGCCCGCAGGCCTCGCCCCTTGAGCCTTCCGATGGATTCCCGTCAGAAGCGAATACCGAAGGTGATGGGAATATAATCCGTGTGATAGCTATTCGGCGGATACAGGTCGTAGGTCTTGTACGGAGTGTCGTTGTAATTGGCCATCGTAATTCCCTTCTTCTGGGAGTTATCGATGTAGACATAGCGTGCTTCGGCATAGAAGCTCACCCGGGTGTCAGAGATTCTGTAGGAGATACCAGCTCCGCCATCAAACCCAGGGGCGTTTGATGTGTAGTGATCGATGTTGAGGTTGCCGCCACAATAGCCATAGAACGCACCGTAGCCGTATCCGTATCCGTATCCGTACGGGCCACCGTAGCCGTATAAGCCGCCATAGACCCCGCAAGCTCCAACGAGACTTGCGGGAATGGTAAAGTTCGCCACCTTATGGTAGAAGCCAACCCCGCCGACGACATAGGGGCTCCAGGAACCGCTTGCGTTGAAGGCGTACCGTGGCTCGAAGGAAAACGACCAGATATGGCTGTTGCCATCCAGGATGCCATTGACTGCACCTTTACCGAAGACGTTATCGTAGATCATAATCTGGTCGTCAAGGTTCTGCTTGGTCATGCCGAACTGATCCCAGTCGAATTCGATTGGAAGCGAGAACTTGCGGTTGAATTGATATCCCACACCCGCCTGGATCGCGAAGTTGTCGGTCAAGTAGTTCTTGGTATTGCCGATCGGTTCTGTGAAACCGCCTCCACCGTAGGCTATCCAGCGATCTGATCCATCCTGATTTCCTCCGGTGTGGTAGTGGGGCCGGGTGTATTGGCCAGCGGCAGCGGCGGCTCCGTCACCTTCGGCCTTCATGGCTCCCGCAGGCAAAGGAGCGGGCGGAAGCAACTTGGCTTCAGTGGTGGAAGAGGCTGCGTCCGGGTTGGAAGTTGAACTTGAAGAGTACTGTGAATTGTCCGTTGTAGCGGCGGATGCAGGCGATGACGGCGAAGACGCTACACTTCTGGAGGCCGGAGAGAGTTGCGCGTTGACCGGCAAAGAAGAAGTCTGCGCCTGTATCGCCGCTACGCTGAATCCGAGGAACCCGACCAGCATGGCCGCGCGCCATACTGCCCTATACGAAGCGAGCCTGTTGCTGCATTCGTGCCTTGCATGATTGAACTTCACGTGTTTCATCTTTGACTCCCAATTTGCGAAAGGTTAATTTCTTCTGCCAGTTCAAGAAAAGTATCGCGTCAATCCAACCAAAAACGTCTCCGCAAAATTTGCATCGTCAATGTCCCGGAACGCGATTGATTCATCCATTCTGCATGAGCCGGAAAGACTTGGGCTCAGAACCGACGTCTGAAGGGCTTCTGGTATGAACAACGAGCGATTCGAATTGTTCCCGAATACGTTGCGGACTTGTACCGAGGTTCTGTTCTCCCATTCTAAAGGGCTGCAAGGCGCGCCGCTCAACCCATCTGATGGGATCAAATAGAGGAGTTTGGCCGCAGCGGCAAATGGGGTTTTGAAACCACACGATTACCCCCCGGGTGAACGCTGTCTCTGTGGCAGACACATCCGGTGCATCGAGAGCACGGGGTGGAGAGATCTGGTGCCAGGTCCAGCTCTTGGGGCAAAGCGGAAAGAAGTTGTTCTCCCAGGAGAACGACGAGAACGAAAGCTTCTGGAGGAGGGACTCGCTGAAGTAGCATGGCAGCGCAGCAGATGCCGCCGGTTCGTCTAATCCAGCGGTGTTGGGATGGAGCCCGTTCTGGAAGTTCTGATCCAACACAAACACCTCCTCTCCAACTAATCCTGAACCTCTGTGAAACTCCGGCTTGCTCCGCATGGCTTTTTGCGGGGGCCCCATCGAGCTTCAATGGGATTAGACGGGGGAAAACTTGAAACAGTTGTTCCCAAAAGGCAACTTCCAAGGCGTTCTGGTGCGCAGTAACGTTCAAGTCCTGAAGGTTGATGCTTCAGCCCGGCGGCGCGATTCTTTTCGCATGCGATCTTTGCGACCAATTTATGCGATCACACGGTCAAACGCATGGCCGGAGCCAGGCCTTCAGGGTCAGTTCGCGGCCATGTTCTTCCGCGAGTGGCTGGCGCCGGAGATGCGCGAGGTGCAGAGCGAGTTGTTGGCGAGATACGTGATCTTTGGATTACGTGAAGCCGAACGGCGTTTGACTTTGATCTACGACAGTCAAACGGAGCTGAGATTTGTGTATCCGGGTGGGCTTGCCCAATGGCTGAGTTGCTGGGGTGGGTTGCCGGGCCGCAAGGCTCCGAAGGCTCCGAATCCAAGCCGAGCGGCCGACGCTCGACGCCGCCCGGATTGACGGCTGCGCTGCGGTGTTCGCGTGGATTGACGAGGACCAAAGGCTCCATCGAGTTGCATCTGCTGCGGGATCGCGGTGATCTTTGATGGCCGTTCTGGACGCAACGCATGGTTCGACTCACGCGATCAGGATGATAATTCCTGGTCGCTCCCATGAAGGAGCACGCGGGTCGGAGCGTTCGGAAGCAGAGGCTGGTCTGGCGGCGTGGAGCGGCGTCCGGCGCAACGAGATCCTCCACTTGCGAGCCGGCCGGCAGCGGTCTGCTCAACCTGTTCCTGGGTTGCATCTGGCTGCGGAACGAGCGACATCCGAGCATGCCGATCTTTCTGACCCACCACGGTCCATTCGCCGCCTGATCCCCTGTATCTACAAACGTCTTCTACAAATCTCAGGGCCCTTGCGAGGTCTTCTTCAAGTCCCTATGCAACCGAACACGCACGCAGCAGGACCTTGCGTACGCCTAATCAAGCGCGCTGCAGATCTCCTTTGGGGCTGAAAGAGGAGACCGAGGCGCTGCTTAACCTCGTGGGCCGCGAGAGGGAACGACTCCAGCAGGGTTGCCGGAGGGATTTTGAGCAGCCAAAAATGGACTCAAGCCTTTATTTTTCAATGCTATAGATTGAATACTGCGGCGGGGGGCCAAGGCTGACCCGATATGCAGAGATCACTGTTGATTCTGAGTGAATGAGTTAAACCAGAGGAGTGTTTTGCCTTTGTTTTAGCGAGGGCCGAGGGGATGGCTGAATCTGGTGGCTTGAGTGGGACTTGAACCCACACGGGATTGCTCCCAATGGTTTTTGAGACCACCGCGTATGCCGATTCCGCCATCAAGCCAACACCTTTATTAGACCATAAAAAACTTGTGCACTGCGGCTGCGGATGCGAACGAGTGTCGCTCCCGGCGGTAGTCTTCTGGAGGCGTTGACGAAGAATCGCAGTTGCGGCGGGAGCGAGGGTTAAGGCTGATATTGCCGGGAGTCCATTCCGGATTGTTTCCGCGGATGGAGTTACGCGAGCGTCGTCTGACTGAGGTGAGGGTTTGTCGGCTGGAGGTGTGCGAGATGTGCGATGGAGCGGCTGATAAACAACCAGCGAGCGGGCGGGCGGATGATCGAAGGGTGTCTTCGCGAGGACAGGCTTGACTGGATTGGGAAATCTGGTACAGAGAGGCGACGTTGGATGGGCGTCGAGATTCTGTTCTGGAGGGGAGAAGCTATCTTTCTGTTTACAAATAGGTTACGCCCCGCGTCTCGGCAAGAGAAGCAGTGCTGCGTGCGAGCCAATTGACAAAGTTTATTGGCATCATGTATACAACAGCATCAAGATGCCTTTTGAGATGCGTTCTACCGGAAGCGCTTGGCAAGTTCCATCTCACAGACGTTCTAGAGCCCGTCTTCTGCGAAATGGAAATCATGAGCACATCTTTCAAGAGGAAGCAGATTGTTGAGAGCTTATTGCTGATCGCCATGCTTGTGATTTTTGAGCGCAGCAACTCCTTCCGACTCAAAGATGTTTACGGTGCAAGCCAAGCGGCAGAGGCTTCACCAGGCGGCATCGAATGGCAAGGGAGATGGATCTGGCCTTCGACGGGAGATCTACCCGCACATCCGAATCAATTTGTTCAGTTTCGTAAGGTATTCACGCTGCAAGATATTCCAGCGCAGGCGCATCTTGCCGTATTTGCAGACAGCCGGTATCAGTTGTACGTCAATGGCGATCTGGTTGGCCGAGGGCCGGCGCGTGCGCCGATGTTTTGGGGATACTACGACGTTTTCGATGTCGCAAAGTATCTCAAGCCCGGTCAGAACGTGATTGCGGCGGAGGTGGTTTGGCTGGATGCTCCGATGGGGTGGTACGGCGCGCCCCCGGGAGCACCCGACCATGGAGGGCTTTTATGCCAGCTTGTGATGGGGAGTGGAGGGGACAAGAGGGTGATAGCCACGGATCCATCGTGGAAGGTTCACGAGGACGCAAGCGTCCGGTGGGGCCAGCCGCGCATCAATGGAGCGTTACCGGAGGTGGAAGTAACGGATGGCTCCCTGGCGGACACAGGTTGGACAGGGCTGGATTTTGACGACAGCGGATGGCTTCCAGTGACGGTCACGACGGGAGGCTGGGGTAAGGTTGATCCACCGATCGATCCGTTTGCGCACATGGAACAACGGCCGATGCGGAATCCTATCGAAGTCGAGATCGCGCCGACAAAGATCGTGAATGCAGGTTGGACGATTCCGGGACCTGCGAGCAGTGCGGCCGAAGACAATGCAGACGGAGGTCATATTTCTCCCAAAGCGGCAGCCGATCTGAATCGGCTTGGCCGCTTCATCTCGGTTGAGCCGCATCACGCGGATCTGGCGATGTTGAGCCATGGTGACGCCCTCTTAGAAGTCGGCGCGGGCCATATGGCTGTTCTTTCTCCGCGGCAGCAGGCAGGCACAACCTCTTATGTCATCCTCGATATGGGTAAGGAGGTGGATGGTTATCCGCAGATTACCCTGGATGCTCCAGCCGGGACGCTGGTGGAGTTGGGCTGGAGCGAGATGCTTACGGACAAAGGCAATGTCACCGCTGACCGTTCGGGAGGGAATTTTGTTGGGCGATACTTCACGCGCCAAGGATTGCAGACGTGGTCCATGTGGGGCTGGCACGGAATGCGCTATCTGGAGTTGCGCATCACCGGCAACACGGTTCCAGTTCGCATACACGCTGGACTGATTTTCAGCACCGCTCATCTGGAACGTAGCGGATCGTTTGAAAGTTCAGATCCCTTGTTGAACAAACTCTGGCAGATGGGCGCCTACACGTTCCAGTTATGCGCTCTGGATGGAACCATGGACTGCCCGACACGCGAGCAGAGTGAGTTTGCGGGCGATGGCGAAGTGGATCTTAAGGTCAACGATGTTGTGAACGACGATCCGGACGTAGACCGCAAACTTCTGCTCGATTCGGCGCGCGATCAGCGGCAGGACGGGGCGATTCCTGCGGTTCTTGCCAGTGGCTACCCGGAAGACGAGGTGATCGACTCTTACATCTTTTCTTTTGTGGACGCAGCTTCTTCGTATTATCTACAGACTGGCGACCGAAGATTGGTAGACACGATATACCCGAACATTGTTCGGGCGATGATGTGGTTTCAAGCATTCCGACAGAAGGACGGCATGCTGGGCGAGATCCCGTACTGGGAGTTTCTTGATTGGTCGAGACCGAATACGGACGGCGAAAGCTCTATCATGAATGCTTTGTACGTGCATGCGCTGGAGAACGCCGCGCATCTGGCAACGATGGAGAACGACACACGGACGGCTAAGCTCTTTCAGGGAGAGGCGGAAGAGATTCGCGGAAGATTCAATGCCAGGTTCTGGAATGCCGAGCGTGGTCTCTATGTGGATTCCTGGAAAGACAATGAGCAAAGCGTGCAGATAAGCCAGCTTGCGAATGCCGACGCAGTGCTCTATGGGTTTGCTCCGAAACACGCAATCCCGGCAATCCTGCAGAAGGTGAGCGCAGAGAAAAACCTGAAGTCGCTGCAATTCGACCTAATCACGGGACGGATGATTCGAAAGGACGACTTCGATCCGAGGCTCTACATTAAGCAAGCAGAGACGTATGGAACCAGTTTTGTGCTGGAAGCGTTGACCGCCAATGGGTTCGAGGATATGGCGTTAGAGACTATCCGCAGGAATTGGGGTCCAATGGCTGCAGCAGGCAATGGGACCATGTGGGAGCAATTCAAGCAACTGGGCGGAAGTAGTTGCCATGGTTGGAGTGCTTCTCCCACATACGTGTTGAGTCGCACTGTTCTTGGAGTGAGACCGACTTCGGCGGGGTACGCAAGCTACACAGTTGCACCGCAACCTGGCGATCTAACATGGGCCAAGGGAGTGGTCCCCACTCCAAAAGGAAAGGTAATGGTAAGCTGGCGCGTGGTGGGCGGCGCGAATGGGAGATCCCGCCACCTAGAGCTTGAACTCACGACGCCATTCGCAGCCAGTGTGTCCTTGGTAGTGCCGCGCCTGGGGGGCGAACAAGCTACAACGATCACCATGAACGGCCAACTGCAAAACCAAACCATCCACCTGAGCGCTGCAGGTGATTATCGGGTTAACGCCCGCTTTCCATGAGGCCGTCGTCTCGTTACAGAGGTTGGTATGGCAAGTATTGACATCCGTCCGGCTGATCCAGTTTGTTCAACAAGCTTTTGCCATGGGAGATGAGAAGCGGTGAGGATAGTGGAACGAAGCACATTGGGAGGGAAACTCTTCACAGTTCCCAAAGCGACGGCAAGACGAGGATGGAGCCGACTCTCGCTGAGCGCAAGACGATTCGCACGCAGTCCGCATACTGTAGATGCTTCCGATCCTGCATCTGCCTTCGATCCTCAGCAGGAACGAGGCCAACGGAGGCGAAGATACGTCCTCGTGTCTCCGCCTGAGGCTCTAGCGCAAATTGGGTTGGCCAGGGGATTCGCGCTATTACCTATGCAATTCTCCAGCGATTTGCATTTGTGCCGAGACAGGTTTTGAATGCCTCCGTCACTCCGTGTTCCGTCATGCCGGAACGGACTTGAAGTACCTGTATTACTTTCTTGCAGCCCTCTTTGCTTTTGGTGCCTTCATGAACCCGCAGCATTCTTTCTGTATCTCCCTTGGCCTCTGAAGCAGCTTGACGCTTCCGACACCGCAAATCCACGCAATTCCATCTCCATGGCGCTGTAGTATGCTTTTTACGAATGTGTAGTGAGTGTTTTAGACTGCACCTCCAACACACTCTATTTACGCGTTCGTCAAGTAGGACTGCTGATCATCGCACAAGTTCTGGAGTGGTTTGCAATCCCACTTCCCTGAAGGGAACTCGCACATCGGACGCCGTGCATCACCCAGCGCTTTCCAAGTTTCAGCAACTCCATTTTCTTTTCTATGAGGTACGAGATGAAAGACACGAACGATTCCCTGATACGTCGAGGATGGTCTGCTCTGCAGATATTGCAGCATTCTTTCTCATTGCGCGGCTCCGGAGCTTCTCACCGTCAGATCTTAAGGCTCTGTGTGGTGCTAGGCATGCTCTTTCCCTTGATGCTGATTGCTCAGATGGTGAATCCAGCGATCGACGCGGGGAGTGGTCCCTTTTCCTACTATAGCCATCCGACTGACGTGATCGGGGTGATGGACGCGCCGGATGGAACCTTGGTTTCCCCTGAAGGCTACTTATACACCGGTTATGGTGAGCTGATGTTTTTCACTGGGGATCCTGCGATAGGGATCAATCAAAGAGTGAAGACACTTCTTGATGGGTATCAGCCTGTTATTTTGTATAGCTTTGAACGTGATGGCATTCGTTATGAGTTCACAGATTTTGCGGCCACGCTGGATGGCACGTCGTCTGGCCAGCTGGTGGATTTTGTGAGAGTACGCATCCAGAACGAGAATGCGGCCATGCGAACGGCAGTGTTTTCTGCTGGGATGCGATATGAGGGTGAGATCAATACACCTTACGGGGTTCCTGACAACCGCTATCGGCGGCCCGTGACGGCGAGCCATCTTGGAGGTTATAACCAGATTGGCGTTACCTATGATCCGAATTGGAAATATAGTGCTGACAATGGCACGGTTCAACGGGATGGCCAAGTGCTATATTACTTTCCAAACAACGCTCCACACGTTTTGAAGTACACATTGAAACCGGATGGCAACGAGTCCGGGATGCTCAAGCCGAAGGCACTGCGGATCCTGCCGACGACGCCCGTTGGAATCGTACAGTACAGACTCACTTTGAAACCAGGAGAAGCGACTACTTTAGACTTCAAGCTTCCGGTAGTTCCTGTACCCGCAGGCTCGACAGACGCCACAAAGATCGCGTCTGCAAGTTTCGATACGTACTTGCCCCAGACAACTCTCTTCTGGGATAGGATCTTGCGCCAAGGCACGAACATCACTGTGCCTGAAGCGAAGGTGAACAACACCTTCAAGGTAAGTCTTATCTATGATCTGATTGCGCGAGAGAAGATCGGCGACAACTATATCCAGACCGTGAATGACTTTCACTATCATGCATTCTGGTTGCGCGATGCCTCCTTCATCGTTCGAATGTACGATGTAACGGGCTATCCTAAATTTGCCCAGCAGGATCTTGACTTCTTCAAACGATGGCAGCAGCCAGATGGCAACTTTGTGTCTCAAGGAGGACAGTTTGATGGAGTTGGCCAGGTTCTGTGGGCATATGGTGAACACTACAGGATAACCCATGATCGAGCGTTTGCTGAGCAAGTGTTTCCTGCCGTGGTGAAGGCTGTTGCATGGATCACCCAGGCGAGGCAGAGTGATCCACTGCATCTTCTGCCGACTACCCGGCCAGGGGACAACGAGAATATAACCGGTCATGTGACAGGACATAACTTCTGGGCACTGGATGGATTGAAAAACGCGGTGGTTTTAGCAAAAGCGACAGGTCATGAGGCGGAAGCACAGACCTTCCAACACGAGTATGACGATTATCTAGCGACATTCCTTCATGTGTTAGATAACGTCACAAAGAAGACCGATGGCTACATTCCACCCGGGCTTGATGGACAACATGGGCAGGATTGGGGAAATATGCTTGCTATCTATCCGGGCATTGTGTTGGATCCAAATAATCCCATGGTGACAGCGACACTGGACGCGACACGCGCCAAGTACCGGGAAGGCATCATGACCTATGATGATGAAAAGGACTTGCATGACTATCTAGCATTCAGCAACACGGAGACGGAGCTTATACGCGATCAGCAAGAGTTGGCGATAAAGGATTTGTATGCAGAGCTTGTGCATACGAGTTCGACACACGCTGGGTTTGAGACCGATATTCCGTCATGGGGCGACAGAGATTTTGAAGACAACCTGACGCCACATGGATGGTTTGCAGCCAGGTTAAGGATTTGCTTGCGTAATATGATGGTGCGCGAACAAGGGCATGACCTGCATTTATTCTCAGCCATTTCCCCTGCCTGGATCGGCACGGGAGACAGTATCGAGGTAAATCAGGCCCCAACAAACTTCGGGGTGGTGACATTCTCTTTGAAGTCCACATCGTCCAGCCACGCCGATCTGCACTTGGATAGTTCGTTTGTTGATCCTCCTCAACGCATCATTCTGCATCTGCCTTGGTTTATGAAGACGACAAAGGTGACGGCTGACGGGAAGACGATTGGGATCTCAGGAGATAAGGTGGTACTCCCTGTACGGGTCAGAGATGTGAGCATCGACTGGACGAAAAGGGCTGATAGCAAACCTCTCAGTTATGACCTTGCCGTCTCGCAGTATAAAGCAGAGTATGCTGCTCGATATCAGCGACTGATGCAAACAGGGAAACAGTGATGAAGCATGAGCCGCGATACACTCCAATCCTGTTGTTCTCCATGCTCCGCCAGTTCTGGAGCATGGAGGGCAGAGGTTGGATGCGGAGCAGGAGTCGATTCAATGCTGCTTGATTTTATACGGGATCCACTGTAATTGCCTCAAGGGTTGATAAGAACGACTAAATCTGAGTTGAGCAGCACATTCCAAGCAAGGGGAAGCCATGATCTCTCGTCGACGCTTTCTGAGCGGATCAGTATTTTATGCCACATCGTGGCAGTGGCTGCATGGTGCCATGGGCAGGTTTGCCGGGCTAGCGATCGGGCGATCGAAGACCGATGAAGGTGGATCCGGGAGATCGACGCGCATTGGGAACTTTTACTTTCAGGCTCCCAATGGCATAGCCTTCATCCGCGATGATGCTGCGGCGTTTGTGATCAATCCGGGCGGCACCTACAATGCTGGAACCGTCTCTCCAGATGACTCCTTTCACAAGATTGTCTTTTCCCCGCCGACGGTGACGCCTGTTGAGCATCCATTCCGACCTGCAGAGTCGGGTTCGGACAGTCTGCGCAGGGTGGAGTTTGAATGGTCGCGGATGAGTGACGTGATCGTGGGGCGTCTTGTTTCCGCATACCCTTGCGAGATGCGCTTTGGTTTGGATGATAACTGGCCTGGATTCAACAGTGAGTTCTCTGCTGAGGGCGATGGGGTGAAGGGTATCGCCAAGCTTGAGAATGGGACGACGGTGATCTGGAGGTTGAAGGCACAACCTGCTGTGACATCGGTGGATGCGACACAGTTCACGGTGAAGATTGGAGGGCCTGAGAAGCCCACCTATATTGTGGCAGGATTCGGAGATTTGCCATCGTTCGACGGGATTGACGAACGATTGGCTGCGGCAGAAAGGGATTATGAAGATCGGCGCCCTAGGGCACAGGGGCCATCTGGAGATATTCTCGCTGCGATTGCAGACAACATGAATAACTCTCGGATCTACTCCAACGACAACAAGAGACTGGCGATCAGTGTCTCTCGCACCTTTGCCAGCGGCTCTCCCAATTCCTGTGCTTATTTCTGTTGGGACAGCTTTTTCAATGGGCTGCTGGCTTGCCTGGATGATCCGCAGATGGGGCGTGATACGGTGCGTGCTCTGCTCTCCTATCAGGGTGCGGACGGGATGGTGCCGAATTGGGCACATTCCACTCATATGATCGAAGGAGGACGAGCCAACGCCAGTATGGACCGGTCCGAGCCTCCGGTGGGCGCGATGTGCGTATGGAAGATGCATCTCCACAGGCCAGACCTTGCATTTCTCCGCGAGGTTTATCCGAAACTGGTGGCATGGAACTCATGGTGGATGAAGGCGCGGAACGCGCGCAGTGACGGCCTATTGCAATGGGGCAGTAGCACAGGGACGATGAGGGCTGCTCAGTGGGAGACAGGTTGGGACGATACGCCGCACTTTGAGGGAGTGGATGGCGTCCACATGGTGGGTAACACGATGAATGTTTATGCGGTCGACCTGTGCTCGTTGTGGGCAGCAGATGCCCATTATCTGGCGCTGATTGCCGCGGCAATTGGCTTGTCGGAGGATGCCAAACGTCACCGGCAGGATGCAAGCGACATGAACCAACGGATCAACACACGGCTTTGGAATGAGGAACTGGGGATATACTGCAGCCGATTCTGGAACAAGGCGGATGGCACCCCTGGTGATTTTCTGACGCGGCTGACTCCGGCGAATTTCTATCCCTTGATCTCCGGAGCACCGGACAGGAGGCGCGCTGATAAAGTGCTGGCGGTGATGACCGACCCCAAGAGGTTCTGGGGAGAATGGATCTTGCCGACCGTCTCTCGCGAGGACCCAGTCTTTCTTGAACAAACCTATTGGCATGGCACTGTCTGGGGACCAGTGAACTATCTGGTGTTTCAGGGCGTGAAGCGATACGGTACGCCGCAACTGCAGGCGACTTTTGCGCAAAAGAGCGTGCAACTGTTCATGAACAACTGGCTTGCGGACGGATATTGCGGGGAAAACTTCCTGAGCATCAATGGGAGCGTGGGCGGTGATCGACATTACACCTGGGGCGCACTGATGTGCCTGATTGGCATCGAGTCTGTAATCGATGTTGGCGACGATGGGAATATCAGAAAAGGGCCAGGATTCAATGAGCCAGTGGAATTGAAGAATCTTCCGATTGGAGGAAAGCCTCACAGCGTTTCTTTTCGCTTTGGCGCGCCCACAGTTACGGTAATGCCTTAGCTTGCTTGATACCCAATAGCGTAGCTAGTAGCCTCCAGGACGGCAAGGTGCCAGGAGTTGCCATGAAGACTTCCAATTGATTGGTAGAGCGAATGGATTGGAGCGGGTTGAACCTTTTGCATGAGGCAACATTCATTTGGCAGTTGTAGATCATCTAGTTTCCGTTGAAGTGGCTTTGGTTCATTTTATTGAACGCAGAGAGAGTTCGGAAGAAATGAAAGGAAAGAGGTATTGACTGATGGCTAATCATAGTGATTCGATCACTCGCAGACAAGTATTGACAGGATTAGGGGGCGCCGCACTCGGTTCAGCCTTGTCCCCTGCATTCCTTTCCGCTGAAACGAGTGCAGCAAATGAAACCTCCGCTTCCGCCCCTGCAATCAAGAGCGGAAAGCGGGGCTCTTCTTCGGACAGACCTAATATACTTTGGATCACTGGGGAGGGCATCCCACTGAAGGTTTTGGGATGTTATGGCAGCACTTTAATCGAGACGCCCCATATAGACAGAATTGCTAAAGAAGGAATGCGGTTTGAGAACAGTTTCTGCACAAATGCGTTATGCGCTCCGAGCCGGGCTACGCTTTTGACTGGTACGTACAGCAATGTGAATGGACAGCTTTCTAATTTTGACACTGGCCCAGACGGGCAGCCCTCTTTCGCTGCGTCACAAGAGACGATGGCGAAGGTCTTCCAGCGCAACGGATATCAGACTGGAATGGTTGGCAAGTGGCATCTTCCGGCAAATCCGGGAGAGACGGGGTTCGATTATTTTGTCTTCAAGCGTGGCGCGGGTGGGCCTTATTATAATCCGAATGGTTATTTACGCAATACCAGTTTAGGGAGCACTGTGATTCATGAGGAAAGCTATCCGGGATACATGACGGATAACTTCACGGATTTTGCAATTGAAGGGATAAAGCAGTTCAAGCAACCCTTTTTTATGATGATGCAGTTCTTCAACGACCACCGTCCCTTTGATCCCCCACATAAATATGAACATCTTTACGATGGTAAGCGTATTCCTGAACCGGGCACATTTTACGACGACTACTCCATGCGAGCAGCGCCGGCCAAAGAAGCGCGGATGCGAATTGCCTATATGCCGGACTTCAACCCACCTGCAGACTTAACTGAGCGTCAGCGGCAGCAATGGAACTACCAGAAGTTCATGGCACATTTTCTTGAAGTGCTGCGGTCACAGGATGACAATGTCGGTCGACTTTTAAACTATCTGGACGAGTCCGGGCTTGCTGAGAACACAATCGTTATCTACACGGCAGATCACGGATTTTTTATGGGAGACCACGGTTGGTTCGATAAGCGCTTCATGTATGAGCAGGCCATCCGCGTTCCGTGGATGATCCGGTATCCGGGGCATATCAAACCAGGCAGCGTGAGTACGGATTGGGTGGTCAACATCGACAACGCACCTACTGCGCTTGATCTAGCCGGCTTGCCGATTCCAGAGAGCATGCAGGGGAGGAGCCTGCTTCCCTTGTTCCAGGGAAGCGCCCCGGCGGACTGGCAGAAGTCTTTTTATTATCACTACTATGAGTTCTACGATTCGGAGCACTGGGTACTTCCGCACTATGGGATTCGGACGGATCGCTATAAATTGATCAGCTACTATACGGTGAATGAATGGGAGCTATTCGATCTGGAGAAGGATCCAGATGAAATGGAGAATCTTTTTAAATGGGCTGGTTATGAGGTCCATCCAGACTACAAAGCTGTGGCGGACGATCTTGTGGAACAACTGAAGGCGCTACGCAGCAAGTATAAAGACACCACAGGCAGACCCGTGCGACTGTGGCCGACGGATAGCTACAACTGATGGAGTGGGGACTGGTCACTTATCACAACTCGTTCCACTGTATTGCTGTAAGCAGGAGACACAACTGCGCAGCTTGACACCGAAGTAAGGACGAGGCCTGGAAGGAGTGATCAGTAACCTGAATTGGCTTCAGGCGGTGGGCGAAACGAATTTGCCCACCGTTTGCCACAGGGCGGAATGCATGCAGCAGTATTCGTAATGGTTTTCAGACTTTTTCATGGGCGCGCCGGGAAGGCCGGATACCTATTCGACGTCACGGGCTGAAGGTAGCAAGCGCTTTCGAGTTTCTTTTCAATTGTGCGCAGTGAGAGGGATTTATGGACAGGAGGAGCTTTCTCAAGCAGTCTGGTGCGGTGGTTGCGGCCACAGCGTTACAGAAGACCATGCCTGCAAAGTCTGAAGGTCAGTCAGAGCGTCCACTGAATCTGTTGTTTATCACAGCAGATGATATGAATTGGTCTCTACCTGGGTTTATGGGTGGTAAGTATGAACTTACGCCCCATTTGGATGATCTAGCCAAGCGGTCGCATAAGTTTGTGCATAATCGAACGGTGGCAGCGATCTGCCAACCATCACGAGAAGCGATGATGACTGGCTTGCTACCCCATCACAGTGGTGGTCTTGGGTTCGTCCCGATCAATCCGGGTACACCGACACTGACCACGATATTACAGGAACATGGATACTTTACTGCCGGAATTCACAAATTGAGCCACATGCAGCCAGATTCCTGTTTTCCCTGGGATTTTCATGTTCACGGCCATGATCGAAATCCTCTGGTCTACGAGGAGAGCGTGCAGCAGGCGATGTCGCTGGCGAGAGCCGCGAAGAAACCTTTCTTCATCAATTGCAACATCAATGACCCACACCGTCCTTTTTATGGAAGTCCGCAGGCAGCCGTACTCGATCATAACGAAGAAGGCCCTTACAAGATTCAGAGGGTGCTGACGGAGAATGATGTGGAAGCGCCTTCTCTTCTTGAGAACTTACCTCCGATTCGGGAGGAGTTTGCGCAGTACTGCAATAGTGTGCATCGGCTGGATATCAGTATTGGGAAGGTTCTTGCGGTGTTGAGGGATAGTCCGGAGGCGGATCATACGGTGGTGGTGTTCAGTAGCGATCACGGCATGCCCTTTCCGTTTGCAAAGGCAACATGCTACAACTACGGCTCCAGGACGCCTGCACTGATATCGTGGCCGGGGATGGGAAGCCCGAGGACATTCGAGGACCTCACCCAGAATATCGATTATCTTCCCACGATACTTGATGTTCTGGGAGTTCCGGTTCCGGAGCATCTTGATGGACGTTCGTGGATGCCACTGATTGAGGGCCGCAGCCGACCCAGGACGGGTGAGGTCGTTACGTATATTAATTCCGTCTTTGGCGGCGCGGAGTTTCCGGTACGAGCGATTCAGAATATGAGGTATTCGCTTATTGCGTCCTTCTGGGCGAACGGTGAAAGAAAGTTCAGGGTGGAGTCGATGGAGGGTCTGACATTTCCTGCGATGGTGGAGGCCGGCAAGACGGATGCTCGCATTGCGGCTCGGGTTCGGCAGTATGTCTATGGAATTCCCTTGGCATTCTATGACTTGGAACACGATCCGGACCAACGAGTGAATGTGATTGATGTGCCGGAGTACAAGGGGAGAGTCGCGGAGATGAAGCAGCACTTGCTGGAGACGATGGAGGCTACGGACGATCCTCAGTTAGGCAATTACAAGAAGTTACTGAAGGGCGAGAAGCCGATTGTGGTGCAACCGCAGCGACATGTGTGACCGTAGCCTGCTGTTCGCGCTGCTGGGGCAGGGTTTGGACGAGTCGAGGGAGAAGTGGCAGCACGGCGCGAGCCTATGCAGACGAAGAGGATGCCCGTGCTGAGCGAGATGAAGGCTCCTGGATAGCAGTGGGACGGCCATGGGCGCGTCGGCATGGGTGCTGAATGAAAGCTATTCCGTGTCGGCCGATGCTAGCAATCGCACGGAGCGCGAAGAGCAGGCCGAGGCGATGGCCGCCTGGGCAGGCGGCTGTGGTCGAACTGGAAGCGGGAGCGCAGCCGCTGCACGGCAGCAGAGTGGATCTGCGAGACGCGCGACTCCACCACGCCCAGCGCCAGACCAATCTCTTTCATGGTGATCTCTTCAAAGTAATAGAGGGTGAGCACCATGCGCTCCTTCTCTGGAAGCTCCTCGATGGCGTCCATTAGGAGTTGGCGCATCTCGCCCTGAAGACAGCGGAAGAGCGGATCATCCTGTGCGGATCCAGGGATGCAATCTAACTGCTCTTCACCAGAGTCCTCGTTGTTCTCCAGATTCAGGCTTCCAATCTCCAACCCCTTGAGCTGGCCCAGCAGAAGCTGATACTGGTTCAGATCGAGGCTGAGTTCCCGGGCTATCTCCGGCTCTGTGGGCACTCGCTGGAGGGTACGCGTAAGAGCCAGGATGGCGTCCTGGACCGCGCGGCCCTTGCGGCGGAGTTCGCGCGGGCTCCAGTCCAGAAGGCGCAAGGAGTCAAGGATGGCGCCGCGGATGCGGAATTGCGCATAGCTTTTGAACTGGACTTGTTTGCTGTGATCGAACTTATTGTAGGCGTCGAGGAGCCCGACGACTCCGGCCGAGATCAGATCGTCCAGCTCAACATGCTCGGGAAGACGCTCATGGATGCGGTGGGCGATGGATCGCACCGTAGCCAGATGTTCGAGTAGGATGCGGTCACGATCTTGACTCTTCTCCTCTGCGGTTGGAGGATGCGCGGCTCGGGTCGCATCGTTTGCTGAGGCCCTTGGGGTCGGCGTGGACGCAATCGGTGAGACCATGGTCTCCTGATCCGGGGCAAGATCCCATGGTTCGTCCAGGAGCCAGCGCGAAGCGTCAACTGATGCACCGGTAAAATGAGAACCTGCAAATTGTGCGGCCGAAATCTGTGAGTTATCAAATGTTGTCTGGTCGTCGATGTGATGTATGGCCATAGTTACCCCCCAACTGCCTTCTCTCGCCGGTTTATGCTGTATCGGCGATAGGAGTAAGTGCACGGCAGCAGCCAAACTTTGGTGTAGTTTTCTTAGAGATTTTTAGGAATACGAGTTGCTGCCGTTGATGAGAATGTCGCTCCCAAGGAGGGTCCTTCAAGGCACCAGACCCACTGTTGTTTGCACTGCTGGCACGTCACAAATCTCTTCTGTTGCCCAGGCTCGGCTTAAGCAGCAGCTGCGCAAAGACGCCATTGGATGCGCGCCGAAGCTGCTTGCAGACAAAAAGACCGGGTGCGAGGAAACGGGCTTGCCTTTGGGATGGCGTGGGAGACCCAGAACCAATGGCGGGGAAAGGGATTGGCCTGGCAAGAGCGGGTCAGGATTTGCGGGCGCGGCGCAGCCGGATCTCCTCTGCTCCAATCACAGGGAGGTTCTCGGCAAGGATCGAGGCGCGCTCCAGGACATGCGCGAGTTCGCGAACGTTGCCCGGCCAGTCATGCAGATAGAGCTTATCGAGGGCTGCCGCTGAGAGCGTCTTGCGCGGAGAGCGTCTGCCGAGCAGAGCAAGAAAGTGTTCGCTCAGCTCGGGGATGTCCTCCATACGGTCGCGCAGGGGAGGAATATCGATAGGAAACACGGCCAAGCGATGATAGAGATCAAGGCGAAAGCTGCCCTCCTCCGCCAGGCGCTCCAAGGGTCTGTGGGTTGAGGCGATCACCCGCACATCGACGTTCACCATCTCATTTTCGCCCACCCGCTGCAACTCTCCATTTTCCAGAAAGCGCAGCATCTTGGCCTGAAGGCCCAAAGGCATCTCACCGATCTCATCCAGCAGAAGGGTTCCTCCGTGGGCAGCTTCAATCCGGCCGGTGCGTGATTGAACCGCGCCGGTAAAGGCTCCTCGTGCATGGCCGAAGAGCTCTGCCTCCAGCAGAGCCTCAGGTATGGCAGCGCAGTTGAGCACCACAAAAGGTTTACTGGCGCGGGTGCTCAAGCCATGGACAGAGCGCGCCACGACCTCTTTGCCGGTTCCTGTCTCTCCCTCAATCAAGACCGTTGCGGAACGTGGCGCCACCAGTCGAATGGTGCGCGCCAGCTCCTGCATCGCGGCAGAGCTGCCGACCAGACCGTTGATTGCGGGAGCGAAGCCTGGCTCTGCGCTGGCGGGGCTCTCCCGACGTTGGATTCTGCGGCGACCGAGTTCCTCTCCTGCAGCCTCGGCTTCCTCCATGGGCCTTGATCCGGCCTCCCGGGCGCGCGGCTTGCGCGTGGTGGCAGGCTGCATTTGGAAGGGCTGGGCAGCGTCACTTTGGGTTGATGTGCGCCATCTGGCCGCAGCGACGTCACTACGCCAGTCTGTTGCGTCCGGAGCAGGGGCGTCGGCACGGGAGGAGGAACGCTGTATCTCGCGAAGGGCATGGAGAAGCTCATGGCGGCGGGGGCCTTTGGCGTCGCCTTCCAGCGTGTCTCCGTTGATGCGAAGCACCTCCATGGCCGGATACATCCTGCTGATCTGCTCAGCCAGCTCCACCACCTCAAGATCCGGCAGCCAGTGGTCGAGCAGAAGGGCTCCGCTGGATCGGCGGTCCAACATCTCCATTGCCTCCGCGCCGCCGCGCGCCTCGCGGACATCCCAACGCAGGCCGCTGAGGCTGGCATGGAGTTGGCGGCGCAGCGAAGCGTCCGCACTTACCAGCACAACCGACTTGTCGAGATCCGTGCTTCCTGAAGCCATCTTCTCTTCTTCCTTTCCTTGCTCCGGTTCAGCGGACTGTGCTCATCTCTGTTCCCCGGGTGCTCTGGTGGGCCAGGCTTGAGCGTTCAATCTGTCCCAGCCGAGAGCGCATCCGTTCGATCACGGCAAAGATGCGGCGCGTCTGCTCAAGTGCGGCACAGATCATCTGTTCTGTGCTGTCGCCAGCTCGCTTTGTGCTGTCGCCGCCTCGCTCCGCCTTGGAGAACTCCAACTGGCACTGCAAGGCCGTCAAAGGCTGACAGAGGTCATGCAACTCAGCGTAGGTAAGCTCGATGTCCTGCGGTGTGCGGAGCATGGGGGCAGGGAGGGTTCTATCCACGGCGAATTGCACCAGGCCCAGACTGAACTCGCTTCTCAGCTTGGGAGTCTGGCCTAGGGGAGTCTGGCGCAGGAGGAGTGAGCGGCCTGGGAGTCAGGGGTTTGAAGCTTGCCGTCTCAGCGTGGCGAAGCTCAGAGTGACTTGCAGCCAGTGGCTCTTCCATCGCCGTCTGTTCGCGATTGGAGTCCTCGCCTGGAGAGATGCTGCCAAGATCGCGCAGTCGGTAACCCAAGCCGCGCACGGTCTCAATGGGGGAGATCCAGAGCCCCTGGTCCCGATGGGCGACGCTTAACTTTTTGCGCAGATAGGTGATGTAGACATCCACGACGTTGGCTCCCGCCTCTGGCGAGTTTTGCCATACCTGCTGCAATAGTTCCGCGCGCGTACAACAGGCTCCGCGGTGCAGCATGAGAAACTCCAGCAGAGCGAACTCCTTGGTGGTGAGCTCGATGGGAACGCCATAGTAGGAGACGGTACGTTCCATGCGATTGAGAAGAATACCGCCGCAGCGCAGCATGGGATCCACATGGCGGTCCCGGCGGCGCAGCAGGGCGCGGCAGCGGGCCATCAGCTCATGGAAGCTGAACGGCTTGAGGAGAAAGTCGTCGGCGCCCAGATCGAGACAGCGGATGCGCTCCCGAACGTCGCTGCGCGCGGAGAGCACCAGAATGAGGGAGCTGGGCCAATCTCTGCGAAGCTGCTCGAGCACCTCCGCTCCATCCTGCTGTGGCAGGCCCAGATCCAGAACCACAAGATCGGGAGGATGCTCTGTCGCCATCTGCAGAGCCGTCTCTGCGTCGCCGCAGCGATCCACTTCATAGCCCTCCAGCAGGAGTCCTTTTTGCACAAAGATAGCCAGCGAAGGATCGTCTTCCACTACCAGGACACGCATGGATTGCTTCCTCAATGCACCTTTTTTAGGGGTGCACCTTCATCTGTGAGAATCGTCATGCTTTGGACTTGCTTTCGACTCCGCTTTGGAACTTCTTTGGATCGCTGAAGAGAGCCTCAGCAAGCTGCTGGTACATGACCTGATTTCACCTTCCACCCTCGCGCGTTCCGGATCAACGAATACCTACGAAAATCTAACGATGTCTTTCCTGAAGTGGGACATGTTTCAGAAGTTCCATTTTGGTCCTTCGATCTCTCTCACGCTTTGCCTCGGTCCGTTGCACAGCCATGGGACAAGAGAAACTTCTGGACACAGTCAAGTCCTGAAGCATTCAGGGTCGCGAGCCGTCTAGATCGTCCTCTCCCGAATGTCGCTGCTTGAAGCAACATCCTGAGGACTCGCCGCCACGGCTCGCTTGCTCAAAGCTTCGCCGCTGCTTTCACAGAACGTTAAGGACTCAATCGCCTGTGACGACTTTGGTTCCGGGAAAGTTGGTTCACCAGTTCGCCTTTTATTCGCTAGAATGACTTATGGCAATCACTCGTCGGCAAAAAGAGGTTCTGGACTTTCTCTCCAGCTTTACCGCCCGCAACGGCTACTCCCCGTCGTACGAAGAGATCGCCGCCGGGCTGGGTCTTAGTTCTCTGGCCACTGTGCACAAACACATCACGAATCTGCACGCCAAGGGACTGCTGCAGCGGGCGCAGAATCGGAGTCGCTCGATTGACGTGATACCCCAGCGTACTGCACGCAAGTCCTCCGATCGCCTGCCTCTGCTGGGCCGCATTGCGGCCGGGAAGCCGGTGGAAGCGATCCAGAACGCGGAGACGATCTCTCTGAATGACATCATTGGGGCGCGCGAGGTGTTCGCTCTTGAGGTCCAGGGCGACTCCATGCGCGACGAGCATATTATCTCCGGCGACTACGTTCTGGTGGAGCGTACCCGCACGGCTCGCGAGGGAGAGATCGTGGTGGCGCTTGTCGACGGCTCTGATGCCACGCTGAAGCGCTTCTATCATGAGGGCAACCTGATCCGTCTGCAACCGTCCAACAGCGAGATGAAACCGATTTACGCGCCTGCGGACAACGTGAGCATCCAGGGCAAGGTACTCGGCGTGCTGCGCCGCTACGCCTGACCCTGTCTGTCGTGAAGCTGCCGTCTACGCGCCTGAAGAGAGCCACGGAACCTCCGGCTGACCGGCTGCGTAACCTACTTCGGAAGGACAGATACACAGCGATCCCAGGAGGCTGCTTGAACCCGTCGCGAAGGAAAAGATCCGGATCCGGCAAGGGGCGAGGGATACTCCTCTCGCCGCGGCTCTGGCTGCTGGTGGAGGGCGGCATGGTTGCGGCGAAAGGTGTGGATGGCGCACCTGCCAGCGACGCGCGTCCAGTTGCCACCACTCCGATGGGAGAGATCGACCGCTGCGTGGCTGTCCCTGGCAAGGTTCAGGCGATCCGCGAGTGGAAGTATTTGGTCCCATCGACGGATGGGAGGAGCGCAACCGCATGAAACTTCCGCTGCGTTCCGCACTTACCCTGGCTCCGGTGCTTCTGCTGGCGGCGTCGTCAGCGGCCATGGCCTTCAACAACCGGTTCGAACGCACCCTGAACGTCTCCGCGCAGGCGGATCTGTACGTCTCGACCTCTGCCGGTGACATCACCATTCACCCTGGATCCGACAACCAGATCCATATCGTCGGCCACGTCCACAGCGGCCTGAACCTCCTCAGCAGTCTTCAGGGCCGGATTCAGGAGATTGTGCAGAATCCTCCTATTACGCAGAACGGCAACTCTGTACGGGTGGGCGACTCCAACGGCCACGAACGCTACAACAACCTTCGCATCGACTATGACATTTCAGCGCCAGCCTCTGTGGCGCTGAATCTGCGCAGTGGATCGGGAGACATTCTGGTGGATCACGTGGGGCGCTTTCTGGCCGCTGCCAGCGGCTCAGGCGATGTGCGCGCCCACGGCGTGAAAGGACCCACACAACTAGCCACCGGCTCCGGGGATATTGCGCTGGATGAGGATGGAGTGGGCGACATCCAGGCTCGATCGGGCTCTGGCAATATCCAGATCCACGGCTTCCACGGGGGACTCAACCTCCGCAGCGGATCCGGAGACATCCTGGCTGACGGTCGGCTGACCGGTTCAGCAGAGCTCCACTCCGGCTCCGGAGACATCAAGCTGCACCTGACCCCGGACGCTCACTTCAATCTGGAGGCAGCTACCGGTTCTGGCGATATCGACGTGAACTTCCCCGGGGCCAGCCGCTGGAACGATCGTTCACGGCAGCATCTGACCACCGCGATCAACGGGGGAGGACCTGTGCTCCAGGCCCGCACCGGCTCTGGCAATATCGAGATCAACCAACAGTGACCCAGGCGAAGTGTCTGCGGCAGGGGCGATACACTGGTGTTTATGTCCCATGTTCCACCCCGGCTTCTGATCTTTGATCTGGACGGCACGCTGATCGACTCGTCACTCGACCTCTGCCATTCTGTGAATGCGGCCCTTGAGCAGGTAGGCAAGCCGTTGCTTCCCAATCCCCTGATCGCCAGCTACATCGGCGACGGCGCCGCCATGCTGGTTCGCCGCGCGCTGGGCGACCCTCAGGATCTTGACTCGCTTCATCCGAGCAGGAGCGACGACCTGTTTCGACGCACCTTTGAACTCTTCCTGAACTACTACCGGGAGCACAAACTGGACAACACGCGCTGCTACCCGGGCGTCCTGGAGTCTTTGACTCAAATCCGCTCTCGGAACCCCCAGATTCCCATGGCCGTACTCACCAACAAGCCGGTGATACCCTCCCGGGAGATATGCCAGGCGCTTGGTCTGGAACCCTTCTTCTTCCAGAACTACGGCGGCAACTCCTTTGACTCCAAGAAGCCTGATCCGGAGGGTCTGCTGGCCCTGATCGCCGAGGCCAGAGCCCTCACCGGAGAACCGCTCACACCTCAGCAGACCGTAATGATCGGCGACTCCGACGTTGACGCCCTGACCGCGGAGCGTTGCGGAGCGGGATTTCTTGGCTGCACCTACGGCCTGGCCCCGGCTGCACTGGCCGCCGCCCAACCCAGGCTCACCGTGGATCACGCCTCCCAGTGGCCAGTCGCTTTGGGTCTTTAGCCCTGCACTGTGCAAGAGACCCACGCCCACTGGCGAGCAGCATCCCAGGACCAACCACCAGCACCTCAAGCAAGAGATTCAAAATAAGGGTTTAGATAGTTAATATAAGTAATTCTTATAAAATAGCTTATAGGATGCATAACGAATAGGATGAACTTCATCCGAGCCGTCTGCGAGTCTTTATCTGTGCACCGAAGATAAGGCAAAAGCTGCCCAGGGCCCACCGAGGTTCACACTGGTTCGTCCTTTGACCGGTCCAGCACGGCTGAGATGCTGTTTGCGGGCTCAATCTACATCTCAACTTCCACATAAGGGATTGGCTATCATCCAGTTCAAGGAAGATATCTTATCACCTAATCTTTGGCGTGCTCCTCCGAGTTCGGATGTTCTTTTTGCAGAGGCCAGAGCCAGGCTGCGCCGCGCACGCCGCTGGAATCTCCATGTTGATTGCGAAGGATGGGCGTCTCGACTCCGCCGCCAAAGCCGTAGTCGCGAAGCCGCAGTGCAAGCTCACCGTCATAGAGCCGCTTGAGATTGGAGAGCCCTCCGCCGATGACAATGGCATCTGGGTCGAGCACATTCACCACGGTGGACAATCCACGCGCCATGCGGTCAATCAAGCGATTCAGCGCCTGATTGGCCTGTTCATCGCCCGCCTCCGCGGCGGCTACGATTTCTGGTCCGCGCAGGTTCCGGCTCGTGACTCGGGCAAAGTCCCACTCCAGCCCGGTGCCGGAGATCCAAGTCTCCAGGCAGCCGTGTCGACCACAGTAACACAGAGCTCCAGGCGACTCCTCCGCAGTGGGCCATGGCAACGGCGTGTGTCCCCACTCACCGCACAACCCGTTCGGCCCGGTATGGATCTGTCCGGAGATCGAGACCCCGCCTCCGCATCCGGTTCCAATGATCACGCCAAAAACGAGGGGATATCCTCGCCCGGCGCCATCGGTCGCCTCACTGACCGCAAAGCAGTTGGCGTCATTGGCGCAACGAACCTCGCGATCCAGTTCTTGTGAGAGATCCCGCTGCAAGGCTCTGCCGTTCATCCAGGTGGAGTTGGCATTCTTGACCAAGCCGGTTGAACCGACAATCGTTCCGGGAATCCCTACGCCGACCGTGCCCGTCTGGCCGGCGATGGTCTCCAACTCCCTGACCAGCGCGGCGATGGTGGCAACCGTCCCAGGATAATCTCCCTTAGGGGTTGGCTTGCGAATCCGCTGCAATTCCGTTCCGAGCGCATCGAGGGCAACCGCCTCAATCTTGGTTCCTCCAACATCCACCCCAATTCGCATCGTCTCTTCTTCGCTCCTCATGCTTGCCTACGCCGCCACAGGATGCCTTCTCTGAGCGGATTTTCGCTTCCTTCGGTTTCCGATCCCGGTCGAAGCGATTCGGCGCGTGGAATCGAAGAGATTCGGGTTGTGCCTCTTGCTGGAGCAGGGACTCCGGGAGGACTCGAATTTTTCTATTACCCAGTAAGGATCATTGCATCAAGCTCCAGGGATACGCGTCAAGCCAAAAGCCAGAGCCATGCCGGCCGCCAATCCCAGGATCTGTCCCAGTACAGCCATCGGTCGGTGTTCCTGCTGCAACTCCGGGAGCAGATCCACCATGGAGATATACAAAAAGCTACCTGCGCTGACGGGTAAAAGCCAGGCTGCTGAGAGCGATCCATGCTCTCCCAGCGCCGCCAGCACGGCCCAACCCAACAGGCTGGAACTGGCTGCGGTGATTGCCAGGATAGTGGCCCGGACCCGAGGGATCCCCATATGCATCAGCAGCGCCATATCTCCCATCCGATGCGGCACCTCGTGCAGACCCACAGCGAGCGCCGTGACCCAGCCCACCTGGGGACTGATGGTGAAGGCCGCCGCTATGCCTGTGCCGTCCACGAGACTATGGGTAAAACTGCCTAGCAGCAGCGTCGCCGGCTTGGTGGGGTGGTGGAGATGCGCATGCAATCCCCTATTATGTGCGTCCTCAACGTCTGCGGCAGGCTCGGCTGTGACTCCGGAGAAGACCTGGAAGCCGCGTTCTATGCCATAGAGAGCAAACATGGTCAGCAAAAGCACCAACCAGACGGCACTGCGATTTCCCAGCGACTCCACCGCCTCTGGAATCAGGTGGAGGGTTCCGGTAGCCAGCAAAACACCCACCGCCACGCTGATGACGAAGGGCAAGGCGCGCCGCAGCCAGGCATCCGAACGTTGCATCCAGAGCAACGGAAGGGCAGTGAGCGCCTGCACGCTCATCACGGCTATCCATGACGTCAAGAGCCTTGTATGCAATGCTCCTCCTGATTCCCCCTGCATTTGACAATGCGACCAGTCCGCAGGATTCGCGCCCTCGATAGGATAGTGGAGTCATCAGCCGCAATGACGGTACAACGGCGAAACCTGATCTCAACAGCAGCAGGTGCGCTGGACTGCAGAGCCAGTTGCCCCAAGGCGTCAGGCTAACCAGAGGCGCAAGGCGAGCGACAGGCGAGGCATAGCTCGGCAGCCGGTGATTCTCTCCAAGCGCATCTTTGCTTCCACTCTGCCCGGAGGACCTAGCCTATGGATCCTTCCTGGCCTCAGTTCTGGTTCAGGTTCGACAAGGTTGGTTGCACATGCACCACGACGCCATTGATGCCGGCCTGATAGGCAATGATCCGCTTGAGCGTGTCATAAGGAATCGTCATGGACGGAATGACCCGTCCATTCACGACCAGCGTCGGAGCTGTTTCCACGTCAGCGGCTGACGCCAAGGCCATCGAGGCCTCCACATCTGTCTTGGTGGCGGGCAGAACGGCACAGGCATTCACACTCTTCGGATCAGCACCCGCCTCCTTAATCGCGGCATCCAACTGCTTCTCCAGCGTGGTAACCGTAAGCTGACTCTGGCGGCTGAATACGCTGTGAACATAGGTGTAGAAGGCTGCGTCTCCCTTCGCCTTGCGCACACAGACGCCATCTTCGGCTGCGCGCAGGGCGTATGGGCTTCCCTCTGCGGGAAGGTTCTCGTAGACTAGATGAATTTGTGGAATGTCTGTCAGCAGCTTATCGACCTCATCCTGAAGATCTTTAGCTTTGCCATTTAAGAGGTCGGAGAACTCCACCACCATCAAGGCATTGCTGGCCGCGCCTTCCACCGGTCCCTGGGCCTGTTGCTGGAGGAGCATCCGGCGTGCAGCGTACGGATGCGGTCCAAAGTCCATCACCCCTCCGGAGATCAAATGCTTCCCATCCGGGGTGATGAAAAATTCGACGCGGCCCATCTTCCCGGGCTGGTTTTTATTGGCCGTAAACACCACGACGCGGGTCACGCCGGGCGCCGAGGTCTTCAGAATTGCTGCTACGCTCCAAGTCTGATCCGTATCATAGCCCCACTGCTCCTTGAGAAAGGCATTTACCTCGTCCACGGTCGGAGAGTTTGCCGTAAAGTTCTTCAGGTTGACCGGAGGGAACGGGTTGGTAGGAGCCGTGTGCGGCGCCGGCGCCTGTGGCTCTGTCACCTGCTGCGCCTCCGCCGTAGCCGGCGACATCTCCGGTGCCTTGGGGGTCTGCGCCCGTCCGCAAGCTCCCACAGCCGCCATTGTCCATCCCAGCACCCATGCGATCGTCTTCATGCCCTGCACCTTCTGCATTGTCCAAACCCTCTTCACGGTTATCTTTCTCTCCTCAGGAGGAATCCGGCCCAAGACCGGATCCAACGCTCATCCAACGTCAAACTTCCCTTCGGGCGGCGATGGGAAATCTCCGGCCCATACCGAACGACTTTCTTGAAACCTTCAACACGGGCGCGGCCTGCTTCCGTTTGTACTCACTCAGCTCCACCAACCGGATCACTCTTCGCACCAGTTGCAAATCCAGTCCCTGACTTTGCGCAATCTCCTCTGCGGAGCTGTACTCCTCAATGTACGCCTTCAAGACGGGATCCAACAGATCGTACGGCGGCAGGGAGTCCGTATCCTTTTGTCCCGGTCGCAGCTCCGCTGAAGGCGGCTTGGTCAGTGTATCCTCTGGAATGACTGCCTGCTCGCGATTGAGCCATTGGCATAACTCGTAGACCTCTGTCTTGTAGAGATCCCCAATGACCGCCAGCGCGCCGACCATATCTCCGTAGAGCGTACAGTATCCGCAAGCCATCTCGCTCTTGTTGCCGGTGGTGAGCACCAGCGCACCGGTCTTGTTGGAGAGCGCCATCAGCAGAGCGCCGCGAATCCTCGGCTGCAGATTTTCCTCTGCCAGGCCAAAGCCGCTTTGGGCTCCAGTCGATTGATACGCCGGCTGCAGCGACCCCAGATACTGCTGATAGATGCTTCGGATGGGAACGACCGTAAACCCGATGCCCAGGTTCTTCGCCAGCTTCTCCGCATCCGCTACGGAACCAGAGGAGGAGAACTCGCTAGGCATACCCACTCCTTGCACGTTGTCCGCGCCCAGCGCTGCAACTGCAATGGTGGCCACCAAAGCGGAGTCGATTCCTCCGCTCAACCCCACAATGGCCTTGCGGAATCCACACTTGTGAAGATAATCGTGAGTTCCCAAAACAAGAGCCTGCCAGGTCGAGGAGACCCGTTCCTCGCTCTGGCTCGAAGCCCGTGGTTCCGCATCTCCCCAGTCTGAGGTTGGATTGCCCAGTGACCGATGGTGCGGCGGTGGACTATCGTGCGAGCGACTTTCCGGCAATCCAATATCCAGCGCCCGCTTCTCCTGGGCTCTATGGCTCTGGGGTATATCGCCGGGTACGCTCTTACCCGTCAGTCCAGTTCCCGGCCAGCCAAGCGGGCGAGGCTGGGAGGCTCCGTTGGCCTGGGTGTCAATCAGCAGCAGGTCCTCTTCAAAGCTGCGCGCCTCGGCAAAGACCTCTCCATCCGGCCCGACCGCGAACGAAGCTCCATCGAAGATGAGGCTATCGTTGGCCCCCACCTGGTTCACCATGATCAGAGTAGCTCGATGTCTTCTGGCCAGCGCTCCGATCATCCGCCGCCGTAGCTCCCGCTTTCCATGCCAGAAGGGCGAAGCGGAGATATTCAGCATCAGGCGGGGTTCGCTGAGCGGCTGGGGAAGCACCTCCCACTGCCGCATCAACTCTTCAATGGGATCCATGGGATACATCTGCCTTGGCCAGAAGAGCTTATCGTTCCATGCATCCTCGCAGACCGTGATGGCGACGGCCTGACCCTTGACGAGCGCGAGCGTCTGCTGCCTGGCCGGCTCGAAGTAGCGCTGCTCATCAAAGACGTCATAGAACGGCAGCAGCATCTTTTCCTGCACAAACTTGATCTCTCCGTCCTCCAACAAAGCGGCCACATTGCGAATTCGCTTACCAGAGGCACTTTGGCAGTGCATGGGGGAACCACACAGCACCGCGGGCCGCTCAAAACCGGGACCAGAGCCACGGGTCAGTTTCGCCAGTTCCGCCAGGGTCTGCTCTGCTTGCCGCACAAAGACCTCTTTTTCAAGCAGATCCGCTGGTGGATATCCGCAGGTGGCGAGTTCCGGAAAAACCACCAGGTCAGCGCTCTCCGCCGCCGCCCGCTCGACGAATTCCTTGATCTTCTTCAGGTTTCCTGAGAAGTCTCCCACCGTTGGATTTAACTGCGCCAGAGCGATCCGCACCTCTCTAGTCTAGTGCAGTTCCCTGAAAATTGTGCCTGGAACAGGCTTTCGTCGCTACGTTCTGTTGAGGAAAACAGCTTGGCTGGTTGCCGCGGAGCCGTCGATCCACGGATTTCCGGTCGTCTGTGCTCTGGATCCTAAGAGCCGGTTCCGCTGAACACTACGCCCACGGTGCGTGCCAGAATGCGCAGATCGAGTACCAGATTCCAGTTCTCCACATAGGCCGTATCCAGCGAGATATAGCTGTCAAAGGACGGATCCTGGCGCGCCTCTACCTGCCACAATCCGGTGATACCGGGCAACACATCCAGGCGGCGCAGATGACTGAGGTCATATTTCTCCACCTCGACGGCCAGCGGCGGTCGTGGTCCCACCAGGCTCATATCGCCGATCAACACATTGAAGAACTGAGGCAACTCATCCAGGGAGTACTTGCGCAGCCAGGCTCCTACCCGCGTGATCCGCGGATCGTTGCTCATCTTGAACAAGATGCCATCCCGCTCATTCCGGTCCGCGAGTTCCTGACGCAACTTGTCGGCATTGGCCACCATCGTGCGAAACTTGAGGCAGGTGAAGGTTCTGCCCTTTCGACCGATTCTTGCGGCGCGATAGAAGACCGGTCCGGGAGAGTCCATGCGGATCAGGAGGGCGATGATAATCATGAACGGAGAAGCAACCAGCAGCGCGCAGAAAGAGAGGAAGACGTCCATGAACCGCTTGAGGAGAAAGGCTCCGCGGGGAAACTGTCGCTGGTGCAGCGGAATGGTGGGAAACTGCCCAATGAACTCCACCGGAGCGTTCCAGGCCAGTCCGTCGTAGAGGTCCGGTACCACCCGCACCTCAATGCCGTGCACTCGAGCTTCTTCTACAACGGAGATCACCGTCTGCTTGTCGGCCGGCGTCGAGAAGTAAATCTCATCTACAAAGAGCGACCGCGCCAGGGAAACACAGTTACGAATGTTTCCGATGGACTGTGCATTGGCGGGCTCTTCTGTCTCCTGTTCCAGCGAGATAAAGCCCATGAAACGGAATCCCATGTGGGGCAAAGCCTGCAGATGATTGCGCAGCGCCTGTCCTACGCGTCCGTTACCGACGATCAGGACATTCCTTGTCTCGCGCCCCTGCAGGAACCGCCGCTGCATCATCTTGCGTTCAATGGCGCGGCGCACCATCAGCAGAGCCAGGGTGATAAAGATCGTCAGGGCCACCACCACCCGGGATACGGCGTATTCCTTCATCACATACAAGGTGCCGCACAACATCAGCCCAGAGGTGAGGGTCGCCTGAACTGTAAGTCGCTGCTCGTTCAGTCCGCTACGCACATCCGGCGGCCGATAAAGCCCATAAATCCTTGAAAACAATACAAGATACAAGCTGAAGACGAGCAGATACGCGATGGAGACCAATGGGGCGGCGGCTTCCAGATGCCTGAGAACCGGATCGGCGGTGGGCTGCACCGCCGGATTCAGATGGATTCGGAAGGCAATGAAGCCCGCCAGCAGCGCACTGAAAAAATCCAGCAACGCCCAGACGGTGATCACAACCGATGGTCGCGCAAACAACCGTCCTCGTTCTTGTTCTCTGGCGAATTGGCGCCGTTGGCTGGAGATGGTCGCTTGCTTCAGATAATCAAGAGTACCCATCTTGCGTCCCCGCAGTGTTTGTACCTGTTCCCATACCGCTGGTCACTCGTTGCCTACCATGGCAGGAGTCATTGTGGAGTCTGGTGTTAACCTGTTGTATATCACTCCAGATACTACAGTTTGAAAAGATTATTACCTGTACGATTAATCTTATTCTAACGGTTTCTGAAGTGGAAGACTATGCACTTAAGTTGGTAGACCATCCGGAGACTCTAGATGGGTACCACCAGTTCATCCCTGGAGAAGAACTCTCGCAGCACAGGATCTTCACTGGCATGCATCTGGTCGGTGGCGCCAAAGAAGCGCACTGCGCCCTCGTGCAGAAACACGAGTCTGTCGGCCAGTTTTTCGGCGAAACGCATGTCATGGGTTACAACGATGCTGGTGAGGTGCAACTGGGTTTTGAGCCGTTGGATCAAGTTGCCCAGCAGATGCCCCATCAAGGGATCCACCATGGTGGTCGGCTCGTCGTACAGCACTGCGGAGGGTTGCGCCGCCAACGCCCGCGCAATCGCCACTGATCGCTTCATGCCGGTGGAGAGATCGGAAGGCAACTGATCTTCCATCCCTGAGACCCCCACCATCTCCAGCAAGCCCTTGACCACCTGCAGAATCTGATCTTCCTGCATATCTCCGCGCTCGCGCAGGGGAAAGGCGACATTCTCGCCTACGGTAATTGAGTCAAACAGGGCTCCATTCTGAAAGACCATTGTCACCTTGCGACGCACGGCCTGCATCTCCCGCTCGCTGAGTCCGGCAATGTTCTGTCCGGCCACCAACACGGTTCCGCTGTCCGGCTTGAGAAAGCCCATGAGAATCTGAAGGGTAACCGACTTCCCTACTCCGCTTCTCCCCAGAATGCACAGCGTCTCTCCGGGTTTGACATAGAAGCTGACATCCCTCAGCACCACAAGATCGCCAAAGGACTTGTTCACATTTTCGAAGGCGATAAATGGAGCCACTTCTTCCACTTTTTGCGGCTCCGCTCCGGGGCTGCTATCGGCCAGCGTCGGCGTCTCGACGGTAGCTGCGGCATCCTCCTCCAGGTTGGCCTGCGCCGCCTCAGCGATAAACTCCTCCACCACCGGGGCCACATCCGCTGAGACATCCTCAATAAGCGGCCTTTCCATTTCCTCCTCAGAACTGGTGGAAGTCTCCAGGTCTGTCTCCCTCTGTAACGCCTGTGAAGCCAAGGAATCCTGCTCCGAACCAGCCAGCTCCGCTCCGGACGCCGAAGCGCCAGAGCCATCCGAAGCCCCAGTCCGATTCGAAGCCCCGGCATGGTCAGAGGAATGGGGTGATCCGGCAGGGCGCGAAGGCCCAGCAGGGGCGGTGGTGTCAGAATGGTTCTCCGGTTCACTCATTGCGCTTGTTCCTTTCGATGCACATTCTGTCCCTAGCTTCTCCGCAGTATTCCACAGTGCACGCTTCCTGGGGTGCGTTGCCGCCCTTGCCGGCCCAAGAACCCATGACGCCGCCAGCGCTGCCATCCCGGTCGCCTTTTCCCTCTTCCCTTCGGCACGTAGTCCTGCGACATCCAGATACGTTTGCTGTTTGCTGTCTTTTGGAGACAGATTCGCCGAGCGCTCTGCAGCGGCCAAATTTCTGGATTGTTGAGATTGGCAGATCACTGCCCGGCAACCCTCTGATCAGCCGACGCAGGGAGCTTCTGCGCAGGCCATACCCTGATTTGTCCAGCTCGGGCGATCGGCAGCAGACTCGCCAGCCTGGGGAGTTCCTGATCCAATCCCTCCGACGGTCTCTCTCTGCACTTTATGCGGAGGACGCAGCGCGTCGACCTCCGCCGGTGCGCTCTGCCCCAAGCCAGTACGAACCCGTGCGCAGGCCATGGGTCGGTGGGCAGCGGCCGACCTATCAGTTCCCCGGCCTGGCTGGATCTCCGACCTTATCCAGAAAACGCACAATCGACTCGATCCCGCGGTGAAAGTTGGGCAGATGAAACTTCTCGTTGGGGGCATGCAGGTTGTCATCGGGAAGCCCAAAGCCCATGAGCACCGTTGGCGTTCCCAGTTCGCGCACAAAATCTCCCACAATCGGAATCGACCCTCCGCCACGCACAAAGACAGTCGGTCTGCCAAAGACCTCCGCCATCGCCTCCGTAGCTGCATGGGCAAAGCGATTCTCCGTGCTGACCACGATCGGGTCGCCAGAGTGAATCAGGGTTACCGTCAACTGGATTCCGCGCGGGCAGATCTGCTCTACAAATTTCTTGTAGCGCTGGAAGGTCTCTTCCGGCTTCATTCCGGGAACCAGGCGGAAGCTGATCTTGGCCGTGGCCCGAGCCGGAATCACCGTCTTGGCTCCCACGCCGGTAAATCCGCCCACCACTCCATGCACGTCCATGGTTGGCCGCGCCCAGGTTCTCTCCAGCACAGAGAACTCCTGCTCGCCGGTCAACTCCGTGGAGCCCACCTCGCGCCGTCGGTACTCCTCTACGTCAAATGGCAGGGAACGCCACGCCTCCAGTTCTGCCGCTGTCGGCGCTTCGATCCCGTCGTAGAAGCCTGGAATTGCGATATGACCATCGGCGGTCTTCAACTGGGCGATGATCTGGGCCAGCGCCACCAAAGGATTCGGCGCTGCCCCTCCATACATGCCCGAGTGCAGATCGGTCGCCGCGCCCCTGGCCTCCACCTCGGTATAGATCATCCCGCGCAGCCCCACGCAGAGCGTGGGAAGCTCCGGCGCAAACATCTCTGTATCGCTGACCAAGGCGACATCGGCCTTCAACTGGTCGCCATGCTCACGGACAAAGGCTGCTATCCCCTCGCCGCCCACCTCCTCCTCGCCCTCCACAATCACGCGCACGTTGACGGGCAGCCCTCCGTCTGCCTTGAGCAGAGATTCGAGCGCCTTCACCTGCATCCACATCTGTCCCTTGTCATCCACCGCTCCGCGGGCATAGAGGTTCCCGTCGCGCTCGGTCGGCTCAAAGGGCGGGGACTTCCACTCCTCCAGCGGCTCCGCCGGTTGCACGTCATAGTGGCCATAGAGAAGAACGGTCGGGCGGGCGCTGCCATCCGGTAACGGCTCGGCATGCAACCACTCCGCGTAGACCAGCGGATGTCCCTGATGTCCCGGCTTGCCTGGCGAGGGCTCCGTGCTGGTCTCGATGAGCCGGACCTGCTCCATTCCTGCTGAGCGCAGCCCGTCGGCCACGAACTCCGCTGCCCGGCGTACGTCCGCCACGTGCTCGGGCGCAGTCGAAACCGATGGAATCCTCAGGAGATCTTTTAACTCGCTGACAAACCGCTGACCCTGCTCCCGCGCATACTGAACCGCCGTCTCACTCATCGCTGGTCTCCTTTCCTTTTCCCTACCCGTCTTCAGCCTGCCTGCTTGCAACCTGCCTGCGCTCAACCTGTTTCACCCGATCCCTGACTCCTGAGTGCTGCCAGCGACGTCCCAAAACAGGGGAACCCACCCAGCATAGTCTCCTCGCCGGTTGAGATCCACCAGACCTGCGGCTCAGCCCAGCCAGACGCACCCACAACCCGGGTACACCCATCTGGAGCCGCTTTGGGCAAGGCAATCAAGGATACGAAGACCCTGCATTTCGTTTAAGATGAGAGAAGCGATGCATCTGCGCAACCGCCAGCTCGCCTGCCTGCTCCTGCTGCTCTCTTCGCTCAGCGCCGGCTCCGGTCCACGACGGGCGTTCCTCGCCCGCTGGGGTGGTGCCCAGGCGCGTGCGTTGAGGCGCGCGGACCTGACTCTTGGCGGACGGTACATCTGCACTCTGCTGATCCACATGCAGACCACTTCCAGGGCGATCTCTCAGCCGCTGGTCCGCAACGCAGGCGCGCACTCCAAAGAGACCATGGCGCTGCGCCCGGCGCAGCGCAGCCTGGTGGCTGCGGTCTGGACCATGCATCCCCCGGCCGCGCACACCGCTGAGTTGCAGGCCTTTACCGCCCGCTATAGCTAGACCGGCGTCTGCTCCAGAGTCCTGCGGTCTTCCGTTTCTATTTTTCCTCTCCGCGCCTGTGCGCGCCACCTGCAAAGGATCCCCTCCCGTGTTCAACAGCCTTCTTGCCAAAGTCTTCGGCACCAGCAACGACCGCGCCGTCAAACGCATGCTTCCCATGCTGGCGCAGATCAACAGTCACGAGGCCGCCATACAATCGCTCTCGGACGCCGAACTGGCAGCCAAGACGACGGAGTTTCGCTCCCGCATTGCCGCGGCGACCCAGAACCTTACCGAGGAGGAAGAGATCCTCGCGGCCGAAAAGCAGGCCCTTGACGATCTGCTCCCGGAGGCCTTCGCTGTGGTTCGCGAGGCCAGCCGTAGGGTACTCGGAATGCGTCACTTTGATGTCCAGATGATTGGCGGCATGGCCTTGCACCAGGGCAAAATCGCTGAGATGAAGACCGGAGAAGGCAAGACCCTGGTGGCTACGCTTCCCTGCTACCTGAACGCTCTGGCCGGCCATGGCGTGCATGTGGTTACCGTGAACGACTATCTGGCCAAACGCGATGCAGAATGGATGGGCAAGATCTACGGGTTCCTTGGCCTGAGTGTCGGTGTGATCGTTCATGACCTCTCTGACGCCGAGCGCCGTGCCGCCTACGCCGCCGATATCACCTACGGCACCAACAACGAGTTTGGCTTTGACTACCTGCGTGACAACATGAAGTTCGATCTGGCCGACATGGTGCAGCGTGGCCAGCACTACTGCATTGTCGACGAGGTGGACTCCATCCTGATCGACGAAGCGCGCACGCCGCTGATTATCTCTGGCCCAACCGACAAGACCACCGACAAATACCTGATTGCCAACGCGATTGTTCCACAGCTGGAACAGGGAGAACTGGTGGAAACCCTGGAGACCAAGACCTGGAGCGGCGACTACGTGGTGGATGAAAAAGCCCGAGCCATCACCGTGACCGACGAGGGTTACGAGAAGATCGAAAAGCTGCTCGGCATCACCAGCATCGCCGATCCGGAAAACTGGGATATGAAGCGCCACATCGAGGTGGCTATCAAGGCCCACGCTCTCTACCGTCGCGACGTGGAGTACGTGGTGAAGGATGGTGAGGTCATCATCGTGGATGAGTTCACCGGCCGCCTGATGCCCGGGCGCCGCTGGTCTGACGGCCTACACCAGGCCGTCGAAGCCAAGGAGGGCGTGCAGGTCCGCAAGGAAGACCAGACCCTGGCCACCATCACCTTCCAGAACTACTTCCGACTGTATAAAAAGCTCTCTGGCATGACCGGCACTGCCGAGACCGAAGCCTCCGAGTTCGAGTCCATCTACAAGCTGGAGATTCTGGTGATCCCCACCAACCGTCCGATGCTCCGCATCGAGCACCCGGACGTGGTCTACCGCACCGCCAAGGAGAAGTACGTCGCCGTAGCTGACGAGATCGAGCGTCTGCATGCAGCCAAACAGCCGGTACTGGTGGGCACCACCAGCATTGAGAAATCCGAGCTACTGTCTGACATTCTGAAGCGCAAGGGCGTCCGCCACGTGGTTCTCAACGCGAAGTTCCATGAAAAGGAGGCAGAGATTGTCGCCCAGGCCGGTCGCCTTGGCATGGTCACGATCTCCACCAACATGGCCGGGCGCGGCACGGACATTCTGCTGGGGGGCAACCCGGAGTTTATGGCCCGCCAGGATCTGGTGAAGCGCAAGATCGCCCGCGCCGTGTCTGCGGCTGAGGGAGCTATCCAACCCGTTGCTGCCCCCGGCTTCAACCGTTTCTACTACCAGTCGCAGGAGTTTGAAGTCTCTAACCAGGATTGGGAGACGGCGCTTGAGGCGCACGCTGCCGCGACCAAAGCCGAGCACGACGCCGTGGTCGAGACCGGCGGCCTCCACATCCTGGGCACGGAACGCCATGAGTCCCGGCGCGTGGACAACCAGCTTCGCGGCCGCGCCGGCCGCCAGGGCGACCCCGGCAGTTCGCGCTTCTTCCTTTCCCTGGAAGATGACCTGATGCGCATCTTCGCCCGGGAGTGGGTCTCTAACCTGCTCCAGTCGCTCGGCATGGAGGAGGGCGTGCCCATTGAGAGCCGCATGATCTCCAAGCGTATTGAGGGTGCGCAGAAGGCGGTGGAAAGCCAGAACTTCGAGTCCCGGAAACACGTTCTGGAGTACGACGACGTGATGAACAAACAGCGCGAGGCGGTCTACTCCTTGCGCCATCAGCTGATGGAAGGCGTCAACCAGAAGCAACTCATCACGGAAGATTATGTCTCCACGATTCTCTCCAGCATTCTCGACGAGTACGCCCCGGAGAAGGTTCACCCCGAGATGTGGGACACCGAGAACATCTTCAAGCAGGTGAAAGATATCTTTGGGGCCGATCTGGCCGCGGAGATTGATCCCTCCCAGCTCAACCGCCGGGAGTTGGGCGACGCCATCTACGACCGGCTGCAGCAGCGCTACAACACCAAGGAGCAGATCCTTGGCGCCGACCAGCTACGCTACCATGAGCGGGTAGTGATGCTCTCCGTGCTGGATGCTCTGTGGAAGGAGCATCTGCTGAACATGGACCACCTGAAAGAGGGCATTGGTCTGCGCGGCTACGGTCAGGTGGATCCTCTGGTGGAGTACAAAAAGGAATCGTTCGAGCTGTTCGAAGCCATGATGATGCGTTTCCAGGAAGACACTGCTCGCAACCTCTTCCGAATGCAGATCCTTGCGCCCGACGGAACACCCATCGAGAGCCTCGAGCAGCTCTCGCGGATGCAGCTTCCGGTACCTGCTCCGGGTTCCTTTAACCCGCCGCAACGCGCTCCGGCGGATGCGCAGCCGGCGGCGCCAAGCAGCCCGGCAGCGCCGCCGCCGGTGGTTCCGACGCGCTCGCCCTCCACCACCATCGACGCTCTGGAGCGCGAGTTCCAACGCAACAAGCAGCGCGATCTGGCCGCCGCCCGTCAGGCCGGCGGCACCGCCACTGCCACCGCGACGCAGCGGCGCACCGGCGAGACGATCGGACGCAACGACCCGTGCTTCTGCGGCTCCGGCAAGAAATACAAGAAGTGCCATGGAGCCAATGTCTAAAGGTTGAACCCGGAAAAACCATCCCCAGCATCACGCCAAGGCGATGCGGATCTGTGGTGCCGATCCGCATCGGCCAATGAGGAATTCTATGGACTTAGAGATTGACGTTGCCCAGGCCCATGCCCTTCTGACCAGCCCTGAACCACCGTTGCTGCTGGACGTGCGTGAGCCGTTCGAGTACGCGATAGCGCGCCTGGAACCCAGCACCCACATCCCGATGGGGGAGATCCCCGGTCGCGCTCATCAGCATGTGGACGAGGATGCTATTACTCTTATCCTTTGCCACCACGGCACGCGCTCGCTTTACGTAGCCGCATGGCTCCGCCAGCAGGGATTTGAAAAAGCGCAATCGATCCGTGGAGGCATCGAAGCCTGGGCCAAGACCATCGATCCTTCCATCCCCCGCTACTAGGCCCACACCACTCGATCTTTGCCGGAAGCATGGCGATCACTGTCCGTTCTCGAAGTGCGATCGTTTGCGGTCGTCTGTCCGTTTACCTGGAGCGGGGATGCGTCTGGTCATAGACACGTTGGACCTGTCCGACCGTAAGCTGCGTATAGCGCTGGGTGGTGCTGAGTCGCTCGTGGCCGAGCATCTCCTGGATGGCGCGCAGGTCGGCGCCCTCCTCCAGCATGTGGGTTCCAAAGGCATGGCGTAAGGTGTGCGGATGCACATCGGCCGCCAATCCCCGGCTGAGCGCAATGCTCTTCACGATCCTGCCTACGCTGCGCGTGGTCAACCGCGCCGCGCCCTTGGCTGCACCTGCGCCTCTCCTTGCGCCTGTGCCTTTCACTGCGCTCACGCGCAGCCGGATCAGCAACGGTCCATCCTGCACCAGCCCTCCCAGCCCAGCAGCCTCCAGCCTCGCCCCGCGTTGCGGCAGGTATGCCCGCACCGCCTCTGCCGCCGCGTCACCCAGTGGGACGAGGCGTTCCTTTCTACCTTTTCCGAAGACGCGGATCGCGTCCTCGCCCCAGCGGATCGAATCCATATCCAATCCCACCAGCTCTGAGTTGCGAATTCCGCAACCGTAGAGAAGCTCAAAGATCACTCGCTCCCGCTCCGGCCACTTTACGCTCTGCTGCTTATGGGACTGCTCATCCTGCGTCCCTTCCGCGCCCGGCTTCCCGGGCTGGTGGCCCGGTTCCAGTGAGTCCAGCACCCGATTCACCTCTTCCACGCTGGGCACTCTGGGCAGATGCCTGGGCAGCTTGGGCGTACTCACCAGCAGCGCCGGATTGCTCTCTATTAGTCCTCTTCTGGCCGCCCACTTGAACCAGCTCCGAATCGCGGCCAGGGCGCGCGCCACGCTGGTCTTGGTCAATCCCTTGTCCAGCAGTGAAGCCATGTAGGTTCGGATATGAGTATGCTGCACCCAGGACAACGCTGTGCCCTGCGCGGCACCTTGCCGCGGGCAGGCTGCGAGGAACTCCGCGAATGCTCTCACCTCTCGCGCATAGGCTCGCAACGTATGCTCGCTGGCCCCACGCTCATCCCGGAGGACGGCTAAAAACTGTTCCCCGAGGGCCACCAACTCCGTTTGATGCGCGAGCGTGGGCTCGGCCTGGGACTTCTCGCCGTTCGGCTTTTTCGCTGCGCTCGCATCGCCACGGGCAGATTGATCTGCAGAGGAGCGGTTCATGATTCCACCGTCCGTCTGCGCGCCCGCGGATGGCACATACGGTGCACGGTCTTCAGCCGGTCGATCGCCAGGTGCGTATACACCTGGGTGGTCGCGATGTCGGCGTGGCCCAACAGTGTCTGAACGGTTCTAAGGTCAGCGCCGTGCTCCACCATGTGCGTGGCCATGCTGTGGCGCAGCTTGTGCGGACTGGCGTGGCTATCCGCATTCCGCACCACTTGCCAGATCGCCTGGGTAGTCAACGGCCTTCCCCGAACCGACAAAAACAGGGTTCGTTCCAGCCCTCCAGCGCCTCGCCGCGCCTGTAGGAGCTCCGGCCGTCCGCGCTCCAAATAGGCCTCCAGCGCCTCTACTGCGCTGCGCCCGATGGGCACGATCCGCTCCTTGTCTCCCTTACCCCTCACCTGCACGCTGGCCGTCTCCAAGCGCAGATCCTCCTGGTGCAGCGCGACCATCTCGCCTACCCTCAACCCGCCGGCGTAGAGCACCTCAAGCATGGCGTGATCCCGCAGAGCCAGGCCCAGCCCGGCCCCCGCCGCATCTTCCACTCGGGCCGCGGCAGCGGCGCGATCCAGCATCTGTGCAACCTCACCCTCCGCCAGGGACTTTGGCAGGACCTTCCAACTCGCCGGGCTCTCGATGTTGACCGTCGGGTCGCGCTGTATCCGTTTCTCCATGAGCAGCCAGCGATAGAACCCCCGCAGGCAGCTCAGCTTGCGGGCGATCGACCGCGCCTGCACTCCATGCTCGCGCAGATGCTGCATGAACCCGCCCACATCCGCCTGTTGGGCAGTGAAAAACGTCTTGACTCCAAGGCCATCTCCGCCGCCTGCTTCCAGATATTCGGCGAAGATCTCCAGATCATGAAGGTAAGCCTCACAGCTCAGCGGCCGCAGCCCCTTCTCCACTCGCAAGTGGGTCATATACTCCCGCAGCATCGTTCCACAACTCCCTGCATTCGACGCCTGATTCATCCCTAGATTCTCACGCCGCGCCACCCCCCGCGCCAGTCCGGGTATCTGCCAAGCTACGTGGTGCCTGGCTCCACGCAGAGATCCGTCGCCTGGCAAAATCCCGGTGCATAGCTTTCTTCTCTGCGCCTCCGCAGCTATCTTGAACTACTTCCGCGCCGCTACCCTTGGGCTGAGGTTTGTTTGCTAGACTCGTGACAGTTCCTTTTCCGGGAGTCTGCGCGGCGCCTTTGGCATGCCGAGCGCCATGGGCGTCGCCCATGGGTTCCGTATCGGCAGCGATGGTGTGAGTTCGACGCAAGCATCGCTTTGCTGTCTGCCGCCTGAGCGTCTCCCGGAGGCTTTGTTGCCTTTGAATTCACTCGACGCCTGAGCAAGGAGAGAGGGTTGTCCACCAAGACCTTTCAAGAAGCTACGCTGGCTATTCGCGGCGGCCGCATGCTGGACAATCACGCCAGCTCCATGCTCTTCCCCCTTTACCAGACCGGGATCTTTGTCCACGATGCGGTTGGCGTGGATAAAGGGTACAGCTACTCGCGCGTCTCCAATCCCACGGTCGATGCCCTGGAGCAAGCTCTCGCTGCGCTGGAAGGAACACGGTCGGCGGTCAGCTTCCGCACTGGAATGGCGGCCATCAGCACACTGCTCTTCTCTCTGCTCCGGAGCGGCGACCACGCCATCCTCTCTGACGTTGTCTATGGCGGCACCATGCGGCTGTTCCGCGAGGTGCTGGATCATCTCGGCATCAGCGGAGACTTTGTCGATACCTCGAACCCTGCCACCGTGGAAGCGGCCATCCGACCCACCACGCGTCTGATCCTGATCGAGACCCCCGGCAATCCTACCCTGAAGCTCACGGACATCGAGGCAATCTCCCGAATCGCCAAACGGCACTCCATTCTGCTGGCCGTGGACAACACCTTCCTGACCCCGATTCTGCAGGGCCCCTTTGAGCTGGGAGCGGATATCTCGATCCTCTCCACCACCAAATACATCGATGGGCACAACGCGACGGTGGGCGGCTCCATCGCCAGCCACGACGAAGCGTTGATGGAACGTCTGCGCCTGATCCGGAAGACGCTGGGCTCGATTCAAGCGCCCTTCGAAGCGTGGCTTACGCTGCAGGGGATGAAGACCCTGCCCATGCGCCTGCGCCTGCAATGCACCGGAGCGCTGCGCCTTGCGCAGTGGCTGGAAGTGCATCCGGATGTCAAGCAGGTCTTCTACCCCGGTCTGGAGTCCTTCCCGCAACACGCTCTTGCCGTAGCACAACAACGCGGCTTTGGCGGCATCGTGACCTTTGAGCTCAAGGGCGGCGCGGAGGCGGCGCGGCAGGCACTCAACCACCTCCAACTCTGCTCCCGCGCGGAGAGCCTCGGCGGTCTTGAGACCCTCCTGACCCACCCCTCCACCACCACCCATGCGGACCTGGACCCCCAACTGCGGCAGGCTCTCGGCATCAGCGACGGCCTCATCCGCATCTCCGTCGGCCTGGAAGATCCTGAAGATCTCATCGCCGATCTCTCCCAGGCCATCGCCGCCGCGGCTTTTCAACCCCGCACAGAGAAAGACAAGCCATGAAATTCGCCACTCGCCTGGTCAACTTTGAACCCGCGCCTAGGGATCCCTACAAGCCTATCGTTACCCCCATCTATCAGACCGCTACCTTTACGCGCGAGACCATGGACGCCGAAGCTGAGTACGACTACTCGCGCAGTGCAAATCCCACCCGGGCCGTGCTGGAGCGCCAGCTTGCCTCACTGGAGAACGGAAACCACGCCTTCTGCTTCTCCAGCGGCATGGCGGCCATCACCGCCGTCACTCGCCTGCTGCGCAGCGGCGATGAGATTCTCACTGATCTGGACCTCTACGGTGGAACCTGTCGGCTCTTCTCCCGCGTCCTTGACCGCTCCGGCATTCGCGCCTGCTACGCCGATGCACTAGACCCGGAAGCGTTCGCCAAACATCTGACTCCAGCGACCAGGCTGGTCCATATCGAGTCACCTACGAACCCACTCTTTCACATCCTGGATATCCAGCGGCTCTCTGAGGTAGCGCATGCGCACGGAGCGCTTCTCTCTATCGACAACAGCGTGATGTCCCCGTATCTACAAAATCCTCTGGATCTCGGCGCGGACATTGTCATCCACTCCGGCACCAAGTTCCTGGGAGGGCATCACGACGTCACCTGCGGAGCGGTGATCGTAAAGGACGAAGCTCTGGCCGAGCAAATTCGCTTCATCAGCAATGCGGAGGGAGCCGCGCTCTCGCCCTTTGACAGCTTCCTGCTTCTGCGCGGCCTGAAGACCCTCAAGCTCCGCATCGACTGCCAGCAGAAGAACGCTCTCGCTGTGGCCAGGTGGCTCGCCGCACGGAAAGAGGTCACGCAGGTCTTCTATCCCGGCCTCGCTGAAGAGAATGCCTATCAACTGCACCACCGTCAGGCAGCGGGCCCGGGTTCGGTCATGAGCTTCACCACTGGCTCTGTCGCTCTGTCAAAAGCCATCGCGGAGTCTACCCACCTGTTCCACATCGCGGTGAGCTTTGGCAGCGTCAGTTCCTCAGTCAGCATGCCGGCCACCATGTCCCACGCCAGCGTCCCTCCTGAACTGCTGGCCCAGCGCCAGCTTCCGTCGGACTTGGTGCGCGTCTCGGTGGGCGTGGAAGATGAGGAAGACCTGATCGCCGATCTGCACCAGGCATTCGAAAGGGCCGCCCGGCTGCATCCTTCTGCTTCCAGCGCAGGCGCCTGAGCCGGCCCTTGCGGGCTTAGGCGCGCTCCCTTACTGAGGCTTGCGCGCTCCAAGGGCAGCGGTAGCTATACTTAGAGATAGCTATGTTTGAAACCCTCTCTGAAAAACTTCAGCGCTCGTTTAAGACTCTGCGGGGCCAGGGCACGCTCAGCGATGAGAACATCAATGACGCCCTGCGCGAGATCCGCGTCGCTCTGCTTGAATCCGACGTGAACCTCGATGTGGCTCGCGACCTTATCGAGAAGATTCGGGCCAAGGCTCTTGGCTCCATCGTCGCCACCGCGCTCTCGCCGGCCGAGCAGATCGTCAAGATCGTCCGTGACGAACTGATCGCCACGCTGGGCACAGACACGGCGCGATTCAAGTTCGCCTCCCAGCCGCCCACGGTGATCCTTATGGCCGGACTGCAGGGCTCCGGTAAGACCACGACCTCCGGCAAGCTGGCTCAATGGCTCAAAAAGGGTGGTCACCGGCCCATGCTGGTCTCCGTGGACGTCTACCGTCCTGCAGCCCGCGAGCAGCTCGCCGTGGTCGCTCGCTCCATCAACGCGCAGCTCTATGAGGGCAAACTTGATTCCTCCGGGGCCGGGACGGATGACGTTCTCCGTCTGGCCAAAGAGGCCCGCCGCGAGGCAGCCAACTACGGCTGCGACATCCTCATCGTGGACACCGCCGGCCGCCTGGGCATCGATCAGGCCCTGATGGAAGAGATGGCAGAGCTTAAAAAGCTGCTCTCGCCGACGGAGATTCTCTTTGTCGCCGACGCCATGACCGGCCAGGATGCGGTGAACTCTGCGAAAGCCTTCAACGACAAGCTCCAGATCACCGGAGCCGTTCTCACCAAGATGGATGGGGACTCGCGCGGCGGTGCCGCACTCTCTATCCGCCAGATCACCGGCCAGCCCATCAAGTTCCTGGGCACAGGGGAAAGGCCGGACGCCTTTGAACCCTTTCACCCTGACCGCATCGTCAGCCGCATCATGGGCATGGGAGACATTGCGACGCTACTCGAACGAGCCGACGAGAAGCTCGACAAAAGCAAGGCAGCCGACTTCGCCAAAAAGGCTCTCTCCGGCGATGGCTTCTCCCTGGAAGACTTCCGCGAACAACTCCGTCAGATCAAAAAACTGGGCAGCATGCAGTCCATCCTGAAGATGCTCCCCTCGGTAGGGCCGTTCGCCCAGATGCAGAAGGCCGCCGGCTCCATCGACGAGAAGCAGTTCAACCGCGTCGAAACCATCATCGACTCGATGACCCGCAAGGAGCGCCAGAACGCCTCCATCATCAACGGCAGCCGCCGCAAGCGCATCGCCGCCGGCTCCGGAACCACCGTGCAGGAGGTGAACAACCTGCTGCGCCAGCACCAGCAAATGAGCAAGATGTTCAAGACCATGGGCTCAGGAGGCGGCAAGATGCAGCAGCGGCTGATGAGCCAGTTGAGTGGTCAGCAAAGGTTTGGGCGCTAACAGGCAGCTAGCTGGGCGCAGCACAGACTGCGCCTTTCCAGGACCATATACAGGATCAGAACTGGGTCTGCGCTGTGCTACAGATTCGCTCCGGAACGACCGCCGGAGCAGCGGCCACAGATTCCCAGCCCAAAAGCTTGCCGGGCCAGAAAAGATGCAGCAGTACCGCACCTGCCGCCAGGTTGCCAAATCCCCACAGCGCATTGCCCAGCGGCGAGGAGTCACCCACACCCGGCGGTGACGCAAAGGGTGTAGGGAATGGAACCCCGCTGAGCCCCTGCACAAAGTGCGGTACACCATTGGCCAGCAGCGCGCCGCTCAGAAACTCAACCAGATAGATGTGCCACGGCATGGCAAACCAACTCTTTGGACAAGCGAGGCCTATTGCGGGTGCAACACTCGCTTTTGCTGCTCTTCGATCTCGATGGCCAGAGGAACCCCATCCACGGCTAGCGGCAACTGTTCGGCCCGGTCATAGGTGTCATATGCCCGCACAATCCGCTGTACAAGATGGTGCCGCACCACATCTACGTCCTCGAAGTGGCAGAAGCGGATACCCTCCACGCCATCCAGCACCCTCAATGCCTCCAACAACCCGCTCCGCTTCGGACTGGGTAGGTCGCACTGAGAAAGATCGCCGGTAATCACCGCCTTGGACTGATTGCCCATCCGCGTCAGGAACATCTTCATCTGTTCACTGGTCGTGTTCTGCGCCTCATCCATGATGATGAATGCGTCGTGAAGCGTGCGGCCGCGCATGAAGGCCAGCGGCGCAATCTCAATCACATTGCTCTCCAGCATCTTGTCCACTTTGGCTGGATCCAGCAGATCATAGAGAGCGTCATACAACGGCCGCAGATACGGATCTACCTTCTCCTGCAAACTGCCCGGCAAGAAGCCCAGGCGTTCACCCGCCTCTACCGCAGGCCGGACCAGAATGATACGAGAGACCTTCTTCGCCAGCAGCGCGCTCACCGCCATCGCCACGGCCAGATAGGTTTTACCGGTTCCTGCCGGCCCCAGTCCAAACACCATGTCATGGGTCTCGATGGATTCCACATACCGTCGTTGGTTTGGACTGCGCGGCTGCACCGCCCGCTTAGCCCCGATGGCGCGCTGTTTTCCACTCTCCACCAGTCCCCGCAACGTCACCGCAGGGTCTGCAACCACCATCTTCAACAGCGCATTCAATTCGCCGTTGTGGGGATGGACGCCCAGCTTTCGAAGTTGTTCAAAGTCGTTGAAGATCCCTTCGACTCGGGCGACCGCCGCAGCCTCTCCCAGAAGATGAATACTCTCCGATCGCAGATCGATCTGGACACCCAGTCCATCTTCCATCAAACGAAGATTCTCGTCGCGCGTGCCATACAAGGGCTCAATTCCAGGGGTGAGATTCAGGGATTTTTTGACCAAGTAGTAGCCTGACCTCCGTCAGGAGATTGCAAGAAGAGGGAATTTACCCCTCCCTGGTTTGGATGCAAAGGAGAAAAGATCGACTCTATATCGCCCTATGCGACACCGTCCTGCGGAGTACTGATGGTCTACACAAGCCGGGCGACGCCTCGCGCCCTGTATCATGACCGGATTGGCTAGCGTTGCCAATAGAGTATCGATCTTGCACCAGAGACTATCCCCGCACCGCTGCACGCGTCAAGGCGCATCCGATGAATTTGAACCAAACAGCATACCCAATTCTGTCGGCTACGCTGCAGCCCGCCCCTTTGCCGGCACCGCGCGCGGTCGCTTGAAGTCTTGATTGACCCTCTCCCTGCAAATACCATAGAATCAAAGATGCACAGGAGTGGCTGCACTGCACAGACCCCGTTTGCGGACAGGGAAAGGTATCAGCTTCCGGTCTGCATCCCATTTTCCCCGCGTCACCCGCCGCCTCTATAGGTGCTTTGCGCCTTGGCTGCAGCCAGTTGTCCCGGGCAAAAAGAAAAGAGTCTCGCATCATGGCAAATCACGTCTCATCGCTCAAACGCGCCCGCCAAACCATCACCAAGACGGCCATCAACCGGGCCAACCGCTCCAAGCTCCGTGGCGCCCTCCGCTTGCTGCGCGAGGCCCTGGCTGCCGGAGACAAGAAGACCCTCACCGGCACCTACCGTTCCACCGTCTCCGTGCTGGACAAGAGCGTCCAGAAGGGTGTTCTGCACAAGAATACCGCCAACCGGTACAAAGCCCGCCTAAACGCCCGCGTAAAGGCAGTGGTTACCAAAGCAGCCTGAACCCCAGGCATGAAGTCACCCTCGAGGCCAGCCATCTGCTGGCCTCGTAGTTTTAAACCGGACGGCCACAGCTCCGGGCCAAGGAACATCCTCTGCCAGGTCCGCGTACACTACTCCTGCAAAGAATTCCTTTGCCAGGACGCTTCTGTCTTTCCAGACACACCAGCTTCGCTCCCCCCTGCGGGAGAGCCAGGCAATTCATTCGGAGCCATTTGATGAACATCTTTCGTCTGCAGAACCCAGCCCCGTCGCAAGGCCAGACCCTGAGCCTCACGCTCAGCCTGGCACTCCTCACGCCCATCCTGGCGTTCTTCGCCCTCCCTGTCGCGGGCATGGCGCAGTCCTCCGGAGCAGCCGCACAGACCGAGAGTGCGCCTGCTGCCAACAGTTCAGCCCCCAACAACTCGTCCAGTTACCACCTCGCACCGGCATTTGACCTGTCGTCCATGAATACGGCAGTGGACCCCTGTGACGACTTCTACAAGTTTGCCTGCGGCAACTATGCTGCACACAATCCGATTCCCGCTGACCAGCCTGCAGTCAATCAGTTCGAAACGCTCTACAACGTCGCAACCAAGGAACTAAACGGAATCCTCACCCAGTACGCCGCTTTGGGCTCAGGTCGCACCCCGAACCAGCAAAAGATCGGCGACTACTATGCTGCCTGCATGAATACCAGTCGCATAAACAGCGAGGGTCTCACGCCTCTGCAGCCCCTGCTCCATCAGGTTGACACCGTCACAAGGCAGAACCTTCTCTCCTTGACCGGCGAACTCCAACGCATGGGTGTGAACATCTTTTTCGGATTCGGCGAAGAGCAGGACTATAAGGATTCCAGCAAACAGGTCGCCGTCGCCGATCAGGGCGGTCTAGGCCTGCCGGAGCGCGACTACTACACCCGCACCGGAGCCAAGGACCAGCAGATCCGCGACGAATACGTCGCGTTCATCGCCAAAATGCTCAGCCTTTCAGGTTATGCTCCCACCCAGGCCCAGAATGACGCAAAACAAATCCTCGCCTTTGAGACCAAGCTAGCCTTGGCCTCTCTCACGCACACCCAGCAGCGCGACCCGGAGACTGTCTACCATCCTCAGACCCTGGCAACCTTTGAATCCAGCATTGCGCCGCTGAACTTCACAGAATTTCTCACTGCGGATCATGTGCCCGCCATCCACTCTCTGGTCAATGCCAGCCCGGCGTTCTTCCCAGCCATGGCCACCACGATCCAGGATACGGATCTCAATACCCTCCGCGCCTACATCCGCTTTCATCTTCTCAGCACCTTTGCCAACGAGTTGCCCCACTCCTTCGACGCCGAAAGCTTCCACTTTTACGGCACGGAACTGGAGGGCGTGCCCACCCAGCGTGCGCGCTGGAAGCGCTGCACCTCAGCCGTCGATCACTCTCTGGGTGAAGCTCTTGGCCAAGTCTATGTGGAACACTACTTCACTGGCGACAGCAAGCAGAAGACCCTCCAGATGGTGCATGACATCGAGGCCGCCATGGATCAGGACATAGACACCCTGCAGTGGATGAGTCCCGCCACCAAACTCCGCGCCAAGCAGAAGCTCCATGCCGTCACCGACAAGATTGGCTACCCCGACAAGTGGCGTGATTACAGCAAGCTTACTGTCTCTCCCACCAATGCGCTCACGAATGCGGAGCACGCCAACGTCTTCGAAAACGACCGCCAGCTCAACAAAATCGGTAAGCCCGTAGACAAAAACGAGTGGATCATGACGCCACCCACCATCAACGCCTACTATGACCCCAGCATGAATGACATCAACTTCCCCGCCGGCATTCTGCAACCCCCATTCTATGATCCCCACGCCGGTCTCGCCGTAAACTATGGCCACATCGGCGCCGTCATCGGCCATGAGCTGACCCACGGCTTTGACGATGAGGGCAGACAGTTTGACGCCAACGGAAATCTCTCCAACTGGTGGACTCCTGCGGACCTGTCCGGCTTCCAGGCGCGAACCGGATGCCTGGTGCATGAGTACGGCAGCTTTGTCGCCGTCCCCGGAGCCACACCCAAAGACAATGTCATGGTCAACGGCAAACTCACGCTCGGCGAGAACACAGCCGATAATGGCGGCCTCGTGCTGGCCTTTATCGCCTACCTGAACCGCGCGCGTGAGAATGGTGTCGACATCCACAAGAAGATCAACGGCTACACCGGCCCGCAACGCTTCTACATCGCCTTCGCCCAGAACTGGTGTGAGAACGTCCGTCCCGCGGCGGTGCGTGCCCAGGTCCTCACAGACCCCCACTCACCAGCCCACTTCCGCGCCAATGGAGCCATCGTCAACCAACCCGGCTTTGCCACCGCCTTTGGCTGCAAGAAGGGTTCTCCGATGGTTCCGGTGAATAATTGCCGGGTGTGGTAACCCGGCAAGCTCAGGAAACGGGCAGAGGAACCGACATGCGCGGGCAAGCTACTCCCCGCTGCATGCCTGGTTCCTCCCGCCACCCTCCACTTCCAGTGCGAAAATAGGCTCTGTGTCCTCCCTTGGAAAGCATCGCGCGCTCGGCTTTCTGGCCGCGTTTCTCGCCAGTTGTTTCTGGGGCTGCGGCTTCTTCTTTGGCAAAATCGCACTGCGTGAGATGAACGTCGGCGCGATGATCTTTTATCGCTTCACCTTTGCGACCGTGGGGCTGATTCCTTTGCTGCTGTCCCGCCGCCCTCACTTCAACGCTGCTGAATGGAGTCTCCTCCTGCTCACAGCCCTGCTCGGGGTTCCCCTTCAATTTCTCATTCAGTTCAAAGGGCTCTCCCTCACCACCGTGTCGCACGCGGCGCTGATGGTGGGCGCCATGCCGGTGATTCTCGCCGTTGGAGCCACGCTGTTCGCCAAGGAGCGCCTCAGCTCCGTGGGCTGGGTCGCCCTGGGCGCCTCCACCCTCGGCGCAGCTCTGGTGGTGCTGGGCGGATCTCATCATGCCTCTTCCGCAGGAGCCGCCAACATGCGCGGCGTTGGCCCTACCCTCGGCGGCGATCTTCTGGTCCTCGCCTCCCTCTTTATCGGCCTCTTCTGGATCCTCCTCAACAAGCACCTCATGGAAAAGCACAACCATGTTGTCGTAACCGCCCACGGCATCGCCATCGGCACTCTGATGCTTGCCCTCTACGTGCCCTTCGCCTACGGGACGCCGCCACTTCACGGAGTCTCGTTCAATGTCTGGGCAGCGCTGGCCGCCAGCGGACTGCTCTGCACTGCCGCCACCACGCTGCTGTGGAACTGGGGCATAACCCAGGTTCCGGCATCACAGGCCGGCGTCCTGCTCAATATGGAACCGCTCATCGGCTCCCTCCTAGGAGTCTTCGTTCTCCATGAGCATCTTGGCCCCCGCGCATGGCTAGGCGGATCCTTGATCCTCGTGGCCGCCGTTACCCTCACAACCCGCGTCAACACGCCGCTGGAAGACCCCGCCATGGTGTGAACACCATGGCCTGCGAGCATGATCGCTCACTCCCTCCGCCCTGCTTCCGCCGCCAGTTCCTCTGGCTCACCATTCTGCTTTACCCCTCAAGGAGAACCCATGCAGCTTCGGTCGCTTTTGTCTGCGCTTACGCTGGCCTGCTCGCTCACACTCTCAGCCCAGACCGCCAACCCACCCTCCAATGCAACCCCCGCCAAGCGAACGCCCTTCCAACCCGCCGCCAAGCAAGCTCCCGGCGCAGCCCCGGACAAAGTCTGGGTAAATCTCTCCACCCACATCTACCATTGCCCCGGCGATCGCTACTACGGTCGCACCAAAAACGGCAAGTACATGACGGAATCCGAAGCCAAAGCCGCCGGAGACCACGGACCGCGCGGCGCAAACTGCTTCAAGTAACCTACCGTCGGTTGCACCATGGGCATGGGGCGTTCCAGGCGGCGCTGGATCTCGATCGTCACGCGATAGGCCGACTCACGCCCCATGAACCACCAGCCTTGCGCAATCCAACCTCAGCAGACAGCAGCCGCACGCCCGCCCATCAAGCGCTCCACCAACCTGCGCCATCCTACACCGGCGCAATGATCCCACCCACCGGCAACGATGTTGGCAATCTCACCGACGGACGCAGATGCATCGCCTTGGCCAACCCTTCCGCGTCCCTCAAACCATCGGTAGACTTCACCACAACCACCTGTTGCCCAGCGTCTATCTCGCCGCTCGCCAAAAGCGCAGCATAAGCAGCCGCAGCCGCCGCGCTTTGCTGCGAAAGCAGCATACCCTCTTCGCGCGCCCATTCCTGCAAGGCAGCCACAATCGCAGGGCTATCTAGCTCCACAACCCTCCCCCCCGATGAGGTCGCGATCTCCAGAACCACCTTGTCCTTCTCCACATCAAGCCCCTGCTTAGCAGGTTGCCCAACATAAACCCGCGGTCGTCTCCCGGTCACCCAACCGAGCTCTTCCATCTCCTCAAACGCCTTCCACGCACCCATCAAACTGATCTCAGCGTCGTGCGGATAGACCAACGCATCCGGATACATCCAGCCGAACTGCTCCACCAGTTCGTAGCCTATCGTCTTTTCGCCCTCCAAGCGGAAGGGCTCGTGCAGCGCAGACAGGTTGAACCATAGATCCTCGGCTCCGCTCCCTGCCCCCACCCGCCGCAGCATCTCTTCCTCCACACGTTGTTCACACGCTGCAAAAGACCCATCCACCAGATGCACCTCTGCCCCATGCGCAACCGCCTCCAGGTAATTGGCCGACGCCAGATCCCGCGGCAAAAAGAGATGTGCCTTCATCCCTCCTGCGGCCGCGTATGCCGCCAACCCTGGCGACGAAGCTGCCACTTGACGCACCCCCATCTGCCGGACGTCATAGGATGCAACCATGGAGACGGCCATCGCCAACCCCCGAGCCTCCGCTGTCCCGGTCGGATTCACAGCCTCATCTTTCACCATCAACCCGGCGCACCGCCGACTTTGCCGCAACGGAGTCCAACCCTCACCCAAACTCACCGGAGTCACATCCGGAAGCACTTCAGCGTAACGCCACATCCCAAGGCCCGCACGTCTGCGCGCGGCCAACTCTGCGGGCCGCTCACGGCGCGTCCTCGCCTTCAGCACCTCCATGTCATAGCGCACAAACAGCGCTCCGCCATCCCGCGGGCACACGGACGCCGGCATCACGACTGCGGATGACGACTTGTTCCAAATTCGATAGTGACAGCGGCTGCACTCCAGATAGGCAAAAGCAGGCATAGGCATCATCTTAATCAACTTCAGTGCGTGCTGTTTCCGGCCACAACCTCCCGCCCCGGGCTGGCGGCTTCAGAAACGCAGACATGGGCTACTCTAGATATACATGCCGCCCCGCATCATCGCCCTTGACCTCGATGGAACTCTGCTGAACTCCTCTGGCCAGGTGAGCCCTCGCAACCGTAGCGCGCTCCAACTTGCCCAGACCTCCGGGGCAGAGATCGTCATCTCCACTGGCCGTCGGCACAGCTTCGCCATGCACGTGCTGCGCGACCTTGGCCTCAACCTCGGCTCTGCGCTGATCAGTTCCAACGGAGCCGTGATCCGCACCATTGGATCTCAACTTATCCACCGCACCCACCTGCCACTCTCCACTGCCCTCTGGCTCTGCGCTTACCTGGCCGAATACCGCAACTGCCTGGTTCTCACCTTTGACCTCACTGGCCCCACTGGCGACGACTCCCGCGGAGCCCTCGTCGTCCAGGACATCGACCAGATCCACTCCAGCATCGGCCGCTGGATGCGGGCGAATGAGAGATACATCATCCAGACCCATCCGATCGAAGATGCCCTGCAGCCGGGCAAGGAACTCCCCATCCAGATGATGGTCTGCGGCCCCATCGAACGTATGCAGCGCGCCGAAGAGCGGCTAGCCCAGCATCCCCTGGTGGCGCCGGTGGGCGAGCAGGAACATCTTCCCATGGCGAATGGCGCTGCGCCCAGCCATCGTGAGGCCGCACTCCACCGCACCACCTATCCGGAGACGGATCTCACGCTACTGGACATCCTGCCTTACGGCTGCTCCAAGGCCGCTGCTCTCCAGCGCCTCGCCGAACTTCGTGGCCTCACCAGCGCAGATATCCTGGCCATCGGCGACAACTGGAACGACCTTGCTATGCTCCGCCTGGCCAGCGAGCCTGCGCTCATGTCCAACGCTCCCGATGACCTGAAATCTCTGGCCCTCGCCAACGGCTGGACCATCCTCCCGTCCAATGACCAGGATGGCGTGGCCATAGCCATTGAAGCCGCCTTTGCCGGCTCCCCCACCTGCATCTGACCAAAGCTTCTGCGCGCCGCATCAGACGGGGTCCGTTGCCAGCCGAACCAACCGCGGGCCACGCCCTCTCAGTCTCAGCGCCCGCAGCCAGATCAGCCTATCCAGATCTGTTCAGGCTTGCTCAACTGCTCGTCCCGCACCCGCAGCCGCATCCTTGTCTTGCACATAGGGCAACGCCACGGAAACAGCCCGATACGGCTGAAGAACAACCGGTCCATCACCCTCCGTCGCGAACGGAAGAGCCTTCCTCTATGACAAATGGGACAACGCATGCTGCGTACTCCTCCACGCGAGATCTTCACCGGCCGCAACCATCTTCCAACGGTGTTATCTGCCCGGGCTCAACCTTAGCCTCAAGCCCATTGCTGCCAGTAAATTCACAGTGATAATCTCATCCCAAGTGCATATTCGTCGATCAGGTGGTATCCGGTTAGGTACTCTTTTGCTGGCAACGCTGCTCTGTCCCTTTGCGCGCGCCTTCCAGCGCGTCACCCTGCGCAGCGGCTTCTCCTATGACTGTGCGCGCTATCAGATTGTCGACGCCAACCACATCCGCCTCTTCCTTTCTCCCCACTCGGACAACTTCATCGTTCTCTCCCGCAGCCTGATCGCCCGCATTGAGACTCTGCCCGATCCTCCCCAGCCGGACCCCGTTCCAAACCCCTCCGATTCGACCGCCAAAACACAATCCTCCACGGTTGCGGCGCACACCCCGGCCAATATTCCACTGCTTCTCTCCGTCGCTGCCCGGCAGCATAGGATTGACGCCCAACTCCTAGCCAGCATCGTTGACACCGAGAGCGCCGGACGTCCCGATGCCGTCTCGCCAGCCGGAGCGCAGGGCCTGATGCAGCTCATGCCCGGAACCGCACAGCAGCTCGGCGTCCGCGACGCCTTCCGCCCTGACCAGAACATCACCGGTGGCGCAACTTATCTGGACCAACTCCTGAATCGCTATGACCCGCACAACGACCAATATGGTCTTGCGGAAGCTCTGGCCGCCTACAATGCCGGGCCGGCCGCGGTGGACCGCTACCACGGCATCCCTCCGTACCCAGAGACCATCCGCTACGTCAACCGCGTCCTCAAGGAGTTCAACCGGCGCGTGCGGGCGCTTCAACGGCTCAAGTCTCCTTCGCTCCCAGCCAGCCTCGACCATGGCCCAGCCCATGACGGCTCCGCAGGTTTGTCGGCAGCAAGCCCGGCGGCGCCAACTCCCGCAGTAACCATGACGGCTGCAGAGACGGGAGCCACCGCATCCACTGATGCCTCTCAAGCCATCTCCCTGAACTCAACCCCCACCATCGCGCTCAGCGGCGCTCAATAATGGAGCTTTCCATCATGCCCCCCAGCACCACCCCGCCCGGCGCTGGACAGCCCCAGAGTGCGCAGCGCCTCTTGACGCCGCGAACCGTGATTCCTGCCCTCGTTGTCCTTCTGGCTCTCTGTGCCTGGCTGGCTCGGGGGCACGCTCGCTTCAACTGGCCGTCACTTCTCCACCAGCTTCGCTCCGTCTCTCTTCCCCTTATCCTGGTGGCCTTTGCCTGCACCTACTTTGGCTACTGGCTGCGCGCCTGGCGCTGGAAGGTTCTGCTCTCGCCGCTGCAGAAGACCACCACGCGGCAGATGTTTCCACCCCAACTGATCGGCTTTACCGTGGTTGGCCTCTTTGGCCGCTTCGCTGATCTCGGGCGTCCGTATCTCATCGCCCGCCGCCTCCAGACGCCGGTAGCCATGCAACTGGCCGTTTACTCCATCGAGCGCGCCTTCGATCTGGCCTCTGCGGCCATCATCTTCTCCACCACCCTGGCCCTGGCGCCCCGTGACATGCCCCACCATCAGGCATTTGCCCGCGCCGGAGCCCTCTCCCTGGCAGCTACGCTCTTCCTCGCTGTCTTTGCCGTCTCGCTGCGCCTGGCAGGCCGTCACGTCGCCGCCCTCGCCAAAAGACTCCTCCATCCCCTGTCACAGACCTTCGCTCATGCTGCCTCCGGGCGCATACAGGAGTTCAGCCACGGACTTCGGATCGTCTCCACCTGGAGCGAGTTCATCTCCGCTCTGGCGATCTCGCTCTTCATGTGGCTCATCATTGCGCTCATGTATCTCTGTGCGGCCCACTCCTTCCGCGCATCTCCGGAGCTTGCCGGCCTCAGCTTCGCCGCCACCATGCTTCTGCTCGCCACCAGCCTGGGGGGATCTCTTCTGCAACTCCCGGTTCTCGGCTGGTTCACCCAGATCGCGGTTCTCACCGCCACTCTCCACGGATTCTTCAACGTTCCCCTCCAGACAGCAACCGCCTGCGGAGCCGTCATCCTGGTGGTCGCCAACCTCGCCGTCATCCCCGCCGGCCTGCTCGCCGCGCAGATACAAGGCATCTCTCTCCGTGAGGCTCGGCAAAGCGCGGAAAGCGCAGGATAAAGCGCGGGGACAAGCGCGGGACCAAGCGCAGACCCGCGACGCAAGCCACTCCTTGCTCCCCGTCTCCCACAAAACAAGACGCATCCCCCGACCAAACCATCCCCTTCGCAGGCCTTTCTCCCAACTTCCCGTCAGTCCCGGCAGGCTTGCCTTCTGGGGCATGAAGCAGTGGCGTTGCAGCCGACTTTCTCCAAAAGGTCCCTCCGTCGGCAGATTGCTCTAAAATCAAGCCATCTATGAAATGCCCCTACTGCGGCTTTGTGGAAGACAAAGTGATTGATAGCCGCGAAAGCAAAGACGCCGACTCCATCCGCCGCCGCCGCGAGTGTGTTCGCTGCCACAAACGTTTCACCACCTACGAACGCCTGGATGAGATCCCCTACATGGTGGTAAAGAAGGACGGTCGCCGCGAAAACTTCGATCGCCAGAAGGTGCTCACCGGCCTGCTCCACTCCTGCCAGAAGCGGAAGGTCTCCGTCTCGCAGATGCAGGCGATCGTAGACGCGGTCGAGGCCTTCGTCGTGGACTCCTCTGAGCGGGAGCGCTCCACCGCCTCCATCGGCGAGCTCATCATGTCGCATCTCAAAGAGATAGACACTGTCGCGTACATCCGCTTCGCCAGCGTCTATCGCGACTTCAAAGACGTCAATGAGTTCAAGATGGAGTTGGAAGATCTGCTTCGCGGCAAGGACCACCGGCAGAGGCGTCCTTTGGGAACCCCTATCACTCATCCCGCCTCGCAAGCATCCAAAACAACACTGTGAACCTTCGCCCCGCTCCCTTCATCCTCCTCTTGGCTCTGCCGCTCTCTAGCTGTAGGCAAAGGCCCTCCTCCGCCACCCCAGACGTCTCTCCTACGGTCTCCTCCGCATCTTCCTCCAATCCCTCCAATGTCGGCGGAATCTCTGGCGTGGTCACCTTCACGGGCCACGCGCCTCCGCGCGTCCGTCTGGACGTCTCCGCTGACCCAGGCTGCAACCGGGCCAATCTGCCCGCCTTCACAGAGCAGATCGTCGTCACCAACCACAATCTGGCCAATGTCTTCGTCTACCTCAAGTCCGGCGCCCCAGACCAAATCGCCCCGGCCGGCTCTCCTTCGGTCGTCGTGGATCAGAGAGGCTGCCGTTACATTCCGCATGTGGTCGCGGTCCAGCAGGGTGGCGCCGTGGAGTTCGTCAACTCTGACGCTACCGTCCACAACATCACCACGCTCCCCACCCAACCCGGCAACCCCACGGTGAACTTCTCTCAGTCAGCTAACTCCGCACCTCACTCGGAGATATTCAAACACCCCGAAGTGATGCTCCCCGTCCGCTGCCGCCATCATCCCTGGATGAACGCCTTGATCAACGTCGCCCCCAACGCCTGGTTTGACGTCACAAGCTCCGACGGAGCCTTCCATATCGCGGGTATCCCTCCGGGCGTCTACACCCTGGCCGCAGTGCAGGAGAAACTCGGGGAGCAGGACGTCCAGGTGACCGTCGCGCCCGGAACCGTCGCCCAGGTAAACTTCACCTTTCCTGCCAGGTAACCCACCTCTGGCAAAACTTGCTCCCAAAGCTTATCTTCTCGATTCGGTCGCTTCCACAAGTTTCTCTTCTCTCTTCAAGTACTCTTATGGCGACTGCCTGCTGCAGTCCGCCATCTTAAGGTCAGGAGCCAATCCCAGCCATGCCCATCCCTCTGCATCTCTCCACGCACGCCATCCCCCTCTGGTTTCTGGTTCTTTCTCTGTTTTTTCCCCGCATCTGCATCGCCATTGCGTGGATAGAGCACGATATGACGCGCTATATCCCGTCGGCCGTAGGCATTATCCCGATCATCGTGGCCCTGCTCATCCCGCGTCTCTTGATCCTCTTTTGGATCTACAGCGATCAGGGGATCGGCATCTGGTTCCTGATCCATGCTGTCGCCCTTGTCTTCGCCTGGGGAGGCGGTAGCTCCCGCGTCTATACTCGCCGACGCGGCACCGACGTCGAATAGGCAACACAGTCCCAAGCAAGCAAAAACAGCCCATCGTCTCCTTCTAGAAGCGCCGCGAGCTGCTCGGCAAAAGCAGCTCCCCGGCAAGATCTGTGCTCACCCGCGCCTGCAAACGCATGCGCCTGCGCAGAGCCCACGACGCATCTTCTCCTGTCCCGGTGACTCTCCCTCGTCTCCCGATCTTTCCCTCTCGTCATCCATGCCTGCCGCGGGCGGTTCTGATTCGCCGCCACGCCGCTATGCTCTTTCGCTAACGCAATCTTGTTATCCTTGGTAGATGGAACGGAGAGATGTAGGCATCCTTGGCGCTACCGGCATGGTAGGACAGCGCTTCATTCAACTTCTGGAGAACCATCCCTGGTTCAACATCACCTGGCTAGCGGCCAGCGACCGCAGCGCCGGCAAAACCTACGCTGAGGCCTGCGCCTGGCGCCTGGACACGCCCCTACCCAAACGCATCGCCACCATGGTGCTGCAGCCCAACACGCCCAGCGCCTCCGGCCCGGATCTTCCACGGATTCTCTTCTCCTCCGTAGACACTCCCATCGCCCGCGAACTGGAGCCACTGTTCGCCGCCGCCGGCTGCGCCGTGATCTCCAACTCCTCCGCCTTCCGCATGGCCGCCGACGTACCCTTGGTGGTTCCCGAAGTGAATCCGGAGCACCTGGCCATGCTGGAGCAGCAGCCCACTCGCCGTGCATCAACGGGCAAGACGGAGAGCGCGCCCTCCGGCGGCTACATCGTCACCAACCCCAACTGCAGCGCCATCGGCCTGGTGCTTCCTCTTGCTCCTTTGCAGGCTCGCTTCGGCATTGAGAAGCTCTTCGTTTCCACTATGCAGGCCGTCAGCGGCGCAGGCTACCCCGGCGTGCCCTCTCTGGACATCCTCTCCAACGTGATCCCCTACATCAAGAATGAAGAGGAGAAGCTTCAGGAAGAGGTCGCCAAGCTGCTCGGCTCTGCTACCGCCTCCGGCTTCCAGCCCGCGCCCATCACGGTTTCTGCGCACTGTAACCGGGTCGCCGTGCTGGAAGGCCACACTGAGTGCGTCAGCATCAAGCTTCGCAAACCCGCCACCCAGGAGCAGATTCTGCAAGCCTGGCAGGAGTTCCAGCCGCTCCACGGCAAAGGGCTCAACGGCCTTCACCTTCCCTCCGCTCCCCTCTTCCCGGTGGAGTACGCACCCGAGGATGCACGCCCTCAACCGCGCCTGGACCTCATGCGCGGCAACGGCATGACCACCACCGTTGGCCGCCTCCGCCCCTGCAACCTCTTCGACTGGAAGTTCACCTTGTTCTCTCACAACACCATCCGCGGAGCTGCCGGTGCGGCTGTGCTCAACGCAGAGATCCTCGCCGTGATGGGCAAGTTTGACTTTCGCGGCTTCCCTCCCGTCGCATCCGGCGCCCCCAACGCGGAGCTGATATCGGCATGACCCTCGCTTCTTTCCCCAGCTTCGCCGCCTGTCTTCGCGACCGCATCGTGCCCCGCTGTCACCGTTCGGCGCGCACCTCCATCTCCTTGCCTGCAACCGTGTGCATGGGAACGGATACAGCCCCAGGAGCGCCTCTCCTATGAGCACGCCACGCCGTCACATCGTCGTGATGAAGTTCGGTGGCACCTCCGTGGAAGACGCCGCCGCCATCCGCCGCACCACCGCCATCGTCGCAGGCCGGATGCGCAAGGGCCTGAGCCCCATTGTGGTTGTCTCAGCCATGGCCAAGGTCACTGACACCCTGCTGGCAGCAGCGGCGGCAGCCGGCCGCAACGCTCGCGAAGAGGCGCTCCATCTGTCCAACGGCTTGCGCACGCGTCATCTGAACACGGCTGCGGATTTAATCAGCAACTCCGCAGCGGACGGCGACCGCCTCACCGCTCTCCAACTTCAAATCCAGCATGAGTTTGACTCGCTCGACAACCTGCTCCGCGGCATTGCCGCAGTGGGTGAGCTCACCGCGCGCTCTTCAGACAATGTTGTCAGCTTCGGAGAACGCATCTCCTCGCTGCTGGTCACCTCGGTGTTCGCGGATCAGTCCATCCCCAGCACCCATGTGGATGCCCGTACCGTGATCCTCACCGATAACCACTACGGCAAAGCCGCACCTCAGGAATCGGCCATTGAGACCGCGCTCACCGAGCAGATTCTTCCCTTGATCGACCTCAACCGGGTGCCCGTCATGGGGGGCTTCATCGGCTCCTGCAACGGCATCACCACAACCCTCGGCCGGGGAGGCTCAGACTACACCGGAGCCCTGGTAGGCGGCGGCCTCCACGCCGGAGCCATTGAGATCTGGACCGACGTGGACGGCATTATGACCACTGACCCGCGCATCGTCCCAGAAGCTCTGCGCGTCAAGACCATCAGCTTTGAAGAGGCAGCCGAACTGGCCTACTTCGGAGCCAAGGTTCTCCATCCGGCCACCATCCTTCCCGCGGTGCAAAAAAACATCCCCGTCTACGTTCTGAACAGCCGCAACCCTGAAAACGAAGGCACCAGGATCACAGCCACGCCCCCCCCCTGCGCTAGCCCCTTCAAGTCCATTGCAGCCAAGCGGAAGCTCACCATCATCGATATCGTAGCCAGCCGCATGCTCCTGGCCCACGGCTTCCTCAAATCCATCTTCGACGTCTTCGACAAATACGAATGCGCCATTGACATGGTCTCTACCTCAGAGATCTCCGTCTCTCTCACGGTTGACTCACGCGAGGCCCTTCCCGCCATCTGCGCTGAGCTAGGCAAGATCGCCGACGTCAAATACGAAGGCAACAAGGCTCTCATCTGCCTGGTGGGCGAAGATATCCGCGGGCAGGCCGGCATCTCCGGCCAGGTCTTCTCCTCCATCTCCCACATCAACGTCCGCATGATCTCCCAGGGAGCCAGTGAGATCAACATGAGCTTCATGATCAATGAAGAAGATGTGGACGAAGCTCTCCGCTCCCTGCACCGCAAGTTCTTCTCCAACCCGGACCCCAACATCTTCGACGTTGCAGCAGGCCCGCCTTCCACCAACCCATCCTCCAACTGACCAACTCCGAGACCTACGATATCCGCACGCAAGCGCATCGTAATCAAGCGCGCCGCAGAGTTAGACTAACTCCATGCATATCCTTGTTTTAGGCTCCGGCAAGACGGGCAAACTGGTTGCAGAACTGGCCGCCGAGCGCAATCACACGGTCTGCATTCTGGCCGGGGCTGAAAACCCCAACGCAAAGGCCCTTACACCCGCCTTTCTCAAGGACTTCGATGTCGCTATCGACTTCACCACGCCGGAAGCGGCCGTCGCGAACATGCGCGCCTGCCTCTCCCACGGCACGCGCATGGTCGTCGGCACCACTGGCTGGTATGACCACCTGCCCGAGCTAACTGCTCTGGCGCAAAAGCACAACACGCCCCTGCTCTACGCAACCAACTTCAGCATCGGCATGCAGATGATGCTCAAACTTGCCCGCGAGATGACCTCCGCCCTGAAGGACTCCGGCTACAGCTTGAGCATCTCGGAAACCCACCACGTCAGCAAGTTGGACGCGCCCAGCGGCACCGCGCTCACCTTGCGTGACGTTGTTGTCGGCGTCATTGACGGCCATCCGCCAAGCAGCAACAACCTCGTCCCCATCACCTCGCATCGAACCGGAGACGTCGAAGGCATCCATTCTCTGATTGCAACCGGAGCCTACGACCGGCTGATCCTCACCCACGAATCAAACTCTCGCAGGCCGTTTGCAGAGGGGGCCGTCCGCGCCGCTGAGTGGCTCGCTACCCACAGCGGCGTCCACGACATTCAACATGTCCTGAGCGAACTCTGATTGCCAAAGACTCCCCTCTCTCCACCGAGGGAAGAATCGGCCCGTGTAGCCTTCCCTGGCGGAGTTGTGGATCCAGATCAAAGAGCCGCATTCCTCTCTCCAAAGAGAGAACCCGTCCTCTGCTCCTTCCCCTACCGTCCCAAAGTCACCTGGAATCCTCCCACAATGGACCTGCCCTGCATCTGCACTCCGATAATCTCCTGATACCCCGTATTGCTCAGGTTGGTCATCAGCAGATAGGGTTGCACTCTGCCCCGCTCATAAGCCACCGAAACATCCCATATCGGCGAAACACCCCGATCCACGCGGTTCACCACCCGCAACCGCTGCCGCAGCATCCACCCGCTCCGATACCGTCTGATCCACTCCGCAATGGCGTTCTGCACCGGATAGTTGAAAACATATTCGGACTGCAATCCATGCAGCGCCTGCTGCGCACCGGCGATGGTCGTCACTCCGAGATGAATCTCCTCTCCCGTCACCGGCTGCCAGTTCGCCTCGATATCGGTGCCCGTAAACCGAACTCCGTTCAGATTCTCTGCCTGCCACGGGTCCGATGCATTGGCGCGAACATAATCGATGGCATCGGTCTGATTGGAGTGGAACACTGTACCCGATAGCGTGAAGCGAGCGTTCAAGTACAGATCCACTCCCCCATCCTCATTCCACACCGACTCTGGCTGCAGATTGGGATTTCCATACGTCCCCGGACTGCTGTAATAAAGATCCACATAAGTCGGCAGCCGGAATCCTCGCTCCATGGATCCACGCAGCTTCAACCGCTTCCACAGCCAGAAGCTGGCTGCCGCGGAAGGAACCGTTACGTTGATACCGCCGCTGAATAGATCCTCGCGCACGCCGCCGGTCACCGTCCCCCAGGACCTTCCCTTCAGTTCAAAGTCCACATAGCTTCCTTCACGGTTCCGTCCATGATCGCCCAGATTGGTGCTGGCGATCTGGTCCGTCTCCACGTCGACGCCGGAGTAGATGGTCGCTCCCTTCCAGGGCAGCGGGTCGCTGCGCCGCACAATACCCTCCCAGCTATAGTCGTCATACTGGTTCTTGTAAAAGGAAGGATCGTTCACAAAGAGCACAAACAGATCACTGTGCCTGCGGTAGTCCAGCGTGACCTCCGTCAGCGGGTTCACCTGTTGATTGATTCCCGCAAACCACTCCTTGGTCCGCTCCCAGGAGGGATACGCTCCATAAAACTGGTTCGCTCCAAAACTCCGGTCACTGCCACCCAGCAGTATGTCGGAGTCTCCCAACACGCTCCGTGCCCGCGTCTCCGCACTGGCCTCCTCAGAGCGGTACCCCCGGTCATACATGAACCCATCCGAGAAGTTTCTTGCTCCTCCAATCACCTCGCTCCAGCGCTTCGCGCCCCAGGAGGCAATCGCCGCCTGATCGTCCTGACCATAACTTCCTCCCTCCTCCTGCAACTGCAGCAAAGGCCCTCGTGGGGGCTTGGCCGTCAGAAACTCCACCACTCCGCTCTCCGCGTCTGCGCCCCATAGCGTCGATCCCGCACCGTGCAGAACATTCACGCTCCCTACCATCTGCATCGGCACCACCAGATCCAGATTGAAGTGCGAGGTCTCCGCATCGTTCATCCGCCATCCGTTCACCAGAACCAGCGTCTGCTCGTAGGAACTTCCCCAGATCGAAAGATCATCCTGAACGCCTCCCCCACCGCGCTGCTCCAGATCCACAGAGGAGTCGTCCCTCAGCAGATCAAACAAGGACCTGTAGACCAGCGGATAGCGTTCGACCTCCAGCGTCTCCGTAGACCGCGGCGACTCCTCAGGCGTAAGCGGGTCCGGCGTGGCCAGCACCACCACCGACTGCACCAGTCGCGGCACATCCGCGCTCGCCTGGACAGCACCGCCTGGCGCCATCCCCTTGGCCCGCTGCCCGCTCTCCTCGGTGGACACCTGAACCGCTCCTCCACCTGAGCCGCCGATCTGCCCACGGGCCGCACCTGCGCACGCCCCCGCCAGGCAAGCCAGTACCCATGCCACCCGCCAGCCCAGGATCCCCGCCATGCGGCTCGTGCAACTCCCGCAACCTCTACCCAGGCTGAGCCATCTCCCGCTCAAACTCGCTTGCCTCACCCGTCGAGCTTCGCTCGGACCAGGAAATCTTGCAACCATAGTTTGGTATCGCTTTAGATAATCAAAAAGTGAGATAATTGAAGAATTCAATCAGTAGTTCTTCCACCTTCAGGTCCGGACCGAATGCGCATTGAAGCCTTTCTCAACCAAAGCCCTATGTTCTGCATTCACCTCACCGCGCGTCGGTTTGAGGCGCTCGCCTCCCGGTTGCTGGGCGGCGATGATCTCAACTTTCTTGAGGCACTGATCCTGGCAACCCTCTTCTTCGAGCATCCTGCCGCCGTCAAGCCCTCGCAATTGGCTGACACCTTCGCCACCACAAGAGGCAATATAAGCCACTGCATCTCCGCCTTGGAGGCTCGCGGCCTGTTGCAACGAAAGGTGGATCCGGCCGACGCGCGCGCCTATCATCTCGCCCTCAAGCCGCAGGGCAAAAAGACCGCCATCCGCGTGATTGGAGCTTTGGATAAGCTCCAGCGCCAGTTTGAAGACAAAGTCGGAAAAGTCCACCTGCAATCCGCGCTCCGCACGCTTCGCTCCCTGGCCGACGCTCCTGAAGCATGAAGCCTGACGAGACCTCCCCTAAAGAACCGCTGGATGTCTCTGCTACGGCCGACGCACAGACGCCCCTCGCTTCTGCGCACATCGCTTGGGTTATGGAAACTCATTGGTCCCGCAAGCACCACTGCAAGCCCGTCTGCATGCGCGCTTCTCAAAGTAAGACGAACAGACCCATAATGTAAGGAAGAGGTAAGCGATGGATTCGGATAGATCTGACATCCCGGCAACCACTACGGAGGCTACAGTCACTTCCAAGGGACAGATCACTCTGCCGAAAGCCCTGCGCAATCACCTGGGGATTCAGACCGGGAGCCGGATACGGTTCAGCCTGGCCCCGAACGGAGGATTCCAGGCTTCGCACCTGCTTTATGAACTGGAGGATCTCTGGAAGCTGGCCGATCAGGGCGGTAAGGCAGCAAAGGTCATGACGTTTGAGGAGATGAACCAGGCGAAAGCCCGGAGAAACTGGTAATGATGGTTGCAGACACCAATCTCTGGGCGCGTGCCTATCTGAACGATGACGCCGCTCAGTCTCGGAAGGCGCGAAAAACCCTCGCAGAGGCGCGCTCCACGGGCGGAGTCTTCGTCCCGCTCATCGTTTTGGCCGAGTTGGCCTGGGTGCTACGCGGAAGGTGGGACAGGGATCGGGTGCTGTTCGCGCTCGAAAGCCTGCTTCTGACGCGCGGCGTCACAGTGGAATCGCCAGAGCTGGCGCTCAACGCTTTGAGCGCGACACGAAAAGGACAGGGTGGGTTTGCAGACCACCTCATCGCCCAGGTAGGCTTCGCGCACGGCGCAAAGGAAGGTATGACCTTTGACGATGCGTTCTCAAGATCGCCCAAAATCCGGCGCGTCAAGTAAAGGAGCCAGATCCCGCCTGTCCCGAAGACATGCCTTTGGCGAGTCCGGGTGAAAGGGAGCGCTTCAATATCCGCTTCTTCACCTTTGCCCGTAGCCCCTCCCCTTGAACACTCGGCGTGTTGAGCTATGCAGATTCAGCAGAGCACCCGTGCTCCGGCTGGGCTCTACACCCAGCTCCGTTCCCCACCTTCTGCTTCAGAACCTCAGAAGCCCCTCACAGGACCAATGAGCCAGACCCGGCGACACCGGGCGCGGCGCGGTGACAGGACCGGCTTGCACTATCTCCCACCAGAACCTACCCTTTCACTATGAGCCAAACGTCCTTTACCAGCTCCGCCCCCTTTACCCTGCTCCCCTTTGAGAAGAAGCTAGACCGCCTTGCGGAGGTCGCCGTCCGGGTCGGTGTGGGCCTGCAGCCGGACCAGGAACTGGTGATCACCGCTCCCATAGAAGCCCAACCCCTGGTCCGCCACATCACCGAGCAGGCCTACAAGGCGGGAGCCAGGCTCGTCACCACCTTCTACGCTGACGACGCAACCACGCTGGCCCGCTACCAGTACGCACCCGACTCCAGCTTTGACTACGCCCCTGCCTGGTATTTCGATGCTCTGGCCACCGCCTACCGCTCCAACGCTGCTCGCATGGGTATCACCGGAGCCGATCCCGCCTTGCTCGCCGCCCAGGATCCAGCCAAGGTCTCCCGAGCAAACGCCGCCAACTCCCGAGCCTACAAACCGGCCATGGATCTGATCACCCGCTTTGCCATCAACTGGACCATCGTAGCCTCCGCCACCCCCGCCTGGGCCTCCCTGGTCTTCCCGGAAGCTACGCCCGAGCGCGCCCTTTCCAGCCTCTGGGACGCCATCTTCCAGACCTCACGCATCACCGGCGAGGACCCCATAGAAGACTGGAGGCAACACAACGCCAATATCGGTCGTCGCGTGGATCTGCTCAACAACAAGCGCTTTCACTCCCTGCGCTTCTTCACCACCGGCCATGCTCCCGATCGCGGCACGGACCTCACCGTCGGCCTGGCCGACCAGCATCTCTGGTGCGGCGGAGGTGCCACCGCCTCCAACGGCATCTACTGCAACCCCAATATCCCCACGGAAGAGTGCTTCACCACACCCCACAAGGATCGCGTCAACGGCCACGTGACCGCCTCCAAGCCTCTCTCCCACCAGGGCACGCTCATCAAAGATATCCGTTGCACCTTTCAGAACGGCCGCATCGTGGCAGCCACGGCAACCCAAGGAGAAGACGCGCTGAACAAGCTGATCTCCACCGATGAAGGAGCATGTCGGCTCGGCGAGGTCGCTCTGGTTCCTCACAACTCTCCCATTGCCCAGTCCGGCATTCTCTTCTGGAACACCCTCTTTGACGAGAACGCCGCCAGTCACATCGCGCTCGGCCAGGCCTACTCCACCTGCCTCATCGGTGGGGAATCGATGCCCAAAGAGCAGCTATCCGGCCTGGGAGCCAACCAGAGCCTGATCCACGTCGACTGGATGATCGGAGGCCCCACAATGAACGTCGACGGCCTATCCGCCGACGGCGCCGCTGAGCCCCTCATGCGGAACGGCGACTGGGTCTAGCTGCCGTTCCGCCCACGGCGCCGCTGAGTCCCTCATGCGCTCAGCCTTTCGCGCTTCCATTCACATAGCGCATCCCTACCTTCGCAAAGTCGATAAACGCCCGCTCCGGATCGGTGTGCAGCAGCTTCACACTCACCTTGTCGCCCACATCCAGCCCGCTCTCTCCTTGAACCACCCGGCCCTCAAACGGCGGGTGAATCACGCGCACAAACACACCCTTGTCGCTCTTTCCCGTAACCACTCCGGCAAAGACCTCGCCGATCCGGTCGGCCATTGCCACGGCAGCCACACGCTTCTGCATCCGTCGCTCAATCTTGCGCAACATGCTGTCCGCCTCATTGCAGTGCGCGGCGATCGCAGCCAGATCGGAATCGCTGTACGGCGGCGGTTCATCGCGCATCATCGCGTGCAAAATCCGCTGCGTTACCAGATCCGGAAACCTCCGGTTTGGAGCCGTCGAGTGCGTGTAGTCCCGCGCCGCCAGTCCAAAGTGTCCGGTAGGATCGTCATCCGGCCGCATCAACATATACTCTCCCGGCCCCATCAGCTTGATCACCGCTACCGCCAGATCCGGATAGTGAATGGAATCTGCCTTGCGCTGTTCCTGCAAAAAGGCGTTCAGCGCAGCCGAATCCGGAACCGCTGGCAGCTTGGTTCCATGCTCTGCTGCAAGCGATACAATCCGGTCCCACCGCTGCGGCGTCTTCACCACCCGCTGCAAGCCGCTCCTTCTGCCTTTGCGCAGCGCCCTGGCCATCACCCCGTTGGCGGCCACCATCAGATCTTCAATCAAAATCATCGCGCGGTTTTGAAGCACCTCATGGACCGCCACCACGCGCCCGTCCATCACCACCGGATCGGCCTCCGCACGATGGAACTCCAGCGCACCGCGCTTTACCCGCGCCGCGTGCAGCGCCTGCGCCGCCTCATCCTGCATCCTCAACTGTTCCACCAGCCAATCCGCGCCCAGACCATAGCCGGCCCCATTTGCCGGGGACGGCTGGCCAAGGCTGGGATCCGGTTCGTGCATCCGTGCACTATCGGACCGCAGGCTCACTCCGTCCTTATCCACCTCTCCGGCGGCCATCCTCTCCAACCACGGCCCCACCCGCGAATACGCCAACTGCGCCCGGTTCCTCACCCACGCCACGGAAACACTCTCGTCGCTCATCTCTCCATCTGCGGCCACAGTGAACGTCATCACCACCGCCCGCCGGTCACTCGCTTCATTCAGGCTGGTCAAACCGGTAGACAACTCCAGCGGCAGCATCGGAAAGTTCTTTACCGCGGTGTAGATCGTCTGCGTCTGTGCGCGAGCATGCTGGTCGATCGGCGTATCCAGCCCCACCATCGAGGCTACATCTCCAATGGCCACCCGCAGCCGGATCCCGCCCGCCACCCGCTCCGCCACCTCAATCTGATCGAGATCCAACGACGAGTCGTTGTCAATCGAGGACCACCCTAGCTCCCGAAGATCCTCTATCCCCTCCTCCGCCTTGGCCCCCTCGGCCCCCGCCTGTGCCATCTCCAACTCGGCCACCTGCGCAACCACAGCGTCTCCAAGCTCGGGTCGAAACCCGGAGGCATGCATCTCCTCCAGCGCCGCCTGCGCCAGGTTAAAGCTGCTGCCGTGCCCCTCGTAATGCGTCAGGTTACCATGTCCGCCAACCGTTCCTTGCTCCCAACTGCCTCCCAGCGGTCCCTCCGTCAGTGCAGAAAACCTCGGCGAGCGTCCTTCTCCATGCGATGCGCCACTATGGCGGTGATGATGTTGTGACATGCCCCGCAGACTATCACGCACAACCCACCCTTGGCTTCCCCCAACCTTCCGCACCGGATCTCCCTGGACCAGGACGAACATCCTCGGTAAACCCTCTTTGAATCAAGCTTCTGATCCCAATATGTTCGCCCCAGCTCTTTCGTCGCGGAACGCTCTTCCGACCCGAACCCCTCACCACCCCGTCACGCACCCCGACTGCCTCCCATGACATCCAATAGGTGCATGTCTTCCCCTACACGAGAATCTACCTTTGAAATCTTTCGCCGCTGGGGCTACCTCCAGGCCTCGCTCGACCCTCTCGGACAACTCCTGCCGCCGCAACCCTTCCCCGTGCCCAATCCGCCCCAGGAAGACTCCCCGGACACCAAGGAGGCCCGCCGCATCTACTCCTCTTCCATCGGAGCCGAGTTCATGCACATCCCCTCGGAGGAACGGCACTCCTGGATCCAGCAGCGCCTGGAGGGGGACCCAGCCGCCATCCCCACCCTATCCCCCACCCGCATCCTCTCCGGCCTTATCCGCGCTGACCTCTTCGAGCAGGTCATCCAGCAGCGCTACCTGGGCACCAAGCGCTTCTCTTTAGAAGGTCTTACCGTCCTGATCCCTTTTCTTGACCAGCTCTTTACCACCGCCGCTGAGCGCGGCGTCAACCGTTCCCTGTTCGCCATGAGCCATCGCGGTCGGCTCAACGTCATGGTGAATACCGTTGGCCGCGCCTCCCGAGAGATCTTCACCAAGTTTGAGGACGTGGACCCGCGCAGCACCCTGGGCGGCGGTGACGTCAAATACCACATCGGGGCAACTGGAGAATTCCTCACCGCCAACAGTAAAACCGTCCATCTGCATCTGGCCTCCAACCCCAGCCATCTGGAGGCCGCTGACCCAGTCATCATGGGCCGCACCCGCGCCTATCAGGAGCGGTTGGCCAAAGACGGAACCACTGCGGACTTTCTCCAGGCTCGCAATCAGGTGCTCCCCATGATTCTGCACGGTGACGCTGCCTTTGCCGGCCAGGGCATCTGGGCAGAGTCCCTGAACCTTGCCTCCCTGCACGGCTACAGGATCGGCGGCACAATTCAGGTCATCGTCAATAACCTTCTCGGCTTTACCGCGCTCCCCAGCGAATCCAACTCCTCGCGCTTCTCCTCGGATCTGGCCAAGCGCCTTCCCATCCCCATCTTCCACGTCAACGCGGAAGATCCCCAGGCCGTAGTCCGCGTGGCCGCTCTCGCCGCTGAATACCGCCAAACTTTTCACTCCGACGTGGTCGTCGATCTCATCGGCTACCGGCGCCACGGACACTCCGAAGTAGACGACCCCACCATCACTCAGCCGCTGCGTTACGCCAGGATTCAGAACCATCCGCCTCTCTTCCAGATCTACGCCCAGAAAATGGAGATAGACGCCACAGCAGAGGTCGCGGAGGTGCAGGCCCACTTCCTCGAAGAGCAAAAGGCGGCAGCGCACGCCAGCCGCAAGCCTCAACTCTTTGACATCCGCCACTACTGGGACCCATACTACGGCGGCCCGCTTCGCCCGGAAGACAATCCGCGCACCGGCCTGGACGCGGCCGAGCTCGCCTCCCTTGCCACCCGCCTGACAACAGTCCCGGAAGGCTTCCACATCCACCCCAAGGTCACCAAACTGCTCGAGCAGCGCCGGCAGATGGGAGCCGGCAAAAAGCCCCTCGACTACGGCATGGCGGAGCTGCTCGCTTACGCCTCCCTGCTCAAGGCAGGAATCCCGGTTCGCCTCTCCGGCCAGGACTCCCAGCGTGGCACCTTCAACCAGCGCCACGCCGTCCTCATCGATGTCGAAACGGAAACCCGCTACTCTCCGCTGCATCACATAGCGCCGCACCAGGCGCGCTGGTCGGTCTACAACTCCATGCTCTCTGAGGCGGCCTGTCTGGGCTTTGAGTACGGCTTCTCCCGCGACTACCCGGAAGCCTTGATCCTTTGGGAGGCGCAGTTTGGCGACTTCGCCAACGGCGCGCAGATCATCATCGACCAGTTTCTGGCCGCCGCGGAAGCCAAATGGGGCCTTCTCTCCGGCCTGGTGCTGCTGCTTCCCCACGGCTACGAGGGTCAGGGTCCGGAGCACTCCAGCGCCCGCCCGGAGCGCTACCTGCAGTTGGCTGCCCAGGACAACTTCCAAATCGCTCAGCCCTCCACTGCAGCGCAGTTCTTCCATCTTCTCCGGCGTCAGGCCCTGCGCAAGTGGCGCAAACCGCTCATCGTCTTCACTCCCAAGTCCATGCTTCGCCATCCCGACGCGCTCTCCCCGGTGGCCGATCTCACCCTGGACGCATTCCAAAACGTCCTGCCGGAGACCGCAATCACCAACCCTCGCCGCATCCTGATCTCCTCCGGCAAAATAGGCCACAACCTGCGCGTGGAGCGAGCCAAGCGCAAGCTCTCAGACGTCGCCATCGTCTTCCTCGAACAGCTCTATCCCTTCCCGGAGGCTGAACTCCAGGCGGCGCTCGACCAGCATCCTTCGGCCGGCGAGGTTGTCTGGGTGCAAGAGGAGCCGGCGAACATGGGAGCGCTCTCCTTCGTCATGCCCCACCTTCGCCGCATGGCTGGATCCCGGGCTGTTCTCAGCGTCAAACGCACCGCTGCTGCCAGCCCCGCCACAGGTAGCGCCAAAGCCCACGCACTGGAAGAAAAGACCCTCCTGGACCTCGCCCTGGGAACCTAGCCTGCCTCATGCATGAATATTCGTTCATGAATCTCTGGCGTAACTCGCAAACCATCCCCATGGATTTGCCCAGGAAAAATCTTCAAATTCCGTATCCAGCGCTACGGACCCACCGATAAACCATCGCCAACCTATCGCCGCGCTCCAGGCCGACCCTGCGTAGCAGATAGCAATTCCAAATCGGGAACGCAAGGAATCAAGGTATCAAGCAACCAAGCCAAAATCTTTAGCTTCTAACTTGCCAAGCCAAATCCCAATATACTGCAACGAGGAATTACAAATACCCAAGGAACCTCATCGGTCTTACGATGTCATTTTGAAGCATGGCGCCATCTCTCTCTCGAAGGTCACGGATCCCACCAAGGAGCACCTCGTATGCGTAAAGTTCTCCCCATCTCATCGGCACTGATTCTCCTCGGCTTGTTCATCTTTGGTTGCAATTCGGGGTCGAACTCCATGCAGACCAGCACTCCGCAAGCCGCGACCGTCAACACCACCATTAGCGATCCCGCCGCCTGTCAGGTGCCAAACGGCGAGTTTGCCCACGTATACGTAAGCATCACCGACGTTGAGGCCAGCACAAATGCTGACGCCGGTTCGGGCGACTCCAGCTTTGTCGATCTCACTCCTGGCTTGAAAGCGGGCGCTCCTCAACAAGTCGACCTGCTGGGCGAGGCCAACAATCAATGCTTTCTCGCCAGCCTCGGATCCACGCAGGAAATACAGGCCGGCAGCTACCAACAGATCCGCATCATGTTAGCTCCGGACTCCTCCGCGTCTTCCGTCCCGAAGAATGCCTGCGGCTCCTACGCCAACTGCGTGGTGCTCAGTGACGGAACCGTGCATGATCTGGCGCTCTCCAGCGAAGCACAGACCGGCTTGAAGATTCCCTCCGGTCAAATCGCCGGCGGCTCGTTCAATGTGTCGAGCGGACAAACAGAAGATCTCGACATCGACTTCAACACCTGCTCCTCGATCATTCAGGAAGGGAACGGAACATTTCGACTCAAGCCCGTCCTTCATGCAGGAGAAGTATCCACCACATCCACCTCGATCAATGGAACCATCGTCAACTCTGCCAGCGGCAAGCCGCTCGTGGGCGGCACCGTCGTTGTAGCTGCCGAGCAGCCGGATTCAACTGGTGTGGATCGCATCGTGATGAGCACAGCCGCGGATCCAACCACAGGCGGTTTTGTGTTCTGTCCACTGCCGGCAGGCTCCTATGACATCGTCGCTGTTGGCGTCGATGGCGCTGGCGTTGCATTCTCGCTTGGCGTGGAAACGGGAGTCCAACCCGGAGAAACTGCTGGAACGATCCCATTGATGGAGAGCACCATGCAGGCCACAATCAATGGGCAGATCACATCCCAGAATGGTGCTATGCCTCCAACGGCCACGGTTGCGGATGTTCAGGTCTCTGCTCTGCAGCAGGCAACGGCATCAGGCCCACTGGTCACCATACCCTTGTTGCCTTCGCAAAATCTCATGAGCGGAGCCTATGCTACGGCGCCAGGCAGCACCTGTCCCACCGGAACCGACTGCGCTACCTACACGCTGATGGTTCCGGGTGTCTGGCCAAACACAGGAGTCTACTCATCCTCAGGTTCCAAGTTCACCCAGGCAACCGCTACACCGGTCACCGATACGGTTGATTTGCAGGCAGAGGAACCAAGCTCAGGCGGTGTGCCGGATTGTTCTACAAGCGAAATCAAGATAACCACCGCAGCATCCACTGCCTCAGGCGTTGCCGGCGGCCCGTTGGCTGTAGCGCCCGGACAAACCACAACCGCAGCCACCGCCGCATTCACCGGCTGCCAATAACCCTCTCACGCCACCACGCCAAACGGAGGGTCTGGCTCAAAGCCAGACCCTCCGTTTGGAAATCCTTTTTCCGCCCCCGCGAGCCAATGGCGGAGGCGGCGCATGGGACATTGTGAGCTACTCGCGCCCAGCAATTCTGATCCGGCGAGTCCAGATCTTCCAAACACCTTGTTCTCCTCGACAACACAAGCAGTTCACGCGCCAACATAGGCTCACACTGGGACGCATCGTCCCCATTCGGGCCACCGCAGTCTACCCAGCAGCCCCAGACAGCGGACCCGGACCCCTTATCTCTTTCCGGCTCGTCGCCGCTCTGATTTCGCCGCTCTCCTGGCCACGCGCTTCGCCCTTATCCCTTCATCCCGCTGCTGGCGCGCCTCGCGCTCCCAAGCCAATGGGCTGTTGTGCTCCCGTAGCTCACGCAGTGGGTAATGCGTTCCCCGCCACACCACTCCGCGCTGCAACGTCACCACAACCATCGATCGTAACGTGGCATATAGCACACCCAACGCTCCCAATGGATACAGCCACGCGTAGCGCGCATCAATCAAACTCACCATACCCAGCACGCGATAGGTAGCCCCAATGCAGCATAGGATCACCACGGACGGCAACAGCGTGGGCAGCCACACCAGCCCCAGCAGCGGCAGCAGGAAAAAGACTCCAATCCAAACCCACGCCAGCAGCACCAATAGAGGCTGAAAGTTAAATGCTGCAAACAGGTTCTTGGTCATGTTCCGCAGCAAGCCACCCCATCCACTGGCCCAGTGAACCAGCACCAGGGCCGGAGCAAACGCCAGGCGTTGGCGCATCCCCGCAGCCTTCATCCGTCGGCCCAGGGTTACGTCCTCCAATACAGCCATGCGCTGCGGCAGCCATCCGCCAATCTCCTCCAGCGCCGTGCGCCGCACCAGATTGAATGCTCCAATCCCAGCCACATCCCGGCGTGCCTTCGGATCCTCAATCTTCCACGGTCGGGAGGCCCAGACACCTAGCGCCTGAAGAAATCCCAGCAAAACACCCTCGTCCCAGGACTTCACCTCCACCGTCGGCAGAACCACCAGGTGGTCGGCACCGCTCTCCTTCACATACACCATGGCCCGGCGTAACACCGAAGGCGAAAACAGCACATCTCCATCGGTAAAAAGAAGGTAATCGGAGTCGCTGTTCTCTGTGGCCACCATCAAAGCAAACGTCTTCCCCAACCAGCCATCCGGCAGATCCTGGATGTGAATGGCGCTCAGACTCTCCGGTCCCGGCCATCTCCCCGGTCCGCGGGTTCGCTGCCGCTCCGCGTACTCTTCCACATAGCGATCGACGATCTCCGCAGTTCCGTCCTTCGAGCGATCATCCACCACCAAGACTCTCAACGCCGGGTAGTCCGCCGCCAGCAGCGCGTCCAGCGTCGCTCCAATCTTCTCCACCTCATCGCGAGCCGGGACCACCACGGTGAGGCTCGGCGTGCCCTCCGGCATCTCGTCCCAATCCATCATGGTCAGGTTCGGCATCGCTGGGACCCGAGAAACCAAGTCATACGTGCGCAGCACCCAGACCAGCCCCACCACCCAGGCAGCCGCGCGAATCACTCCCTGCCAGAACTCCGTAACATGCAGATGCAAGCTCAAGCCGTGCATGCTTCACCTGCCGCTTCTTCCAGAGAGTGGGTCAGTGGTGGCGCGAACCTGGAGCCGACAAAGAAGATCGCCGCCGCCAGCACAAACGCAACCAGCGTCAGCCCCAAACCTAACCGTAGATTGAAGTGGTCGCTGACCACTCCAATGATCTTGGGAGAGAACGCATCTCCAAACACGTGCAAGGCAAACAACTGCCCCGCCATCGCCGATGCCCGTAGCCGCGCGGGAACCGCATTCAGCGTCGCCGCGTTCACCGGTCCTGTTCCCAGAAACACCAGAAACACCGCTACGCCGAGCGCCGTGACGGTCATGCGGCTCGGCCCAAAGAAACATACCATCCCCGGCGGCACAGCCAGAATGGCGCTCAGCGCAGGCACAAAATACAGCGCCTTCGCCGTTCGCCGGGACCACCACTGCGCCAACACGCCCCCCACCAGCGTTCCTCCCAATCCGCAGACCACCGTAATGCCACCCATCAAGGCGCCTGAAGCCGCCAGCGATCTTCCCTCCACCCGGTTCAGGAAAGACGGCATCCACCACGAGATTCCTCCCAGCGAAAACGTTACGGCGGCATAACCCATAATGGAGCAGAGATAGGCCTTGTTGGTCAGCAATGAACCCACCGAGCCTCTGTCCACTCCGGGTCGGATCTTCACCGCTGTTCCATCTCCATCCCGAGACTCCGGCTCCCTCATCAGAAACAGAATCAGCAGGGCAATCAACGCGCCGGGAGCCGCGGAGATGGCAAACGCCATCCTCCATCCATGCTGCGCTGCAACCACCCCGCCAAACAGATATCCCAGCGCCGCCCCCACCGGAATCGCCACGTTGAACACCGTCAGTACAGCATTGCGCTGATCATCGGCAAAGTAGTCAGCCAGCAACGCCGGAGCAAAGATCCCAAAACTCGCCTCCCCCACGCCCAGTGCCGCATGGCGCAGATTGATGCTGGCATAGCTGTGTCCGTAGGCGGTAAGAAGATTGGTTGCCGCAATCATCAGCGCCGCAATCACAATCATCGGCTTGCGAGCAAAGCGGTCACCCAGCCACCCGGTAAACGGCGAAGCCAGAACATAGGCCACAAAAAACCAAAGCGTCAGCGATCCAATCTGGTTGTCCGAAAGATGGAACTCCCCCTTAATCTGCTCCTGTACCGCCGGCAAGATATACCGATCCAGATAGTTGACCAGGTTCATCGCCGTCAGCAGACAGAGCGCCATCACGGCGCCCTTCACCGCACCAAACTCAGGTTTCGCTGCCATCATCGAGCCGCTGGCCATCGTCTGCCGAGAATATCAGGCTTCCTTCCGTGGATACCTGGCCGTCACTACCGTCGAGATCCCTCCCCGCGGCCGAAAATCCCCCTTCACCTCAGCCCACACCGGGTCGGTAGCCTTCACCACATCGTCCAGCACCTGGTTCACAACGTTCTCCTGAAAGATTCCGAGGTTCCGATACGTGAACAGATACTCCTTCAGACTCTTCAGTTCCAGGCACAACTCCCGCGGCATATAGCGAATGGTCAAAACGCCGAAGTCCGGCAACCCCGTCTTGGGGCAGACGCTGGTGAACTCCGGATCGTCAATCAGGATCTCATAGGCGCGAAACTGGTTTCTCCACGTCTCGATCGCCGGAAACCTCGTATCGAGCCCAGCCTTCGCGTGGTCGTCTGTGTAACCTGTTGTATGTTCTGCCATCTACCTAGTGTAGAGCCTGCAACAGCCTCTCCATAGCCAGAACAGCCCTCGCTGTCCTCGCTGTGCCCTCACCGTGATACGCCGTGCTCCGTCGCCATGGCGGTACTACATCGCACGACGCCGTTACGATGCCAGCCATTAGGTGCGATACCAGCCACAATCAAGGGCAGAATTCAACAGAAACACCCTCCAACACTCATCTATCCCCATTCAAGGCAGAGAACACTACTTGCACTCATGACCTCCAGTTTGGCATCTCTGCCCCGGCCAACCGGAATTCAAACCTGCTCAACCAGCGAACAGCGCAAGGTACGACGCCGTCAATTCGCACCCATGCCAGTCGAGCAACTCTCATGTCTCAAGAGCAGCCTCAATCAAATTTCAGGGACGGAAGTTGACCGACGATCTCCATTGTTTCGAGAGAGACGATGATGACTTGGGCGATGAGACGGAGGATGTGCTGCGGGTCGTCTTCGCGGTTGGGGTCGTTGC
>JBMFGX010000009.1:0-122276 GCA_049977105.1 Acidobacteriaceae bacterium | reverse complement strand
TGAAGAGTGGATCGCGGCTGAGCTTGAAGGTCTCAGAGCGGTGCGGAGCGAGCGAAAAGGCTCGCCAGATGCGGCTGATGGTGGACTGACTGAGCCCGGTGGCCTTGGCCATCTCGCGGGTCGACCAGTGCGTGGCCGCCTCGGGCTGGCTCTCCAGCGTGCGGGTCAGCACCAGCTCCACCTGGCGGTCGCTCAGCTTGCGCGGAGTTCCCGGACGAGGCTCGTCCAGCAGACCGTCCAGACCATGATCGACGAATCGCTGCCGCCACTTGCCCGCCGTCGGTAGCGAGCAACCCTGACGGAGCGCGATCTCCGTGTTGCTCAGACCGTCGGCGGCCAGAAGAACGATTCGCGACCGCATCGCCAGTGCCTGCGCCGTCTTCGCTCGTCGCGACCACGCCTGCAACTGCTCGCGCTGCTCCGCACCGAGTGTGAATGAAACTAACGGACGACCCATTGCCATCGGACTTACTCCTCTCTCTATCCGATGACATACCTCTCATTATTTATTCAAAGTATTTTAGACTCGGGACACTAGGTTGCTGCTGCTGTGACTGTGGAGCGCGAGGCGTGCTAGCGCCAGACCTGGTGAGTGAGGGTGCGGTCTGGATCCAGCGGCAGACGAGCGGAGCGTTTGGCTTGCCGGTAGCTTGCCAGACGCAGACGAGGGTGTGCAGGGAGGTTGAGGTGAGAGGGGTCTTGTACATGGTTGCCTCCTGGGGGTGATCCGGCGACGAGCGAGGCGGGCCTGCGGCGGGCGGGTACGGGCCTGCGCAGGAGAGCGCAGGGCCGACGCGGCGCAGGGGCACGGGCGAGCGGGGATCAGGGGTTGGGGAGGGGTGAGGCCAGGAGAGATGAATTGGCGGCTCACGCGCTCAAAATCACAGGTGGCATGCTGTGAGGCGCGGTGAGGGATCGGGGGCAGCGAGGCTACGGACGATCTTCAGAGCGCGAGGCACAGCACAGGAGAAGGCTCGAACTGGGAGGCTCTTGCGCAGGTTCTATGCTCATGGTTTATTTCTGTCTCCGGCGCAGCTGAAGCGCGCCTTGATCTTTGTATCATATCCCCCTAGGGTATACAAGGGCTGGGATGACTTGACCCGAAAAGTCTGACGTGCGTCCGGATCGACGTGCGTCCGGATCTATGCGATGAGAGGGAGGGTTGGTGTAACTGGATGAGCGCGATATTAGAATGCAGGCAGCAGGGTGAGAGGAAGAGATGCGCCGCGCAGAGACCGCTGCCAGGCGAGACAACGGCATGGGCTCTGTACTTGGAAGCGTTCTGAACGACCAGCCGGGCAACACCCGGGGCAAGGTTCTGGCTGTCTACGGTTTTCTGGCGGTGTTGAATCTGGCCGCGTGGGGGTGGGCGGGTGTGGCGTTCCATCACTCGCCGGTGCTGCTGGGCACGGCGTTGCTAGCCTACAGCTTTGGACTGCGCCATGCCGTGGATGCGGACCATATTGCGGCCATTGACAACGTGACCCGGAAGCTGATGCAGGAGGGGAAGCGCCCGGTGGCGGTGGGGCTGATGTTCTCCTTGGGGCACTCGACGATTGTGGTGCTGGGATCGCTGGTGATGGCTAGGACCGCGCTGGCGCTGCAGCAGCACATGGAGGGGTTGCGCGAGGTGGGTGGAGTGGTGGGCACGCTGATTTCGACGCTGTTCCTGTTTGCGATTGCGGCGATCAACCTGGTGATACTGCGCTCGATCTACAGCACGTTTTGCCGCGTGCGTCGGGGCGAACCTTATGTGGATGAGGATCTGGACCTGCTGCTGGCCAACCGAGGGCTGCTCGCGCGTCTGTTCCGTCCGTTATTCGGCATGGTCCGGCGAAGCTGGCATATGTATCCGCTGGGCGTGCTGTTTGGCCTGGGGTTTGACACGGCCACGGAGATTGGCCTGCTGGGGATTGCAGCCGCAGAGGCCTCCAAGGGACTGTCGCTGTGGTCCATTCTGGTGTTCCCCGCGCTGTTTGCGGCCGGGATGTCCCTGATTGACACGACGGACAACATCCTGATGCTGGGGGCCTATGGCTGGGCGTTTGTGAAACCGATTCGCAAGCTTTATTACAACCTGACGATCACGAGTGTCTCTGTGGTGGTAGCCGTGGCGGTGGGTGGGGTGGAGAGCCTGGGGCTGATTGGGGGACAGTTCCGGCTGGGGGGATGGTTCTGGCGGTTGATGGGAGGGCTGAACAACAACTTTGGGACGCTGGGTTACGGCATCATCGCGCTGTTTGCGCTGAGCTGGATTGGTTCCGTAGCGATCTACCGTTGGCAGCGCCTGGACCAGTTGGAAGAGGCGGCTGCGGCGCAGGGCGCGGGCTCCGAGGAGCGGAGGGATGGCTCCGCGAAGAGGCTCTGAGACAGAGAGGATGTTGAGGCCGATCCGGAGGAGGGGTGGGTTGCGAAGACGATGGCGGCGGGACGAGGGGTCTTCAGGCCGTCAGTCTGTGAGTTCGGCGAGGACGACCTGCTCGTCCTGATCGACCTCGCGCAGCTTGACCTCAATGATCTCGCGGCGGGAGGTGGGTACGGTACGGCCGATGTAGCGGGCCTCGATGGGCAGTTCGCGGTGGCCGCGATCGATGAGTACAAGGAGTTGGACGCTTCTGGGACGGCCGTGGTCGAAGAGCGCATCCAGCGCGGCGCGAATGGTGCGGCCGGTGAAGAGGACGTCGTCCATGAGGATGATGTCGCGTCCGTTGACGTCAAAGCCGATATCTCCCTTTTCGACGACCGGGCGGGGGCCACGGGTGGAGAGATCGTCGCGGTAGAAGCTGATGTCCAGGATGCCCGTATCCACGGGTTTTTTTTCGATGCTCTCAATGAGCCTGGCGATGCGCTGGGCCAGAGGGACGCCGCGGCGCTTGATGCCGATGAGGCCAAGATTCTCGCTGCCGTTGTTGCGCTCCACAATCTCATGGGCTAGGCGTACCAGGGTGCGCTCGATCTCTGAGGCGGACATGAGCCGACCCTTTTCGCGGAGGTTGGCTTTGGCATGGGAGGGCGTGGCAGCGGCGGCGGAAGTTGGATCGTTTTTCATTGCCCACATGATAGCAGCCAGCAAGCCGGTTGACCCAGCGGCCGGAGCAGGAGCGGCGATGGACGGAGGATGTGCGGCGGGGAGGGCTGGGGAGCTTGAGGCCCGGAGACGGTAGCGCGGTTCTGGAGATCGCCAGAAGGGTATGGGAGGCCATGCGCCGGGGCACCAAGGAGAGCGATGGGAAGCGCCAAGGAGGGTGCTGGGAGCGCTTGCAGGCTTGGAAGCGCTTCAGGGACGCGGCGAGCGGGAGCGCAGATAACCGGCAAAGGCTCCGGCGGCAGCGGCGTAGGCAAGGTAGAGGAGCAGGCAGAAGAAGATGCTGGCCAGCAGGAGGCCGGCGCGATACTCCGGCACGGCAAGCAGATCTGTAATCAGCTTGGCGGATTGTTGAGACTGCGCGGCGAAGTTGGTACGCAGCTGGTCAAACATCTTGTTGAGTTGGGAGTCAATGTCAGCGATGGCGACGTTGGAGTGGAGGACGAAGCGCTCCAGGACCAGAGCGATGGTGTTCAGCGTGGCGGTGGCAAAGAAGATGGCCAGCGCGGAGAGAGCGCCGAGACGGGCTCCCAAGGCAGCCGTGATGGGCGTCTGGCGGAAGCGAGAGCTGTAGATGCCGAGCACGACGATGGGCGCGGAGAGAAACCAGGCGAGGGAGAGGAGAGAGACGGGAGCAAGGACGAAGGAGAGCAGCGAGAGGCCGGCAGCGATGCCGCCGGCCATGGCCGCGGCCTGCAGCGCGCCACGCCAGGCAACGGCCTGACGAGATCTGAGGGACTGGGATTGAGGCGAAGAGGAGAGGCCGACGGCGGCCTGTTGCGCTCCTATCTGCTCTTCGAGCTGGTCACGCAGCTCTTCTGAAAGCTGCACCTGAGGCGCGCCACAGCTCCAGCAGTAGACCAGTCCGCCCTCCTCTTCACGATGGAGCGTGGCGTGGCAGCGGGGGCAGTAACGGACAGCCATACCTATGAAGGTACAGCATTCTGGGCGGAGGTCAGGCGCGCAGAGGCTGCACGGCGCAGGACGTTGAGGAAGAGAGTGGAACGGGATGCAAGCGGCAGGTTACGGGGTCGGCGAGGAGGCTCTATTCGCTGTTGGAGGGGTGGTTGTGGGAGGGCAGGTCGATGGAGACCAGGCTAATCCGAGTTCCGCCATCCCGAGGCTCCACGCTGACGACATGCATACGCTGCGGAGAGCCTGCGCGCAGGTCGATCTGGGTGGAGGAGTCGTCAGAGGTGATGATGAGTCCCTTGGAGTGTTCGCCAGGAGGGATGGTTGAGGTTGCCAGGGGTACGCCCTGCTGGTCTTTGCACGTGAGGCCCTGCGGGGTGCGGTCCGGGGTGCCGATGGGGGTTTGTCCGCGGCACTCGATGGGAGCTCCGTAGCGGGCGGAGAGGTCTTTGCGGTAGAAGACGAGCACCTGCTGCTGAGAGGCGGGGGTCTGGAGTTCGGCTACCTTGACGCCGAGGCGGAAGCTGCCGAAGCTCATCTGGACGTTGGCGTTGTTGCTATCGTCTCCATGGTCCGACACGGGCTGCGCGCCGGGGTAGGGGCTGATGCCTATGGCGTCGGGAGTGAGACTGTTGCCGGTATTCACCTTCATGGAACCAAAGGGAGTGCCGATGCTGACGTTCTGCGACCCGTCATGTTCGTTTTCCGTGACGTGACAGCCGGTGAGGAGAGGAGCGGCGAGGGTGAGCGTGGCGAGCGTGGTCCAGATGCGAAGAGAAGGGGTGGTCATAGAGCTCCTTTGGCACGAAGCAGCAGGCCGCAGCGGGGGTGGTCTGGATACCGCAGAGTTCGGCTGAGGATACGCGGGCGAGCGGGATTTGGTTCCCGTGAAGTTGGCTGCGGACGGGCTGGCGGGTTGGCGATGGATGGGAATGGCTTGGCATGAATGCCGGGGGATTGGACGGAGGGTGTGAGGCGGGGGCAAGGTGCTGCGGGGCGATCAAGGCGAGTAAACTAGGCACTGCGACTGTGGGGTGGAAGATTTGCATCCAACAGTTTGCAGGGCGTAGTAGAGCGCGGCGCGATGAGGCGCAAATTTCTTTTGAGGAAACAGATGACTGATAAACAGCAGCAAGATACACTGGATCAACTTTCCGTCAACACATTGCGATTTCTCGCCGTCGACCAGGTCGAGAAGGCCAAGTCCGGCCATCCAGGGGCGCCTTTGGGCTGCGCTCCGATTGCGTACGTGCTGTATCACAAGGTGATGAAGTACAACCCCAAGGATCCGCAGTGGCCGGACCGGGACCGGTTCATCCTCTCCAATGGACATGCTTCTGCGCTGTTGTACGGGGTGCTGCATCTGACGGGCTACGACCTGCCGCTGGCGCAGCTGGAGCAGTTCCGGCAGTGGGGGTCTGAGACCCCGGGACACCCGGAGCGGGGTGAAGCGCCGGGCGTGGAGGTGACCACAGGTCCGCTGGGTCAGGGGTTTGCCATGGCGGTGGGTGAGGCGATCGCCGAAAAGCACATGGCGGCGGTCTACAACCATGAGAACCATAGCCCGGTGGATCACCACACGTATGTGCTGTGCGGGGATGGTGACCTGATGGAGGGGATATCGCACGAGGCGGCCTCGCTGGCGGGAACGCTGGGGCTGGGCAAGCTGATTGTGCTTTATGACGACAACCTGATCTCGCTGGATGGTCCGACGGAGCTGAGCTACACGGAGGACGTGACCAAGCGCTTTGAGGCCTACCACTGGCAGGTGCTCTCGGTGGCGGATGGCAATGATCTGGCGGCGATTGAGAAGGCCATTGAGGCGGGCAAGGCGGAGACGCAGAAGCCGACGCTGATCCGGGTGCGGACGGTGATTGGCTATGGGAGTCCGAAGGCCGGAACGAACAAGGTGCATGGCGAAGCGTTGGGAGCAGACGCGACGCGGGCGACCAAGAAGAACCTGGGCTTCCCGGAGGACAAGAGCTTTTATGTGCCGGAAGAGGCGGGAAAGAACTGGCTGAAGGCGGTGGAGAGAGGCAGCAAGGCGCAGGCGGAGTGGCAGGCCAGGTTCGATGCGTACAAAAAGGCCTATCCGGAGCTGGGCGCACTGTATGAGCGCTGCACGACGGGCAAGATGGAGCCGGGTTGGGAGAAGGCGATTCCGATCTTCCCCGCGGGTGCGGACGCCAAACCGGTGGCTACGCGCAACGCCGGCCAGACGGTGCTGAATGCGATTGCCAATGTGGTTCCGGAGCTGTTTGGCGGCGCGGCGGACCTGACCGCCTCTACGAAGACGATCTTCAAGGACAGCCCGAGCTTCCATGTGGACCCGGTGGGACGCAATGTGTTCTTTGGGGTGCGCGAGTTTGGCATGCTGGCCGCGGTGAACGGCATGGCGGCCCATGGGGGTCTGATTCCCTTTGGCTCTACCTTCTTCACGTTTAGCGACTACTGCCGTTCGGCGATACGGATGGGAGCGTTGATGGGGCTGCACTCGCTCTATATCTACACGCACGATTCGGTGGGACTGGGTGAGGATGGACCCACGCACCAGCCGGTAGAGCACCTGATGAGTCTGCGTGTGATTCCGCATCTGACAGATTTTCGTCCTGCGGACGCGAATGAAACGGCAGCCTGCTGGCAGTTGGCTTTGGAGCGCAAAGGGCCCAGCTTTATGGCGCTGAGCCGCCAGGATCTGCCGGTGCTGGATGCCGGACGGTACAAGGTTCTGGAGGGCGTGCGCCACGGGGCCTACGTGCTGGAAGCGTATGGCAGGGATCTGGTGCTGGCGGCTACCGGTTCTGAGGTGAGCGTGGCGTTGAAGGCTGCGGCTGAGCTGAAGGATGCAGGGGTTCTGGCGACCGTGGTCTCCATGCCTAGCTTCAAGATCTTTGAGGAGCAGAGCGAGGAGTACAAGGCTTCGATCTTCCCCAAGGGCGTGCCGGCTATCTCTGTGGAGGCTGGAGCGACCATGGGCTGGTGGAAGTATGTAGGCCGGGAGGGTGTGGCGATCGGGATCGACCGGTTTGGAGCTTCCGCGCCGGGCGCCCTGGCTTTGGAAAAGCTGGGGATCTCTGTGGCAAATGTTGTGGAAACCGCAAAGAAGCTGGTGAAGAAGAGGTAGACCGGAAGAGAGGGGGAGATTCTGCGCGGTTGGAGGCAGGATCTCCCCGGGCTTTGGAAGGCGAAGCGAACTGCCTGCGGGCAGAGGAGGGCGCGCTGGATGACGCAGGACGAGGCCAAAGAGTTGGTTGGACGGCGAGCGGCTGAGCGGGTGGAGGATGGCATGCGGGTTGGACTGGGAACAGGGTCCACGGCCACCATGTTCATCAAGGCGCTGGGCGAGCGGGTGAAGGCGGGGTTGAAGATTCGCTGCGTAGCGTCCAGCGAAGCCAGCCATCGGCTGGGGCAGTCCCTGGGGATGGAGATGCTGAGCCTGAAGGAGCTGCCGGAGCTGGATGTGTACATTGACGGCGCTGATGAGGTGGGGCCGGGGCTGGCCCTGATCAAGGGCGGGGGCGGGGCGCTGCTGCGGGAGAAGATTGTGACCAGCGCGGCCGTGAAGTTTCTGGTGGTGGTGGATTCCAGCAAGGTGGTTCCGGTTCTGGGGCGGTTTGCTCTGCCGGTGGAGGTGATCAAGATGGCCCTTCCGGTGGTGGAGCGGAAGCTGAGCCAGTTGGGGCTGAAACCCAAGCTGCGGCGGCACGCGGACGGGTCAGTGTATCTGACCGATGAGAATAATTACATTCTGGACTGCGCCTGTGGCTCGATTCCGGACCCGGAGCGGACGGCGGCGGAGATCCGCTCTGTGGTGGGCGTGGTGGAGCATGGATTGTTCCTGAAGATGGCCAGCGCGGCGCTGGTGGCAGGGGATGATGGGGTCTTCGAACTGAAGGCGTAGGGTTTCCGCTGCTTGGGGAGGATAGGTTTATGGATACTTCCGGCGGGATGGGCGTGCTGGCGGGTCCTATGGCAAGGCTTGTTGGGGAGGCTGCGGGGGCTGTGCCAGCGGGCCGACGTTGTGGGGGCGCTTGCGCTGCCCGGCGTGGCTTGAAGCTGGGATGGCGGGATGTGAGGAAGAAGGAGTGGATACAGGACACCGTACATCCCGGTGACAGGATTGGAACGTCGAATGGTAGCGGGGCAGAACGCCGGGCAAGCGCCAAGTTTCTGACTGATTCGCATCATTGCCGACGGTGATGCGTCGAATGTTCAGTGGGATACAGGGCAAGGACAACGATTGCGGTTAGGCTGGAAGTGGTAGTTTCCGTGTGAGGACGGATCATCTATGGAACTTGGTTTGATTGGGCTGGGGAAGATGGGCGGCAATATGGCGGAGCGTTTGCGCCGTGCCGGTCATAAGGTGGTCGGCTTTGATTTCTCTGCGGAAGCGGTGCAGAAGCTGACAGATGCGGGCGGTGTGGGGGTGCACTCCCTGGAGGAGATGGTGAAGAACTTGAAGGCTCCGCGGGCGGTGTGGATGATGGTGCCGGCGGGCGCACCCGTGGACGAAACGATTGCGAAGTTGAAGCCGCTGATGGAAAAGGGCGATATTTTCATCGACGGTGGCAACTCGAACTACAAGGATACCCAACGGAGGTATGCGGAGCTGAAGCCGGAGGGATTCGAGTTTGTGGATGTGGGAACTTCAGGTGGAGTGTGGGGGATCACGGAGGGCTACTCGATGATGGTGGGTGGGGATGAAGCGGTGGTGGAGCATCTGCGACCGATCTTTGAGGCTCTGGCTCCGGGGGCCAATACGGGCTGGGGCCGGACAGGGCCGAGCGGTGCAGGGCACTTTGTGAAGATGGTGCACAACGGAATCGAGTATGGGCTGATGCAGGCCTATGCGGAGGGATTCTCCATTATGCACTCCAAGCACTCTCTGGACCTTGATCTGAGGCAGATTGCCAATATCTGGCGGTATGGATCGGTGATCCGCTCCTGGCTGCTGGACCTGACTGCGGATGCGCTGCAGAAGAACCCGGCGCTGGATGGCTTGGAGCCCTATGTTCCGGACTCCGGGGAGGGTCGCTGGACGGTGTTTGAGGCAATCGATCTGAATGTGTCCGCGCCGGTGATTACAGAGTCGCTGATTCGCCGGGTGCGTTCGCGAGAGGACGACAACTTCAGTGACCGAATGCTTTCCGTGATGCGCCATGAGTTTGGCGGACATGCGGTAAAGAAGGCGTGAGAGAGTGATCCGGGTTCCGCGACGCGTGAAGCGCGGAGTGGAGAGATAGGACGCCAGCAATTTTGGAAACCAAGCAGCGGTTAGCTCTGAGCTGATTATCGACACAGGAAGCCATCCAACCACGCAAACCCAGCCAACCAATGAAATTATCCTTGCAGGATGAAGAAACGAAGCCCGGGCAGACGGTCTATCGGAGAGCGGGATCAGGAGTAATTAGTTCGTAATACGAACTAAAAAGCGAATCGAGATCGACAAGAAGCAAAGGAGCAGTAGATGCCAAGTTTGGTGAAGAGTCTAGAAGCGAACAGTGAAGTGGAACGTAGCGCGAAACGGCAAGAGAGGGTACCGGATCCTTGTATTGTTGTGATCTTTGGGGCCTCTGGAGACCTGACCAAACGCAAGTTGCTACCCGCGCTGTATCACCTGGAGCAGGAGGGGTTACTGCCGAAGCAGTTTGCCGTGGTGGGAGTAGCGCGGAGGGACATTTCAGCGCGGTTTGGGGCTGACATGAAGGATGGGATCCTGAAGGGTGGCGGTGTGGACGCCGACGATAAGGTTCTGAAGGCTTTTATGGAGCGGGTGAAGTACTTTACGACCAACTTTGATGATGATGCGGGCTACGAGAAGCTGAAGGCGTTTCTGGCGGATATGGACGCGAGGCTGGGCACCAAGGGCAACCGGTTGTTCTATCTGGCGGTGGCTCCCGAGTACTTTGCCGACATTACGGACCGGTTGGGCAAGCATGAGATGACGGCGTCCAAAGCTCCTGGGCAGTGGATGCATGTGATTATCGAGAAGCCGTTTGGGACCGATCTGAAGTCGGCAGTGGAGCTGAACGACGCGATCAATCGGGTGCTGCGGGAGGATCAGATCTTCCGCATCGACCACTATCTGGGCAAGGAGACGGTGCAGAACATTCTGGTGTTCCGTTTTGGTAATGGGATCTTTGAGCCGATCTGGAACCGAAACTTTATCGATCATGTAGAGATCACGGCTGCAGAGACGATTGGGATCGAGGGTCGGGGTCCGTTCTATGAGAAGGCCGGGGCGCTGCGCGATGTGGTGCAGAACCACGTGATGGAGGTGTTGAGCTTTGTGGCGATGGAGCCGCCGGATAGCTTTGAGGCCAGCGCAGTGCGCGCGGAGAAGCTGAAGGTATGGAAGGCCATCGACCCGATTGAGGTGGAGGACACGGCGCGCGGGCAGTATGGCCCGGGCCGGGTGGATGGAGAGAAGGTGATTGGGTATCGTGAGGAGGATCGGGTCAATCCGGAGAGCAACACCGAGACCTACGTTGCGATGAAGCTGCAGATTGAGAACTGGCGCTGGGCGGGCGTCCCGATTTATGTGCGGGCGGGCAAGCGGCTGGCCAAGCGGGTTACCGAGGTGACGGTAGTGTTCAAGCAACCGCCTCTGCATATGTTCAAGAGCTCTGATGCGGGAACGCAGATGGCTCCGAATGTACTGAAGATCCGGATTCAGCCGGATGAAGGCATTTCGCTGATGTTCGGGGCGAAGGTGCCTGGGCCTACGACCAATGTGATGCCTGTGGAGATGCACTTCAGTTATGCGGAGAGCTTTGGCATGAGCAATGCCAATGGTTACGAGCGGTTGTTGCTGGATGCGATGCTTGGCGATGGAACGTTGTTTGCCCACCGCTCCGGCGTGGAAGCGACCTGGGCCTTGATGACGCCTGTTCTGGAGGAGTGGGCCAAACGGCCACCGCACGACTTCCCGAACTATGAGGCGGGGAGCTGGGGTCCACCGGCGGGAGATGCGCTTTTGCTGAAGGATCGACGGCGGTGGTTTAAGCTCTAACGCGCCTTTGCAGTGGGCGAACGACGACGTGGCCGGTAGCAAGAACGGCATTCCCGGTGGAAAGAGGCCGGGAAGCCCTTGCTGGGCGTGGTTCGGCAGTGGTTGCGGATCCACTCCTGGACGGCGCCCACAAGAAGATTGCTGGAAAAAGTGGAAAAGAATAATTTGCGGTCGGTTGGAAGGGAGAGTACAGAAGAGGAACGCGGAGGTTGGCGTTCTTTCTGGACTCTGCCTGCCCGGTCGGCGCGCTGGAGGGGTTGATGGCTGGTTCGATCAAGGTGACCTATCAGGTTTGGCCGACGAAGGCGGAGATGGAGTTGGCTTCAGCGCGGATGTTTGCGGAGAGGGTGAAGCAGGCGGTAGAGCGGCGCGGGATTGCCCGTGTGGCGATCTCTGGTGGAAGCACGCCGCAGGCGGCGTTCCAACTGCTGGCGGCCGAGCCGCTCGCCGGCACCGTGCCATGGGAAAAGCTACAGCTTTTCTGGGTGGATGAGCGCTGCGTGGGCCCGGAGAGTCCGGAGTCAAACTACGGCGTCTGCCGGGAGTTGCTGCTGAGCAAAGTGCCTCTGCCGGCGGCGAACATCTTCCGCATGGAGGGTGAGTTGGATCCGGAGGTAGCGGCCAGCCGCTACGAGAGCGCCTTGCGTAACGCTCTGAAGCTGGAGGGCGCCGAACTGCCGCGCTTTGATCTGCTGGCGTTGGGCATGGGACCGGATGGACATACGGCCTCTTTGTTTCCACATACTGCGGCACTGCATGAGATGGGTAGGCTGGTAGTAGCCAACCACGTCCCGCAGATGAACACGTGGCGGATCAGCCTGACCTGGATGGTGATCAACCATGCGGCGGAGGTGGTCTTTGAGGTGGCAGGTGCGGGCAAGACGGATATTGTTGCCGAAGTGTTGACCGGGCCGCGCGACCCGGAGCGGTTGCCCTCGCAACTGATCCGCCCGACAAATGGCAAGCTTCTGTTCCAACTGGACCAGGCCGCCGCGGCGAAGCTGCCGCCGACGGAGGCGAGCGAGATGGGCTGCGGGGTGGGAACGCTCGAGATCTAAGTGCAGAGTGTAAAGTTAAGAGGGTATAAAAAGCGTAGGAGACCGTATCATGCTGCGCACTTGTGTGCCCGATTTGGCTTGTGGGGAGACATTTCCCGCAGAAACCAGGTTGCTTGCCGGGGAACCAGACTGTTTCTCAGAGGTGAAGCGGGGAATGTCTGGAGGGTGCGCTCCGGTGTGGAATGGATGCTTTGGCAGGTAGAGCCCTGAATCTCATCTCTGTGGGTGCAGGGGCCAAGGAGGGAGTTTCGGATGATTTTAGCCGGAGATGTGGGTGGGACCAAGGTGCATCTGGCGCTATACAGCTTTGCGAACGGGCGGTTAACGCTGGTGCGCGACCACAAGTTTCCTTCCAGTGAATTTGCGACGCTGGACGAGGTGGTGCATGCCTTTCTGAAGCAGGCGGATGGAGTGGCGGGTGGGATTTCGGCAGAGATCACGGCGGCATGCTTTGGCTGTCCAGGTCCGGTGCGCAATGGACGTCTGAGGACGACGAACCTTCCCTGGACGCTGGACGAGCGGGAGTTGGAGCAGTCGCTGGGGATTCGGCACATCTTTTTGATCAACGATCTGGAGGCCAACGGGTACGGGATTCCGGAGTTGGCTGCAGATAAAGTGATGACGTTGGTGGAGGGCGATCCGGAGGGGGTGGGGCATCGTGGGTTGGTGTCTGCGGGCACGGGCTTGGGCGAGGCACTGCTGATATGGGATGCGAAGAGCGGACGGCACCGGCCAACGGCATCCGAGGGCGGACATTGCGACTTTGCGGCGCGCAATGATGAAGAGATTGCGCTGTTGCAGTACCTGCGGCGGAGGTTGAACGGGCGGGTGAGTTTTGAGCGGGTGGTTTCAGGCATCGGCATCAAGAACATCTATGCGTTTCTGCGCGACGAGCAGCGGATGGAAGAGCCGGCCTGGCTGCGGGAGCGAATGGAACGAGAAGATCCGAATGCGGTAATCGGGCAGTGCGCCGAGGATGGATCCAGCGCTATCTGTGCGGAGACGCTGCGGATTTTTGCCTCAGCGTACGGCGCTGAGGCCGGGAATCTGGCACTGAAGGTGTTGGCCGCAGGAGGCTTGTATCTAGGCGGAGGGATTGCGCCCAGAATTCTGAAGACGCTGCAGGGAGGGACGTTTGCGAGCGCCTTTCTTGACAAGGGAAGGCTCTCGCCGGTGTTGAGGACGATTCCTGTTCGGGTGATTCTGGACGATACTTGTGCTTTGCTGGGCGCGGCGGCCTACGCGGAGGAGCGGGCGGCGGAGATCTCGGGCTACTCTGAGCGCGCGCAGTCCCAGGGGTGAGGTTCTGAGGAAGGCCGAATCGGAGCGTGAGGCTAGGTTTCGCGGCGCGGAGAGTGGACGGGACGGCCGGAGGGGAAAGGGGACGGCAGGGTGTTCGTCGGCTGTTTTGCGTGGCAGCAGGTGGCGTGGGAGGTTGGTTGAGCAAGCCAAGGCCGGGGCGGGCAGCGCAGGCAGTTTGATACCCTTGAAGCATGTAGATTTCAGAGGCAGAGAGATTTGAGGAGAGCTTTATGGCGACAGCGACCGTGGAACAGGTAGGGCCGAAGTACAAGGTAGCGGATATTGGACTTGCGGAGTGGGGGCGGAAAGAGATTCTGATCGCAGAGCAAGAGATGCCGGGTTTGATGGCGATCCGGCACAAATATGCGGCGGACAAGCCGCTGGCCGGGGTGCGTGTCTCCGGCAGCTTGCACATGACGATTCAGACGGCAGTGCTGATTGAGACGATGGTGGATCTGGGAGCGGACGTACGCTGGGCCAGCTGCAACATCTTTTCTACGCAGGACCACGCGGCGGCGGCTATGGCCGCGGCGGGGATTCCTGTGTTTGCCTGGAAGGGAGAGACGCTGGAGGAGTTCTGGTGGTGCACCTATCAAGCGCTGAGTTTTCCGGACGGCAAGGGCGGGTTGCTGGGGCCGCAGTTGGTGATCGACGACGGTGGGGACGCGACGTTGCTGATTCACAAAGGGGTGGAGCTGGAACGCGGCGACAAGTGGGTGGATTCCGCTTCCGCCTCGCAGGAAGAGGGCGTGATCAAAGCCCTGCTGAAGAAGGTACATGCTACGCATCCGACGCGCTGGACAGAGGTAGCCAAGGAGTGGCGTGGGGTTTCTGAGGAGACGACGACTGGAGTACACCGGCTCTACAAGATGATGGAGAACGGCAGTCTTCTGGTGCCGGCTATCAATGTGAATGACTCGGTGACGAAGAGCAAGTTTGACAATTTGTATGGTTGCCGGGAGTCCCTGGTGGACGGCATCAAGCGGGCCACGGATGTGATGGTGGCCGGCAAGGTGGCTGTGGTATGCGGTTACGGCGATGTGGGCAAGGGCTCCGCAGCCAGCTTGCGGGGCATGGGAGCGCGGGTGGTGGTGACGGAGATTGATCCCATCAATGCGCTACAGGCGGCCATGGAAGGCTATGAGGTGACGACCCTTGAAGACACGCTGGGCAGGGGCGACATCTATGTGACCTGCACGGGGAATGTGGACATCATCACCCTGGAGCACATGAAGCAGATGAAGGATCAAGCGATCGTCTGCAACATAGGTCACTTTGACAACGAGATCCAGATGGAGCCGCTCAACGCGCTGGTGGAGCGGGGCGACGCGGTGCGGGAGAACATCAAGCCGCAGGTGGACAAGTACACGTTCCAGAACGGCAACTCCATCTTTGTGCTGGCTGAAGGGCGGCTGGTGAACCTGGGTTGTGCCACGGGCCATCCCAGTTTTGTGATGTCCAACAGCTTTGCCAACCAGACTCTGGCTCAGCTTGACCTATGGAAGAACCGGGACAAGTACAAGGTTGGAATCTACATTCTGCCCAAGAAACTGGATGAAGAGGTGGCGCGGCTGCATCTGGAGAAGATTGGGGTGAAGCTGACGACGCTGACGCAAAGACAGGCGTCCTATCTGGGCATTGCTGTGGAAGGGCCGTTCAAGCCGGAGCACTACCGGTACTAGAGAGGGTCTTTCTGGAGAAGGGGCTGCGCTGGATGGGGAGATTTGCCCTGGCCGCGCAGCTTTTTTGTTTGGCTGCTGCGCATGCGTTTGGCTGCTGCGCATGGACTTGGCAGCTACGCATCGGCGTCGGCGGCGATGATGGCCTGCACGCTGGGTTGCGGGAGGGGTTGCTGAGGGCTTGGCGGCGTTTGATCGATGAGGACGACGGTGCGGACTGCGCCAGAAGGATAGGGTTGTTGTGCGCCGCTGAGCAGCGAGGCCGGAGCCGAGGGCGAGGCGGCGGACGAGGTCACGTGGATGGCGTAGGTTCCCATGGGCAGGAGGACGTATCCGGAACTGGCACCGGAGCCTAGATTGACGGCAAGCGATGAGGAACGGATGGTCTTGTCGTCAGGTGAGGCCAAGGAGACCATAGAGACGTTGAGCGAGCCTGGGCGGGTGGTCTCATTGATGACGCGCACGGCGATCTCTCCCTGCGGCGCGGGCGTGGACCGATCGTGGAATATAGTTTGCCGCATGTTCGCCAAGCTGGCTCCGATGATCTCGGTGTACTGCTGGTCGGCTGCCAGTCTTTGATTGTTGGTGACCAAGATCTGGCGAGTGCCGGCCCGGTCGGCGGTGAGTCGGTAGTCGCCGGGCGACAAAGGGATGTAATTGGTAATGGCACCGAAGGAGAGGTTGTAGGCCAAGGCTCCGTTATTGCCATAGGAGTCGATGACGCCGGCGTCTGGAGAGGCGTCGATGACGCGGAGTTGAGCCGCGTGAAGGTTGGAGTACATTGCCATGCCCTGGCAGCCGGTGATGCCGGCCGACGCGAGTGCGAGGAGGGCGCAGCCGACGGCGGGACGGCGAGCGAGCCAGACTTGGCGCAGCCGGATCCGAGGAGGCGTACTTGATCTGCCGGGATGGAGAGGGGTGAACGGCATGGGCTCCTCTAGCTATTCGACGCAGTTTCCAGAGAGGTGGCCTGAGGACGGAGTTGGCCGGGGTTGGGGAGTAAGCTGACCTGCTGGAGTCTGCTGCCCTGATTGGATTATGGGCGTAAATGGCCCGGAAGGAAATACCGAAGCGGTTCTGCGCAAAGGGAAGGTGGGCCGGATGCGGGCGGGCTAGGGAGAGCGTAGGGAGAAGAGTCTGTGGCACGGGCGCAGGCGCTGCTTGAGGCTGGGTGGTCTTGAGGCCAGGTATGGGAGTAGGGGTGGAGTGGAGGGACGGAAGAGGTTAGCGGGCTGGCCGGTGGGCAACGATTAGCCCGCGGATGCGTTGGTACTCTGATTGAGGGATAACGCCGCGGGTGACGAGCTGATTGCTGGAGCGGTAGGGACGGCCGGCGATGACGCGACGGGTGTAGGCGGGGCCGAAGCCGGGAAGCGCATTGAGTTGCTGGGGGGTTGCGCTGTTGATGTCCAAGGCACCTGCATGGCTGTGGGCACTGCTGGCGGCGTGAGAGGAGGCGGGGGAAGGTTGCTGGGGTGCGGGCGGCTGAGCGCTCAACAGGAGGGTGGTGAGAAGGGCGAGGGTTGCTATCGAGATATGCAGGGAGGGGGTGGGGATGCGCATCAGCCCTCGCGGAGGGTGCGGCGGTTGCCCGGCTCAATTTTCAGGATCTGGCCATCGCGCATGTGCAGGACGCGGTCGGCGATCTGGGCAGCTTCAGGGTTGTGAGTGATCATGAGCACGGTCTGGTTCATCTCTCGGCTGGAGGTGTGGAGCATGGAGAGGACGGCCTCAGAGTTTTGTGAGTCGAGATTGCCTGTGGGTTCGTCGGCCAGCAGGATGGCGGGGCGGGTGATGAGCGCGCGGGCGATAGCGACGCGCTGCTGTTCGCCACCGGAGAGTTCGCTGGGGCGATGATCGAGCCGTCCCTGGATCTTGAGCAGCTCGCAGAGATGTTGGAACATCTGGTTGTCAAAGGGCTGGCCGGTGGCGGCGATCTCATGGGCCAGTTCGACGTTGGCGCGCGCCGAGATGGTAGGGAGGAGGTTGAAGCGTTGGAAGACGAAGGCGATGTGGGAGCGGCGCAGGCGGGTGCGTTGGGCGTCACTGAGGCGGGAGAAGTCCTGGCCCTGAATGAAGAGCGAGCCGGAGGTCGCGGAGGTGAGGCCACCGAGGACATAGAAGAGGGTTGACTTGCCAGAGCCGGAGGGACCGACGATGGCCACGAACTCACCCGGAGCGACATCAAAGCTAATCTCGCGAAGAGCCTCTACCTTGAGTTTGCCGGAGCCATAGACCTTACTCAAACGCTGGGTAGAGATGATGGGACCGGAGACGGCGGCGGAGGGGTGGGCTGGTGTGGCTGCAGCAGCGCTGGCAGAGTCGATGAACACGGTTCAAGTCTATCGCAGGGGGTGGGGGACGGGAGAACCTGAGTTGGGATGAGCTGGGGGCTGGGGGGAGAACGATCCGGCTGTGGGCGGCGCGGCGTTGGTGTTGCAGGCGGCGGTCGTTTTGTTTGGCGTGGCGGCACCGGCAGGCCAGGAGCACTGGTGCGTGGCAGGCAAACTGGTGGTTCTGGTTCCGGCCTATCAGGCGTGGCCCATGGAGATTCTGGTCAATTGAGGAGAAGAGGCGGATTCTTTGAGGAAGACGAGGTCGAGCCGGACGGTGAGGATGCGGCGACGCATGGCGCGGTGAGGATTGTGATCGCGGACGGTACAGAGGCTCTTCATGCAGGTGTGGCTGTCGCGGGAGAGTTGGATGCCGGAGCTGAGGAGGGTTCCGTACATCTCAAAGATGGAGCGGAGGGGGATTTCGAAGGTGAGAGCGGTCGTGGTGGGCGAAACGGTCTGCTGATCGAGCAGCCAGCATCCACAGCGAGACATGTTGTCCTGCAGAGATGGGATCAACTCGCGATGGTCGCCATAAGTGTGGCCACGGATCTCAATCGCAGGAGTTGAGACTGCGGGGAGCAGCGGAGCGGGTTTGTTGCTGGAGTCGACGTTCATCTTGGTGATTCGGATTTCTTGTTCAGGTTATCGGACAATAGTACATGGACCTTAGAAGTGTCGCAGGCTGCGACGAGCGGAGAGCGGATGGAGGGATCCTTTGCGGATGGTTGGCTACGCGGAGGGCCTGAAGCGGATTTGGAGCGAAGCGAGGCTTGGCGATGGGGCGCAATCGGCTCCTTTGGAGGGGAAGACGTGGTGCTAGGACTGGGGACGGATCTGATAGAGATTGAACGGATTGCGCAGACAGTGGAGAGGTTTGGCGATGCGTTTTTAGGGCGGGTGTTTACGGCTGCGGAGATCCGGTACTGCCAGCGGAAGAAGAACGCGGCAGAGAGTCTGGCGGCGCGATTTGCGGCCAAGGAGGCGGGGGCGAAGGCGCTGGGCACGGGCATCAGCCGGGGGGTGAGCTGGAGGGAGTTTGAGGTGAGGCGATTGCCTGGGCAGCGGCCGGAGTTGCATCTGAACGGGCGGGCGGCAGAGATAGCCGCGCAGTTGGGGGTTCGCCGCGTTTCGTTGAGCCTGGCACACTCGCGGGGTATGGCGCTTGCGATGGTGGTAGCGGAAGACTAGGAGCAGAGGCGTGGGGGTGGGATAGAAACCGATTCGAAGCGCCCAACCAAGCGAGGCAAGGAGGATTGGGGTGGATGGGGCGACCGGATGGATTGCGTGCCTGGGGGCGGAAGTATTGTTATTTCAATGCGTTTTGGGGTGATGCCGTGGAGTCTGGAGGCGATGCGTTCGGGGGCGGCATCGTGACGTGCTCGCGGTGCATCCAAAAACAAGGATAGTAGCAAGGTGAAAGAGTTGGCAGGTGTGAGTGGAGCGCAACCCATGCGCTGATAGGATGAAAGGATCATCAAGTTGGATGGATTGACCAGCAGGATGCGCCTCTGGGCGTCAATCAACCAAGATCTTCGAGGAGTTCGATGCCCAGCCAGCAGGAAGTGAAGTGGTCACAGCTAAAGGTTGGGCTGATCGTACTGGTGTCGGTGACGCTGCTCTGCGCGTTGCTGATCCTGATGACGAGTTCCACGGGACTGACCCTGTTCAGCCACAAGATTCATGTACGAGCTTACTTTGCGAATGCGAATGGGCTGAAGCCGGGTGCTCCCGTGGGATTGGAGGGGGTGACGGTGGGCGAGGTGAAGTCGGTGAGCCTGGTGTCTGATCCGGGGCATCGCGGGACGCCGGTCGAGGTGGTGATGCGGATCGATCCGCGTTTTCGGAGCGGCCTGCACAGGGATTCGAGGGTTTCGCTTTCTACGGTGGGTGTTCTTGGGGATACGGTAGTGGACATTAACAGCCGAACGGCTAGCGGGCCAGAGGTGCATGAAGGCGACGTGTTGCAGGCAGTAGAGACGCCCAGCATGAACGATGTGGTGCGGTCGAGTCAAAGCACTGTGGAGAGTCTGGATGTGGTTCTGGCGAGGCTGAATGGGGTGGTGGCCGGGTTACAGAATGGGACTGGAACGGCAGGGAGACTATTCACGGATCCGGAGATGTATGAACAGACGACACAGACCCTGATCCAGCTCCAGACGCTGCTGCAGACGATCAATCGCGGGGAGGGCTCAATTGGAAAGTTACTGCACGATGAGGAACTCTACGATCATTTGAATGACACCACGAACAAGCTGGATGATCTGGTGACGGGGCTGAAGGAAGGGCGCGGCACAGCAGGCAAGTTATTGACGGACGATAGCCTGTACAACAATTTGAACTCCACGATGAAGCACGCCAACGCATTGCTGGCGCAGGCGGATGCGGGCAAGGGGACGCTGGGGATGATGATGAAGGATCCGGCGTTTGCACGCAAGCTGAATGACACAGTGACGCAGATGGACCTGGTGCTGAACAACGTGAACGCAGGCAAGGGGACCCTGGGCAAGCTGGCCACGAACGATGAAGCGTACCGGAACCTGAACATGATGCTGACGAGCAGCAACGACCTGGTGACCGCCATCCGCATGAATCCGAAGAAGTATCTGGTAATCCGCCTGAAGATCTTTTAGAGCGTCTTTGCGGTGACGGGGATGGTTGGAAAGGGCGAGCGGCTGGGCGGCTGACGGGTGTCGGCGGATCGCGTGGTGAGCCCAAGGCGCAAGGGCGTGGCTATGAAAGGCGCCTTGCATAGCCTTTGCGTGATGGCGAATGAGTTTTTTCAGGAGCGGCACGACGCGCGTGAGGCAAAGACAAAAAGAGTGAGATGCGAGAGCCCCGCTGATGCGGGGCTTTGAGGATTAAGGCGTGTTTGCGATGCGCTGGAGCTCAAGGTTCCAGTGCGGGATCAACGGGTGCTTAGGGGCGATACTCCTGAAAGAGTTCAGGAAATTCCGCTTTGAGAGCTCCGATCTTGGGAATGTCGCAGACCTGGATGTAGGGGTTGTGGGGGTTCTTGATGGCGTAGTCCTGGTGATACTGCTCGCCGGCAAAGAAGTCTTTGAGGGGAACGATCTGGGTGACGATGGGCTTGGCAAAGGCGGAGGTGGCGTCAAGCTGTTGCACATAGCTTTGTGCAATTGCCCTCTGTTCCTCGCTGGTGTAGAAGATTGCGGAACGATAGCTCGGGCCGATGTCCCCACCCTGGCGGTTGAGCTGGGTGGGGTCATGAACCACAGAGAAGAAGACGCGCAGCAGTGTGCCGTAGGTGACGACGGAGGGATTGTAGAGGACGTCGATGGCCTCAGCGTGCCCGGTGTTCTGAGTGCAGACGGCCTGGTAGTTGGCCGTTTCGGCAGAGCCCCCGGAGTATCCCACGGTGGTGCTGAGAACGCCCTTGACGCGCTGAAAGACGGACTGCACGCCCCAGAAACATCCTCCGGCAAAGACGGCTCGATCGCGAGCCTCGGGTGGCCATCCGCCCGCGGGGGGCGCAGCATCCACCAAGGGAGCGGGGACGCGGTGTTTTCCTGCTGATGTGATCATGCTAGAGCCTCCATTGTGCTTGGCTTTCCGGCTGCGCCGTTGGTCATGTATTGGATGCGTGGGTGTTGGTCGCCAGTGGAAGTTTTTTCCCTATGTCTGAAGCCGAAGGGCAGACCTTCTGCGATGCACTAAGAAAAGATTTTCTCATCTCTGTTCCGATTGGGGAGGAGAGCCTGCGAATAGTGGGCGCGAAGTGAGAAATCACCAGCAATGACGGCAGGTTGCGAGAGTGAACCACGGGAGTTAACTCCACCTAAAGGCGCACTTGAAGTGTTAGAACTCGCTAAGGGTTTTGAGTAACCTTAATTCAATTTCTGAGTTACTTTCGATGCTTGTGATGGATTACTATTATCGGATTTCGTAATCTGAGATCCGAAATGGGAAAGAGCATCTCTGGATGGTTGAAGAGGCTCTTGCAGGAGCATGGCGTAGCTGAACCTTGGGCGCGGATGCACGAGGCGCGTCCAGGTGGAAGACAGTGAAGGAACAGGGGTGAGAGCGGCAGGGTGCGTGGAGGGGTTAGCCTGGGGGCCAGCCCATGGGGCGACCGCCCAGCAGGTGGAGGTGGAGATGCTCCACGGTCTGGCCGCCGTCGGGGCCGGTGTTGATGACCAGACGGAAGCCGCCACCGCCGGGATGCAAGCTGAGGCCCTGCTGTTTTGCGACGGTAGCCGCAGCGTGGAGCAGTTGTCCGAGCAGCGGTTCTTCTGCGGTGGTGCAGTCGGCGACGGAGCGGAAGTGTTGTTTAGGGATCAGGAGGATATGGGTGGGCGCCTGGGGATGGATATCGGGGAAGGCGAGCAACTCGCTGGTCTCATAGAGGCGGGTGACGGGGATGGCTCCGCTGGCGATTTTGCAGAAGAGGCAATCAAATTGAGTAGCCATGGGTGCATGTTAAACCCGGCAGATGCGCGTTGGGCAAATGGGTGGGAAGGTTTGGCGGATTATCGTTTGAAGTATTTGGGTTGCATGCCTGGGGCCCAGGGGTTGTAGTGTTGGGCAAAGGCCGCGCGGTAGCCGATGGAGGGGTGGCTGTAGGTCCAGAAGACATAGAGTGGGCCGGGGTTGGGATCAGCCAAAGAGGTTTTGCCGAGGACATCGAAGGCGGCTGTAGCGGCAGCCTGGGGATCGGCTACGAGCCCGTGAATCGCCTCTTCCCCGTAGATATCGGCGGCATGTTCATGGGCGCGGCTATAGGTGTTCTGGATGGGTTCGAGGAGGGTTCCGAAGATGGAAAAGGCCAACAGTAAGACGGCCAACGCAGCCCAGTCCTTCTGGGAGCTGATGCGCCAACGGGGACCAAACCTGGCGATAGACCACTGCACGAAGAGATAACCCAGATAGAACGTGACCAGGAGCAGGGCGAGGACGAAGACGATGGTGTTGCGGATGTGATGCAGCACATAGTGACCGGACTCATGGCCAAAGACAAAGACGATCTCATCGGGGGTCATGCGGGCGATGGTGGTGTCCCAGACGACGACGCGTTTGCTGGAGCCGAAGCCTTCGACGTCTGCGTTGAGGGTGGAGAGCTTGGCGCTGGCCTGCATGAGGAACATGCGTTCGGGCGGAATGTGCATGTGGCCCTTTTGCACGACCTGTTCGAGCCTGGCGACCAGTGCTGGATTGGTCTTTTCGAGGGGCTGGTACTTGAAGAAGAGCGGCTCCAGGTAGGGAGCAGCGAAGATGCCAAAGAACAGGATGGGGATGGAGACGCACCAGAAGACGAGCCACCAGATGCGCTCCAGTTTGCGGATGATCCAGAAGAGCAGCATCAGCAGCAGCCCTCCGATAGCCCAGGTGAGAGCAAACATCTTGGCCTGATCCCAAAACCAACCTGGCCAGTGTTGCACGGAGAGGCCATAGCGCAGGGAGAGGTGATGGGCATAGAGATCCACGGGAAGCTCGAGGAGGGTGGTGATGAGCAGGAAGAGGAAGAGGAAGCCATAGCCCTGCGCCCAGCGGTTGGAGCTGAGTTTGAGGGAGCGATCCTGCATCCAGGCGACTGCGCCGGAGGTGAGGAGGAGGAGCAGGCTAAGGATGCCCCAAGCTTCATCGCCAAAGTGCAGGAGCTCGCCGACACGGTCGAGGTGGTCTGCCTTGGCCAGATCGGCCGGCGCCAGCGAGTAATCCGGAGTATTGCCATGGCGAGGAGCAGCCGCGAGTTCCTGCGTGGCTGCCAGATGAGCCGCGTGCTCGGCTGCGGTCTGGTGGGCGCAGCCAGAGAGGTTGAGAGGCAACAGGCCCAGGAGCAGAAACAGGAAGAGGGAGAAGCGCACAGGGATCGACTGCCGAAGGATGGATGGCATGTGAGAACTCCTAAGTTGAAAGTATCTCTTTGCTCAGCATCTTTGCTGAGCAGGGGATGGTATTCCCTGCGGGTTAATTCAGGCGAACCAGATACGGAACCACATGGGGAAAGGGTCTCCCGATCCAATTCATGATGGCCACGGCCTGGGCACGATCGGGGTTAGCTGGATGGATGCGCACCCAGTAGCCTGTAGCTCCGGCGAACTCGATGACCTGGGCGCCGGCGTAGCGGCGCAAGAGAGCGTTCTTGAGGTCGAGCGCGTCCTTTCTGGTGCGGAAGGCTCCGGTCTGCACACACCATCTGGATCCGACGCGCGCCGAGCTGGGGAGATATGCCTCTACGCGCACCTTGGCTACACCCATGCGATAGAGGTCAATCTTCTTGGCTGCCTTTTCCGAGAGGTCCAGGATACGTCCATGGGAGAAGGGGCCGCGATCGGTGATACGCACGAGCACGGATTTGTTGTTGGCGAGGTTGGTTACGCGCACGATGGTCTCCAGGGGCAGCGTCTTGTGCGCGGCGGTCATTGCCTGGCCGTTATATCTGGAGCCATCGGCGGCGCGATGGCCGCTGGGAGCGTACCAACTCGCCATACCGACCTGAACAAAGTTTGGCCGACCTTTGGGCTGAGGAATGGGAGCGCCTTGAGACTGGCCTGGTTGGTTTTGCCCGGCGTTGTTGGACTCACTGTTGAGCGGAGGAGGCGGTGGAGCGTATGGATGTGGTTTGCGATGCCGGCAACCGCTGCTGAAGAGCAGCAGCACGGTGGAAGCAAGCACAGAGACGAGGCGCAGTATGGGCCTTGAACGGCTGTGCAACAGCAGCTTGCCAGAAGAGATGCGGTGCAGTTTGCAATCAGAGACGTCGTGCATCTTGCCATGGGGGATGCTCGACATGTACGGGTCCCTTTCGCTGAAGATCCAACCTTCATGATTGGGTGCTGTGGATGCCGCCGTCAATGCTGGAGCGGCGGCGAGTGCCTAGCTTGGTACGTTTACGGGAAAGGCTTGGGGCTGGCATGGCCAGGGGCCATGGCTCTGAGATCCGCGCTTTTGTGCATTGCCTTTCGGCGTTGGGCGATGAGCGCCGCGCGTGGTTAGCAGAGCGCGAGCCGGCGCAGGCCTGCGCGCAGCGAGCAGAAGGTAATTGTGTAGATCCCTCCAATGCCGAATGGAAGTTGTGTGGCAGAGGGCAAGATGGAGATTTCGCATCTGACGAAGCGATCCAGGGCAGACGGGGAGCATCTTAACCTTGCATGGAGTTGTTATTCCGGGCGAATCGGAACCAGAAGTCTTGCAGAGAGATGCTGGAGCAGGAGGAAGGCGAGGTGGGAAGCCTTTCCGATGGGGACCAGGAGCTTCCACCAAGCTGGTCTGACCGTCTGCCGAGAAGCTCGCATGCTGGACAAGACGGCTGGTACGCTTCTCTGGAGGTCTGGTTCGCTGGTTTGGGGCGGCTGGGGAGTCGTGAGGCGGTTCTAACTCTGTGGAGAGTTCTGGTTCGCGCAACGATCGCGACGATGGTTGTGGCTGGATGGATCAGCAGCGCAGGCTTGCAGATCCAGGCGCAGTCCGGTGGAACGTCGTCGCGTGGCGAAGCAACGGATGCGGTGAGTCTGCCGAATGCGCCGAGCGCCTTACTTTTTGGGACTGAGGGCGGTGAGGGTCTCCGCGACAGGACGCAGAGTGCTGTGATTGCGTCTGGTCCGGGATGGATCGCGGACGGCAGGAGAGAAGCGCCTGCACAGCAAATGATGGCGGAGGCTGCGGATGGCAGCGATGCGCGAGCCGCTTCTCGCTGGGCAGCTGCGCAGGCTGCTGGGGAGGCCACGGCGCAGCAAGGGGAAAGGTCAGGAAGTTGCAGATCGGGCGCGTGCGCCGAGCAGGCACAGCAAAGCTCTGCTCCCGCCGCGCAGCCGTTGAAGCTGCGGGATCAACTGCGAATGATTGTGAACACGGGTGAAGTTCAGCCGCTGAGCTCAGAACAGAAGGGCATCATTACGTACCGTGAGGTGATTGATCCGTTCAATCTGTTAACGGTTGCGCTTTTTGCAGGCGTTTCCGTGGCGGCGAACTCGCACTCGTGGTATGGGCCGGGAATGCCGGGCTGGGGGAGGCTCTCCGGATACGGGCTGGCGGAGGATATTCAGGGGGAGTTTGTCGAGTCCTACGCGATTCCGTCGCTGGTGCATGAAGATCCGCGCTATCATCGTATGCCCAAGGCCAGCAGGCGGCGGCGCATCGCCCATGCGCTGATCCACACCTTTGTGACACAGCATGACGACGGCGCGCTGATGCCCAACTACGCGATGCTGATCGGTGTCCCCTTCACCGCGGAGATTTCAAACTTTTATGTGCCGGAGATAGGGACCAATGGCCCGGACACAGTGAAACGAATTCTGGTGGGGTTTGGCACGGAGCCGGTGGGGCCGTTGCTGGCGGAGTTTCTGCCGGACTTTGCCAGCCACTTCCACGTACACATCATCTTCGCTCAGCAGATCCTGAACAAGCTGGCGCTGGGTTCAGGGGCGCAGCCCGGGTCTTACTAAGCTGCTGCGAAGGATGAGGCTGCGGCAGAAGCATCTATTGCCGCGGAAGCGCGGCATGGTGGAGTTGGGTTGCGGGCGAGCAGGATGGGATGCGATGGATCTATGTGCTGGGGATTTTGGGGCAAGATAAACCCCGCGGGCTGGGGAAGGGTTCTTCGCCAGCCCGCGAGGTTTTTGCAATGGACCCTTGATGGGCCGGGAGGTTAGAAGGACGTGCTGATGGTCAAGCGGAAGGTCTTGCGCGGCTCGCGCAGAACATAATCCGCTCCGTAGTATTGCAGCGCCTGCTGGTAGGTATAGGCCGCCGCTGCGGGTGAAGTGGCGAACGGGAAGAAGTCTTTGAAGCACTCCTGGGTGGTGCCGGAGCATTCTGAGCCGCCGGGTGCGACGATCTGCTGGGGTATCGAGCGGAAGAGGCGCATGGGGTTATAGGCGTAGTAGATCTGGAAGGGCGCATTGATGATGGGCATCAGCACCTCCAGATAGGCTCCGGTAGACATGCGTGGGACGAAGTTGGTATGGGGTACATCTTTGAGGAACTCGGAGTAAGGCGGGAGTTGATAGCCTTCGAGACACTCGCCGTTGACCACCTCTGGGCAGCCGTAAGTGGGGCTGTTGATGGTAGAGACACCTTCCGGGCTCATCATCAACTGGTGGGGCTCAAGGTTCATGTTGAGGCCGAAGTCTGAGAAGAAGGCAAAGGTGATCTGATTGATGATCGGGAAGCGGTATTCCAGGTTGCCGATCAAAGCGGTGTCACCGCCGATGGGCGCCAGGCGATAGATGGGGAGCGGAATCTTTACGGCGCCCAGGGCCTGATCCGTCGGATCGATGGGAACGGTGCTTCCATCCGGGTTGGTGAGGTTGAACATGACCTTGGTGGGCAAGAAGGTGTAGGGCGAGAGAGAACGGATATCGAAGCCGCGCAGATCATTTTCGCCGCCGCTGTATACGCGGGCAAAGGGAGGAGCGACCTGGCCGCCGTAGCCGGAGATGTTGGAAAACTGAATACGATAGCCGAGAACGTTATGGCCTTCCGGGTTGATCCAGAGACCCTTCATGGGGAAGAACTGCCGCCAGGCAACCACGGGTGAGTAGTACTTGGTGTTGCCGCCGACGCCAGCAAGCTGGACGGAGACGCTGAGGTCCTCTCCGCTGTGGGGACCGATGGCACGGTCCAAGGTGGAGAAGCTGAAGGTCGGGGTGATGATCGAGGTGACGATTCCGTTCAACTGATTTGGACCTTCGATACCGGAGCGGAAGGCCAAGGTCTGGAAGACGCTGAGCGTGTTCTGGTTGAAGGTTGTGACGCCGGAGCTGGCCCAGGAGTAGGCCAGGCCAATACGAGCCACGCCTCTGCGCCGGAAGAGGGTGCGCAAGGCCTCGCTGGTCTCGATGGTCAAGCCCTTGGAAGACTGGTTGTAGTTGTTCAGCAGAGACTGTTCGGCGGTAGCCAGGTTTTGATTGGCTCCGGTGACGGAGTAGCTCTTGGAAGGATTGAAGTCGGTTTTGCGATCGAAGACCTGGACGCCCAGAGAGACTGGTTTGTTGCGCAGGTAGGGCTCAGTGAAACCGAAGCTGAGGTTGCGCGCGAGGTCGCCGATGTTGGCGGTTACGTTGAGCGTCTCGCCAAAGCCGAGGAAGTTGTTGGTTGCATAGTTGACGCCGAGGAAGGAACCGGAGAGGCCGCTGACGCCGCCATTGACGCCGATGGAGTTTTTACCTTTTTCGTGGAGCTTGATGAGCAGGTCAACGGTGCCGGCGTCGGTGTTCTGTTGCGTCTCCACATCCTGATCGGTTTTGAGGGTGTCGAAGTAGTCCAGTTGATTGAGGCGCATGAGGGAGAGGTCGACGAGGTGGCTGTTGTAGACCTGTCCTTCCTGAATGAGCATCTCACGGCGGATGACGCGGTCGCGGGTGAGGGTGTTGCCGGTGAACTCGATACGGGAGACGTAGAACTGCTTGCCTTCATCGATATCGACGTTCAGGTAGATGAGGTGCTTGGCCTCATCGATGCGTGGGATGGGGGTTGGCACCATGTTGATATAGCCGCCGGCGCCGTAGGCCTTTTTGAGATTTTCAATACCCTTGCCGAAGAGCCGGGCATCGAACCAGGTTCCGTCTTGCTCTGGGAACAAGGCGCGCAGGGCCTTGACGTTTTTGTAGGATTTGTTGCCGGTAAAGGTGATGCCGCCGAGGCGATAGCGCTCGCCCTCTTCAATGGGAATGACGATATCGACGCGCTTGCCGTGGGAGGGATGGAGGGTGAAGGGATTGATGCCGCCGGCGTTGCGCACATGGGTGCGTGGCTCGCCGGTGATGGCCTTGAAGTAGCCCTTGTCGCGGTAAGCCTCCCGCACGCGATCCGCATCTTCGTCCAGTTTGCTGGCGTCGTAGGTGCGGGGGAAGAGATTTTCAAAGATGATGGAGTGGGGGATGCCGATGGGTCTGAGGTTAGCCATGGCAGCGACGAGTTGACGGTGGGAGAGGGCGTGGTTCCCGACGAAGGCGATTTTGCCGACCTTGACGGTGGGGCCTTCTTTGACCACAAAGGTTAGGGCGACGCGGGCCGGAGGGATGGTCTTGACCTCCGTTTTGATGGTGGCGAACTGATGGCCGTGCTCGCCGAGCATCTCCTGGAGGACGACCTCAGCGCGTTTGACGCGGGTGCGATCAAACTGGCTTTCGACGTTGAGGCCCACGTGTTCCTTCTTGAGGCGGTCCATGACGTCTGAGGCGGAGACGGAGCTGAGGCCCTTGTAATTGATCTCGCTGATGGTGGGCTTCTCGCGCACGTAAACCAGCAACTGCAGGCAGCCCTTGCCCTGCACCTTTTCAATGCGGACGGTATCGAAGTAGCCGGTGTTCCAGAGCGAATTGAAGTCGCGCTCTACGATGGCCGGATCATAGACGTCCCCGGCGTGGCTGAAGAGCCGCGCGACGATGGACTCCTTGGGAATACGGCGATTACCGATCACCTCAATGGGGCAGAGAATCTGCGGCGCGGAGGCGGCGGAAAAGGGCGGAGAAACCTGGACCTGCGCGCCGGCGGTGGAGATGGCGGCGAGGGTCTGCAGGATAACTAGCGTGGCCAAACCCAGCGCAACGCCCAGACTGGAGAGCCTGCAGCGTCGGACAGGGTCTACAACGCGGTTCAGGCCGGGGCGAGATTGGCCGAAGCCAAGGATGCCCAATCGGCTCGAGCGCACGCGCACAGGCTGGGACGAACACTTCACGGAGCTTGCGCTCACTCGGATTCCGGTAAAGATAACCACACCCTCACTGCTCTTTGAATCTTTCAAAGCTCTTTGCACACTACAAGCTGAAACCAGCCCTGCGAAACACGAAGGGAGAGATTTGATTATAGGCGACTGATGGCAGCACATGCGAATCCAAACGCACGCCCGAACCAATTAATGAGGTCGCGGCTGGGGTGGCGGGGGGAGATGGAGAGCCTGCGCAACCGACGGGAGGCTTCCCTGGGGCGGTTTTTCCGGGGCGAAAAGGCCTTGCTGCAAGGATTTTCGGAGGAGGCCTGAGCCGGGCTGGACGGGTGGTTTGAGGCACGATGGCAGGGAGGGGGCGGAGCCGGACCCCGGGGCCGGACGTGGGAGGGATCTGAAGGGGCTCTGGAGGGGGCGGGCGGCACCCCAGATGCTTGGGGTTTGGGCCCACGGATGGGCTAGGGCTGCTATGCCGGAACCGAGCCCGCCACGGGAGCGTGAGGGGCTAGCGCTGGGCGTAGGGTTGGGTGAGCAAAAGCAGATTGGCTGCCTTCAGGAAGGAGACGAGGGTAGCGGCCAGTTTCGGCTCCATGACACGGGCCGGGGTGAGGACATCGGGGCTCTCTACCTTGAGCATCAGTGGAATCGGGCGCATGGCATCAGTCTCCAGGGGCAGGCTGCGATGCGGTCGCGCGTAGATGAGGGTGATATGCCGGGTGGCTCCGGAGTACTGTCGGCAGGCTCCGTGGTCACAGACGGTTGAGGCCTCCAGTTGCTGGGTTGAGCCGTCGTTGTAGGTAGCCACGGTGAGCTCCACCGGACCACCCGCGCTCTGCACAACCAATTGGCCGTGCCAGGTGGGATCTTCTCCGCGCGCGAGGTGACAGACCTCGGCGTCATGCACGGTCTGGGGTGAAACGCCGAGCAGGACGTGGGCCGTGGGCACACCGTTGCGGGCGGGTTCCGCGTAATCGCCCCAGGTGTAGACCAGGACGCCGAACTGGGTCTCATCCCAGGTGCGTTGCAAGGTGAAGTCGCCTACTTGCCGGGGCAGGGCGGGCTGGGGTTGGGTCGCCTCCCATGCTGCTTCCACACGGTGCTGGTGGAGAGCATCGGCGCCAAAGATCGCCGCCATGAGGAGCACGGCTGCGACCTTGAAGAGCAGCCCCTGCATGTGATCCGACCACGGCGCGCCGTTGTTGGAGGCGGCATCAGGGGTGGGGCGGTGAGGCGCTGTGGGCAGGTCCAGGTCACCGCGGAGGTTGTTGGCGACGGTAAAGAAGATCGCCAAGGCACACAGAAACATGCAGCCCCCGATGACGTAGTCTGCAACCTTGGCGTGCTGCTGCATCCAGGGGTACGGGAGGGCCAGTTTGTAATAGACGACGAGGAGGCAGAGTCTGAGGAAGTTGAACAGGTATCCGAGGAGCACTGCACCGGCCACCACGGGAGCGTAGACATACCAGCGGAAGCGGTAGAGGTAGCTGACGACGACGGCGGCCAAACCAAGGGTTACCGCGCCGCGAATGCCGTTGCAGCCGGGGGCGATGAACATGCCAAACTCCGGGGTAAACATGAGGCGGAGCTTGTCCTGGGTGAGGGGCTGACCGAGGGCGTGGGCCCAGGCCCTGGCCACGGTGGCTGAGGCATGTTGCAGAGGAAGGTCCACGAGGGTGCTGAAGCTCTGCGGGACGGGGATGACTGTTCCCATGAGGAGCACGGGGAACCAGGCTGCTTTGAGCAGCCGTTTGCCGCCCAGGAGCCATACCAAAGCCGCAGCGTAGAGAACAGCCACCAGAGGGAGGGGTGGAAGCTGCAGCAGCCAGTGCTTGCGTATGGTGATGATGAGCAACATCTGATTGCGTACAAAGACGATTGCGGCAGTGGCGGCCAACAGGGCCAGTCCCCACCAGGAGCCCTCGCACTCCCAGTCCAGCTCTCGCCAGGCGCGCAAGATCAGGAGATAAGAGACCAGAGGGACCGCCATGCCCATGGATTTGAGATCGTCGGTGGTCCAGATGCCGATGAGGGACGCAACCGTGGGCCAGATGGTGAGGAGCCCGGCCGCGGCGCAAACCGTGGCCAACGCGATCCTGCCGGAGGAGTGTCTGGAGGCGATACGCATAGGCCTCATGCTCTCAAGCCGTGCGGGCGGATGCAACTGAAGGATGGACCCGCAACGGGCTTCTCCGGAGCGGGAAGATAGAGCCGAAGCAGAACGCAGGCTGGGTGGATGGGGTGTTCCGACTTAGGCTGTATTGATTTGGGCTGGTCCGGCCTAGAGGGATTGATCTTTTTTGGTGCGCCGCGCTCGCATGCTCCGGCGCAATGAGGAGATGAAGTAGGCTCCGCCAGCCAGGCCAGCTAGAACCAGAGTGGGGTTCTCAGGCGAGTCTTCACAGCCACCCAAGGCGTGCGCAGGGATCGCAACCATCAAGGCGAATACAAGAGTAGTGAGCAGAAGGGTCTTCTTCATGAGGGGAGATCCGATTTCCGCCGCGACCCTGGGGGCCCATGGCTGTGGAGCGATAAGGTCTGTTCCGCCGATCGAACGAACGGTTCAAGCCAGGAATAAAGCCGGAACGTAATCTATATGGCATGAGGATATAGACGCCAAGGGTGAAAGTCAACGATTGGCGGTGACTAAGGAGTGTCTATTCAGGTCCCTTCGGGGGTTCCTTTTGGAGGTGCCGGGCTCGTCCGGTTGCCGGTGGTGCCGACTGGGCGCGGCGAGTGGATCCCGCGGAGAGATGAGGGTTGCAGAGAAGGCTGAGTGAGCGGAGGGTTGGGCTGGATGGGGAGGACCGGGTCGGGAGGTTTGGTCTGCTTGCAGCGCGATGGAAGAGATGGAGGCGAAGCGAGGCTGGTTGGCGGAATCCGCGGATGGGCGGCTGAATTCAACGGTCGGCTGGATTAAAATGGAAGCTCTGCCGGGCTGACCGGCAGATTCAGGAGGGTGTAAACACCATGGCATCGGCGATGGCAGGTATGGAGGGTCTTGCGGGAGTATACGACGACATCAAGGGGCGTATGAACAAGTCGGTTGAAGATTTTCGTGCCCACCTGGTGAGCGTCCGGACCGGTCGGGCATCGGTGCACATGTTGGACGGGATCAAGGTTGACTACTATGGTTCGGAGACGCCCATCTCTCAGGTAGCGCAGATCACGACTCCGGAGGCGAATCTGATTCTGGTGCAACCGTGGGAGCCGCAACTGGTGGCGGCCATCGACAAGGCCATCCGCAGCAGTCAACATGGGTTCAATCCGATGCATGACGGCAAGATCATCCGGGTTCCGATTCCTCCGATGACGGAGGAGCGCCGCAAAGAGACGGTAAAGCACCTAGCAGTGACGGCGGAGGAGCACAAGACGACGATCCGCAACATCCGCCGCGACGGGAACGAAGCGGTGAAGAAGGCGGCCAAGGAGAAGCTGATCTCCGCAGATGACGAAAAGCGCGCCAACGCCGAGATTCAGGAGCTGACGGATGCTGAGATCAAGCGTCTGGAGGAGCTGTTCCGCGCCAAAGAAAAAGAGATTCTGACGCTGTGATCTGAGGGGTTTGAGGCAAGAGGCTTGGGCGAAGGTGGCGCAGGGGATGGTTGCCGCCGGGAGACAGTGATTGGTTTGCCCAGAGAGTGGGTTTGCTTGTTCCCTGGCCCGCGGCACTGTTCAGCGCCGGCTGCTCTGCTGCAACAGGGCGTCCGCCACGGCGGCTGCCTCCCGTGCATGCTGCAGGTGATGCACCCGCAGGATGTGTGCGCCGGCGAGGATGGCCGCAACGTTTCCGGCGGTGGTGGCGGTGCTTCTGGCCTGGGCGATCTGCAGTGAGCCGCTCTGCAGCGGACGCACTACTTCACCCAAAAAGCTCTTCCGGGAGAGCCCTACCAGAAGCGGCTGACCTAGCTGATGCAGACGCTCCAGACCGGCCAGCAGGGCAAAGTTCTCTGCCCCCCGTTTGCCAAAGCCGAAGCCCGGGTCGATGACGATGCGATCCGAGCGGATTCCGGCTGCCTGCGCCTGAGCAAGCTGCTCGCAGAGCCCGGCGAAGACCAGCGGAACCACCTGATCGCTTTGCATCTCAGGGAGGGCCCGCCATGCTGCGGGACGGTCACGGGTGTGCATGAGGACCAGGCCGCAGCCGGTCTGGGCGGCGACGCTCTGCATGGAGGGATCCCATTGGAGGCCGGAGACGTCGTTGATGATCTCCGCGCCGCAGCGCAGCGCTGCCTGGGCGGTAGCCGCATGGTAGGTGTCGACGGAGACTACGGCTGCAGGGCGCTGCCGCAGGAGTTCCTCCAGCACGGGAAGCAGCCGCTGCTGCTCCTCCTGGCTGCTGATGGGTGTGGCGTCCGGCCGAGTGGACTCCGCGCCGAGGTCCACGATGTCCGCTCCGGCGTCCACGGCCTCTACAGCGGCAGCCACGGCGAGCTTCCTGATGCCCACCTCAGGAACCCATTGCAACGCGGCATCCGGATGGGCACCGCCTGAACCGCGCAGGAGACCATCGCCGGAGAAGCTGTCTGGCGTGACGTTGATGATGGCCATGAGCAGCGTGCGCTGCCCAAGGGCCAGTTCGCGGGTCCGAAGCTTCCAGAGGAACTGTGGTCTGCCGACGCCGGGGTGCATGGGATTCGCTCGCGTCCAGTCTAGTGCATGGCTGGTGCACGTGGGTTGTGCGAAGCAGGCGGGCGAGGGCGTTGTTGATCGGGAAGAAGAAGCTGCCTGCGGTAGGGCTGTGTGTCGGGTGGGTCGGAGGGGCGTGTGGCCTCGCAGAGGATGGGCGTGGCGGGGAGGCTGAGGTAGGGAGCGATGCGGTAAAGAGCACTGGGATGGGTAGTTCGCCGCGCCAAGGCATGGTTCTTGCGGAGGCTGGACAGAGCCGCCGAGGAGCAGATGCCTGTACAAGCTGCACCAATTTCTGTACAGTCTCGCCATGCAAACCACTGCACAATTTGCACTGACTTTGTTGCTATTTGGGGCCGCGTCGGGCTTGCCCACCGGCTTTGCCCAAGGTATGGGCCAAAGCACGGCCGGGCCCACTGCTGCGGTCCAACCGACGGTTGAGCAGCCCCTGGCAGGGCAGATTGAGGCGTTGCTGGCCGAGCCCGGGGCGGCGCGCTCCCACTGGGGCATTGCGGTGACCACGCTGCAAGGGGCGCTGATTTACGGACACAATGAAGGCAAGCTGTTTCGCCCGGCATCGAACAACAAGATCTTTACGACGGCCACGGCGATGGCGCTGCTGGGACCAGAGAAGACGTTCACCACGCGAGTCTTTGGGGAGTTCGATGCGGCCACGGGAGTGGTGACGGGCGACTTGGAGCTGGTGGGCGGGGGGGATGCGAACTTTGCCGCCGATGACCTGCCCTATCGGGCATCCGGCTCCGGGAAGCGGGCCTTGTCACCCCCAGCGCTGGCGGATCTGGCGTCGCTGGCGGATCAGGTTGCAGCCAGAGGGGTGAAGCGGATCAACGGGGATGTGGTGGGCGACGACACACTTTATCCTTACCAGCCTTATGCGGAGTCCTGGGCGCAGGATGACCAGATCTGGGGCTATGGTGCTCCGGTGAGTGCGCTCACGATCGACAACAATCAGCTAAAGCTGATTGTGACCCCACGCAAGAGGCTGACGGCCGGCGGCGGAGCAGAGGCGAATGCCGCCAGCGTGCAACTGGAACAGAATGTGCCCTACTACACGGTGGAAGCGCAGGTGTATACGGTTGCTGCAGGGGCGAAGGCGGAGGGTGTACAGATTGAGCGATTGCCGGGATCTCGTCTGGTAAGGGTATTTGGCTCAATGCAGGCGGGCGCGCCGGCGGATGTGGAAGAGATTGCGATTGCGGATCCAGCGTACTACGCCGCCATGGTGTTCGATGCCATGCTGCGGCAACGCGGGGTTGTGATTGCCGGAGGGGCGGGTGTCCGTCACCGCTTCTCCAGCGATGCGATTCCTTACCTTGACCAATGGCTTACCCCTGATCCGTGCGATGACCGCATGGTGGCTGCCGAGCCCACGGGCGCAGGAGCGGCTGCGAGTGCGGACGGCTCTGCGAGCTGCGCCTGCGGCTCTCCAGCGGCCTCTGCCGACTACGGACAGATGCTTGCCTCCCGCACCTCTGCGCCGCTGGTGGAAGATTTGGTGCTGACCAACAAGGTAAGCCAGAATCTGCATGCGGAGCTGTTTCTGCACAATCTGGGGCTGATGGCTCCTTGCGGGAGCGGGTCGATTGAGGATGGGGCGCGGCTGATCCGCGCCAATCTGCTGCACGCGGGGCTGGAAACGGGTGAGTTTTTCTTCTTTGATGGCTCCGGACTGAGCGCGCACGACCTGGTGACGCCGAGCGCTACGGTACGGTTTCTCTCTTATGTGGCGCGGCAGCCGTGGTTTGCGCAGTGGAAGGCGTCGCTGCCGGATGCGGGAGAGGATGGCACGCTGCGGGAACGGTTCCCGGATCCGCCGGTGAGGGGGCATCTTTTTGCGAAGACTGGAACGTTGGGCGAATCGCGCGCTCTTTCCGGGTTTCTGGATACGGCCAGCGGCCGCAGCGTGATCTTTTCCATCTTTGTGGATGAGGAGGCGCCGGCCGGGGCCGAGGACCGCGCCACGCTTGACAAGATTGTGACGGCCATTGCGGAGGACGAATAGCGCTGGGTTGCTGAGACTGCGGGTGTGCTGGAGGCTGCTTGCGGTGGGTACTGGATTGGTGAAGCGCGACGGGAACGGCGGAGAGGATGGAGATGGCCACGGAGCGCAGCGGGCGCTGGAGGCGGGAAACTGGGCGTCTGGAGCTGAGCTTCAGGAGCTGGGATGTGGATGCAGGGGGCAGCGATAGCGGCGGAGAACAGGGTTTAGGCGGAAAGCTCAACCGCGGGTGTGCTGCTTGACGTACTCGCGTAACTGCTGGTTGAGCTCGAGTGCCTTGGTGACTCCGGAGTCCAGCATGTGCAGCCAATCGTCGGCAGGTTCCTTTAAGTCCGCCATACCGAGTAAATAACTGGTTTGCACGATGATCTCCAGCGCGTTGGAGAGGTCATGGGCGAGGCGCCGGATCTCCTGCGATAGTGCGGCAGGAATCTGCTGTTGGTCGAGAGGCTGCTGGGAGGTGGAAGGTTGATTCATGGGCTCCGTGCGGCTGCCGTGAGCGGAGGTGCGGAGCGCTGACAGCAGCGATATAGCATTGGACGAGATTTTGCGGAAGCCGGATCTCCGCAAGGCCAAGTCTACCGGACCGACAGGCCGGGGGGTACGGGTGGACGGGTTGTTGAGGTGGAAATCGAGATGCCGGCACTCTGCGGATTCCGGCTGGGGATGAAGGCGTGGCCGACAGCGGGAGCAAGGTTTTTGGGCTACTCTGCCGGGCGAGCGCGGTCGCGCGGTCGCCCGATATTTGACAGTGAGCCTCCACTTTGGGAGACTAAAAACTCACGCAGTTCGCGCGGCTGGATCTAGGTAGCATCCGGTGCTGGGCCTCTGAAGTGAGCCGAAGTGGCGGAATTGGCAGACGCGCATGGTTCAGGTCCATGTACTCGCAAGGGTGTGAAGGTTCGAGTCCTTTCTTCGGCACCAACCCTCTTACCAAGAATCAAGAAGGAATGGAGCGCCGCCTGGTTTGAGCGGTGACGTGCGCGGAAACCTCAGGTTTGGGGTTCGTGGTGGCCGTCCGCCTGACGAGCCGGTGTGATCGCGAAGCAGAACGCGGTAGAGGGGCGCGGCAGAGAGAGTGCGTAGGGCTGTGCAGGCCAGCCCGTAACGGCGCTGCAGCCGGATGCAGGGACGACGATGCAGGCTCTGCGTGGCGGCGCAGGCTATGCCTTTTGCCGCACCCGCACCACCCGTGGAGCGGCAGTGAGCGTAAACGCCACCAGAAAGATGGAGGCGGCGCTGGAGGCCAGATGCCCGCTGCGCAGATCTTCGCTGAGCAGCTTGACGCCCAGCAGGAGCAGCACCGTGTATCCCAGCCTTGTGAGCTCCTGACGACGGAAGCGTGCTCCGCTGAAAAGCAGCGCCAGAGCCGTGGTGCACAGCACCGCCGTGCGGATAAGGGCCAGGGCGTGGGCGGCGGGAATGGATCGTAACGCAAGAAGTGCCAGCAAGGCGTCCAGGAGCAGGGCGACGATGGAGCTGACGGCAAGCGCGGCAAGCAGCAGATCCAGCGTCTGGCGCATCCTGCTCATTGATTTCGCCGGGCGCAGCAGCAGGTAACACAACAGGGCGCAAGCCGTGATCACCCAGACGGCGACCGAGGACGCGCCGGTGGGCGCGCCGGCAACCGCGCTGTTGAGAAGGCGCAGCAACCCGGAGGCCGCCGCAGCGGAGAGCAGAAACAGCATGGCGTAGAACTCGAAGACTGACCATCGATCCTGCCTGCACAGAGTGACGGCTCCCAATGCGGCCGCGCTAAACAGCAGAGTCTGCCCCAAGGATGGCAGGCCGAGGAAACCTCCGGCCAGGAGGAGGGCCGCAGCCCACGCGCCAAAGACAGCCCGGTTGCGGGGTTCCGAAGCGCGCGCAAAGACGCTGAACAGGGCGAGGTAACAGAACACCGAAAGAGCCAGACAGACGGCGCCGAGGATGCGCGTTCCAGCGGCCTGGTCAAGCCGGGCGAGACTGCCTGCGGCGAGCAGAAACGTAAGCGTGGTCTGCAGCACGGCGAAGAGGGTGATCTTCTGCTTGTGCAGCATGGTTTTGACGCTATTGCTGACCGCAAAGAGGACGAAGATGAGTATGCCGGGAGCGAGCCATGCGACGCGGCTGAGGGGAGGAAAGCCCTGCGGAACAGCCGGACCGCCAGAATAAGCGAAGCCCAGCAGCCAGACGGCCGCGTCTGCCGCCAGAGCAACGATGACTGCAACCTCTGGGGTGTGCCGACAGCCAGACATCGATTCGCAGACGGCGGCGAGCAAGAGAAGCGCCACAATGAAGGGGAGATAGACATGCGTAGCCGCGGCAAGCGCAAATGCCAGACCAGCCGCTGTGATGGTAGCCACACGCACGACCGGCTTGATCTGCTGGGTTTGCCAGCGGGCGAGGGCGGCCAGAAGAAGAGACGTAAGAGCGAAACCGCAGATCGTCGCAGCAGCGGCGGCGGCGGTCAGGATGTGAAAGCGCAGCGTCAGCTCCCAAAGCATGGGGGCCAGAATGAGAGCCGATGTGCCGGCGTAGACCGAACTGGTGATGCGCGGGCCGCTGCGGACAAACGCAGCCCAGATGAGCCATAGAAACGCATAGAGTATGCCGACGAGGGCCACGAGTGCGGCGGGAATGGCACTGGTCTGCTCCATGGCTCGCAATAGATAGGCTCCGGCAATGCCGAGCATCGCCCTGCCCGCCACTGGAAAAAGGTTCGGCGCCTCGGATGCTTCTGTGGAGGAAAGCGTCGCCTCTGTCTCCGGCTTACGTGGCGCGGGCATGGGAGACACATGCGCGGCGAGCGGATGCTCCAGCGCAGCGACGCGCGATTCGAGCAGTCTGAGATTCTGCTCCAGCGTCTGGATGTGCTCCTGGAGCGATTGTAGGTTCGGCGGGATCTGATCTGGGTCGTCCGGAAGATGGTTCATTGTCACTCCTTGCGTTAAGCCGTGCGGGGGAGCTGGTGGCCCGCCGCGGCCAGACGCAACGACTGCTGCCGGCCAAGGTGGCGACGGCTTGAGAGGCACCCACAGAAAGAATAGCGGCAAAATGGTTCTGGCCAGGACCATGAGCACGCCCGCGCATGTGACCAGGGGCATACGGCGCACGATGAAGTGTGGGTCAACTGCCGAGTTTTGTCAGAGGAAGCCGGACTTTACCGGCGCCGGTCACGGCAAGTACTGCCACACGGACAACTCATTGCTGTTTCCGTTTGGATTTGGATTGAGCTACAGGAGATTCAAGATGTCGTGCCGGCGGCTCGGCTCGTCACTCCATCCCCGTGGATGGAGTGACGAAGCTGATGGTTGATGTGACAAACACCGGAGTGTAGGCGGGCGACGAAGTAGGGCAATTTTATGCATCGGAAGATTCCGGGGGACATTGGGACAAACTGCTGAAGGGCTTCCAGCGATCGTCTCGGCAGGCAGGGCATGCGATAGCGGTGGGGAGATGTTTGAGCAGATTTGCCCCTGGCTGGAAAGCGTGGGCAAGGGGCAGCAAGGCATTCGGTGGATTGACACGAACTCTTGAAGGCGATGCTGCGCCGACTGTAGCGTGGCGTGGGTGTTTATGGCGTGCGATCGTCGCTGGGCGCCGCGAGCATCTGTTGCTTCTTTTCCACGCCGCGAAGGAAACGGTCAATATCCACGACGAATCGCTCGTGGTCGCCCTCGCAGATGACATCCAGTTCGTCCCGGCACACGATAGTGAAACGCAGCCTGCGATTTTCGATCGCCTGCAATGTCACCTCAGCGGTGACGTTCATCCCGACCGGAGTTGCGGCGCTGTGGCTGAGGTTTACGTGCGTTCCCAGACTCCGATGGTGGGGCTCCAGATAGCGCTCCAGCAGCCGCATGCAGGTCCACTCCACAAAGCCGATCATCCAGGCCGTGGCGAACACCAGGGGCATATCGGTCCCGGGCGCAAAGGTCCCTACGACCTGGCGCACCGTCAGCCCATCCTGCACGCGTAACGTCTCTGCATGTTGCATTCCAGCCTTGAGTTCTGTCAGTGCCATGGTCGTTCCCTCGTGATAGCGATCTGGTCTAAATGTTCTTGTTGTCGTTTTCCGGTTCTATGCAGAATTTCAGGATAACGCTGAGTGGAGCGATTGATGTGAAACGGGCTTTGCCGCGCAGGTTGGACAGTTACAATTCTTTGGCGCTCGGTAGATTAAGCTTCTGCGGGGTGGTTGCTGCATGTGCTGGTGGGTTGAGGGCGGGCCTGCGGAGGGAGCAGAGCGGAGCGAGATGGCCCCGGAGGCGGTTTGAGCGGCCGCGGCAAGCGCACAGAGAATCGCGCGTGCTGCATTCCTCTTGCAGCTCTTCCCCAATCTCACTACTCTATGCCTTGTGGGCTCTTGGTGCCGTCTCCTGCTGAAGACAGTTCCTCTGAACAGGATACGAAGGCCACGTGGCGACGCGTGGTTGTTGGTGAACGCTTCGCCGCTTACGCAGGACGCGAAGGGGTGAAACCAAAGCACTGAGGTCGCTGATTAAAGGTAGTCGTCACTGGTGGATCTATGACACGCCGCATTTTTATCTTTGCCTCTCTGCTAACCTCTGTCTCCTGGTTAGCTTTGGCTGCGCCTCTCCTCTCACAATCGGTGCCCAGCCGGCAGGTAGAGTCTTTGCAGGCTGGATTTGAGCACCCGCCCAAGGCTGCGAAGGTGCGGTGTTACTGGTGGTGGCTGAACGGCAACACCACCGCAGATACCATTACGCGGGATCTGGAGGGCATGAAGGCCAAGGGCTACGCAGGCGCGATTTTAGTCGACGCCGACGGCTCCGGCTCGCAAGGGAATCTTGAAGTTCCCGTGGGGCCAGCTATCGGCAGCGCCCAGTGGATCGCTCTTTTTGTCCATGCGCTCGACGTGGCGCAAAAGCTTGGTCTGCAGATCAGCCTGAATGTGACCAGCCGATGGGATGTGGGGGTTATCGGCGGTTCCACAGTGACGCCCGAAGACGCGCTGAAGCTGCTGACTTACTCGCGACAGATCGTGACGGGTGGAGGCCGCAGGCGGCTGCGGCTTGCTTCTCCACCGAGCGAAAACGGGTTTTATCAATCCATCGCAGTCCTCGCATATCCGCTGCATCATGGGGCCGCACTGGCAGGATCGGCAGGCAGCGCGCGCCGGGCCATTGTGAATCTGCGCGCCAAGACTGCCTCGATTGAGACGGGCTTTTCGATGCCCGCTTCGAAGTCAGTGGCGGAAGAACTGCCTTCCGTAGCCGGCGAGCAGGACGCCGACGTGAGTGAGGTAGTGGATTTGAGCGGTCATCTCGGTGCGAAGGGCACGCTGGAGTGGACGTTTCCGCCCGGCGTCTGGGAGATTCTGGAGATTGGCTATACCGACACCGCCAAGCACTTGACCGACTACAAGGGGACCCCGCTGGGGCTTCCGCTGGATGCGCTAAGTGCAAGAGCCTTTGACGACTATTGGCGCCAGGCCATCTCTCCGTTGCTGGTTGCAGCCAAGCCGTACCTTGGCACAAGCCTTCGCTATCTTGTGACCGATAGCTGGGAGGCTGGGGGAGCGAACTGGACGGAGAACTTCCGCGAGGAGTTCCTGCGTCGGCGAGGCTACGACCCTGTGTTCTACCTGCCGATTGTTGCCGGCCGCATCCTAAGCAGCCGCGATGAGAGCAACCGATTTTTGTTTGATCTGCGCCGCACGGTGGCGGACCTGATTACGGAGAACTACTACGACCGCTTTGCCGAGCATGCACGCGCTGTGGGACTTGGGACGCATCCCGAGTCCGGAGGACCGCACGGTGCGCCGATCGACGCTCTGGAGACCTTTCGGGACTCTTCTTTCCCGCAGACCGAGTTCTGGGCTGCGTCCAACTATCACCGCGTGACCGACAGCGACCGTTTTTTTGTGAAGGAAGCCTCTAGCGCCGCGCACATTTACGGCAAGCCATTTGTTGCGGCCGAAGGCCCAACCAGCATGGCTCGCGCCGCATGGTCTGAATCGCCGGGGCAGAACGTTCAGCCTACCTTTGACCATGCCCTGACCGAAGGCCTGAACCATCTTTTCTGGCACGAGTTCACCTCGTCGCCCGCCAGCTACGGGATGCCCGGCGAAGAGTACTTTGCCGGAACGCATCTGAACCCCAATGTGACCTGGTGGCGGGAGGCCGGACCGTTCCTGCTGGCCTTGAACCGCGCTCAGTTTCTATTGCAGCAGGGCCAGCCCGTCTCCGATATTCTCTACTTCTACGGCGACCAGGTACCCAACTTTGCGCGGCTGAAGGCTTCCGATCCGGCACAGGTTCTTCCCGGCTACGACTACGATGTGACCGACGCGGACGCTCTACTGCGGCGCATGCGGTTCAAGGGAGCAGACTTGCACACGCCGGAAGGCATTCGGTACCGAGCACTTGCGCTACCTTCCTCGCGGGAACTCTCCTTGCCGGAACTGCAGTGGGTCGCCCGCTTTGTGCATCAGGGTGGCGTGGTGATCGGGCTGAAGCCGTCAGGACCGCTGGGAATTGTGCCGAAGCAGCAGCAGACCCTCTACGCACAGCTAGCCGACCAGATGTGGTCAGACTGCGACCATGGCCGAACGGAAGCAGGCTATGGCGGGGGCAAGATCTTCTGCACGACACGATCGAGAGACGCGCTCACCTCCCTGCACATTGTGCCGGACTTCTCCTATGAGCTGAATAGCGAGGACCAAGGCAAGGAGGGATCGAGCAGCGCCGCAGGCGTGTTTGATTACGTTCACCGGACCACGCCGAGGGCAGAGATTTACTTTGTCCGCAATACGCTGAATCAAAGCGTGGCGGGAACCTTGTGCTTCCGAGTCCACGGACGCGCGCCAGAGCTGTGGCTGCCCGACAACGGTTCGACGAAGGCCGCGCTGATCTATAGCGAGACCAAAGATGAACGCACGAAGATCCCTCTCACCTTCCCGGCGAAGGGATCGATCTTCATTGTCTTCGAGCGTCCAGAATCGGAGCACGTGACCGAGATGTGGAGAGACGGCAGCGAGGTGTTCCCGTCCGCACGTGAAGGCGTTGGAGTCTTTGCGGCCAACGACGGAGGGCTGGTTGCATCTGATGCAGGCTCCTACCGGGCGATACTCTCTAACGGTCGAACGAAGAGGTTCACGATCGCAGCACCAGCATCGGCGCCGTCCTTCGCGCCCTGGACGCTCTCATTCCCGGCCGGATGGGGCGCGCCCTTGTCGATGCCTGTGCTGAGCTTCCAGTCCTGGACGGCCTCGGGGAATCCCAACGTCCGCTATTTTTCCGGAACTGCGACGTATCACACAACGCTGCAGGTGGGCCGTGATCTGATGACTCCGCAGCATGAACTGTGGCTGAATCTGGGTGATGTGCGCGAGATCGCCACGGTGAAGGTGAACGGCGTGGCCGTTCAGACACTGTGGCGGGCTCCCTTTGTCGCGCGCATTGATCGCCAACTGCATGCCGGGGAGAACACGCTGGATATCGAAGTGACCAACCTGTGGCCCAACCGCCTGATCGGCGACCTGCAAGAGACGGCGACGGTTCACTACACGCACACCAACATCCGCGCCTACAGAAAGGACTCTCCGCTGTTTCCATCGGGGATATTGGAACCGGCCACGCTGAAGCGGTTGAGCGTCGAGGCAATCCGATAATCGAGGGGCTGAGTTCCGGCGATCGCGGCTGTACGGTGAAATGAGGGCATCCTGCTGTTTCGCAATGGGTTACGCAACGCCCTTGAGGGAGCAGCGCGGAGGACCGTGTTTTCTGGCTTGCGCCATGCCAGCGCTGACAGCGGCCAGGGTGCGATTGCCCTGGGTTTTGTGATGGGCAATTTGGGAGTTGCCAGTAAAAAAGGGGGAACGGCTTTCGGCAAAAAGCGGTACACTTCAACCCTGATGATTCGTTATTTCACCACCGGGCTCTTTGTACTGATCGGGCTGGCATCTGGCCGTTATCTAAATATCTACCTGCGGCAATGGCCGACCAACAAAACCGTGGTTGACGTGGTTGACGTAGGCTTTCACTGCCGCCAGTGCGGGTGCACGCTGAAGTGGTGGGCAAGGATACCGGTTTTGGGCTGGCTGCTTCTGGGTGGGCGTTGCCCGGGGTGCAAGGTGAAGCTGGGATGGCGCTGGCCCCTGGTAGAGCTGGGTGTGGCAAGTACGTGGGCGATCGCTGCCTGGAGCGCCTTCCCGGAGATGATCCGGTTGGATAGAACGCCGTTCAGTATGTACGACGCGGTTCTGTTCGCTTTGGTGAAGATGACGCTCTGTTGGTTGCTGATCGCCCTGGCCGTTGTGGATACCGAGCATGATTGGCTGCCTGATCGGCTGACCTTGGGGGGAGCGGCTCTGGGACTGCTGATCAGCGCCTCGCGTTTTGCGGTGAAGTTCTGGTTCTGGACTGCGCTTCCGTTGCACTGGAGCATGCAATCCGGTATGGAGGGCCACCGTGCGGAGGTCTATGACGCCTCGCTCCGCTGGCTGGTGGCCATCATTGTGGGGCCGCTGTTGATCCTGCTGATTCGAAAGGTGTACCACTGGCTGCGCGGGCATGATGGGGTGGAGATGGGCGAGGCGAAGTTGATGCTGATGATGGCGGCGTGGCTGGGGCTTTCGCACACTGTGCTGGCCTTTTGCCTGGCCATGGGGATTGGCGCGGCGATTGCGGCGGTGGTACTGATTGTGCCCTCACTCCGGCGTGGAACGGATCTGTGGCACATCACCAAGCTGCGGATGGGGACTTTGCTAGCGCTGGGCAGCCTTCTGAGCGCTCTGTGGGGGCGCCAGCTCATCGATGCTTACATCGACTTGTGCCACTTCTACTAGACGCGCTGCTGAGAAAGGCGGCGATTCAAGTGGGGTGGAAGACTTTGGAAAAGCAAAAGGTGGGTCCCTGCGGGGCCACGCGTTGGAGCTACGAGAAGACGTCGGCTAGTGCAAGGTCTTGGGAATGACAGCGTACTGTAGCAAGACCTCAAACGGAATGACCTCCAAAACCGATTCATGGGTTGCCTCTAACACCACGGGACAGGCAGCCCCTGCGCGTTGCACCTGCAGCCAACGCGCAGCGCAGACACACCAGCGATCTCCCGGTTTGAGCCCCGGAAACCCGTAGTGTGGCATGGGCGTGGAGAGGTCGTTGCCGAATTCGGCAGAGACCTTCAGGAAGTCAGCCGTCACCACGCAGCAGACCGTGTGCATGCCAAGGTCTTCCGGCCCGGTGTTGCAGCAGCCGTCCCGGTAAAAGCCAGTGAGGGGGTCTGTGCCGCAGCTCTCCAAGGGCTGGCCGAGGACGTTCTTCTGTGTCGGGATCTTTGTACCCGTATCCATGCTCCGATTGTAGCGCCATCGAGCGGGGCGAGATGCCACGGGGTTTTTGGCCACGCACTGCGCGCTGGTTCTACTAGCGGGCGCTGACGGCGGCGATTTGCTGATACTCCTGATACGGCCCTTTGTGGTCGGTAATACGGAAGTTGTCCGGGCCACCCTCAAAGTGCCAGATGCGGGTGGCCGTCTCGTCAATGAGATCCTCATCGTGGGTGACGAGAAAGACGGTTCCCTCAAACTTCTGGATGGCCTGGTTGAGTGCATTGATACTCTCCAAGTCCAGATGGTTGGTGGGTTCATCGAGGACGAGCACATTGGGCTTGAGCAGCATGATTTTGCAGAAGAGGAGGCGCGCGGCCTCTCCACCGGAGAGGGCATCGGTCATCTTCAAGCCCTCTTCCCCGCGGAAGAGCATTTGCCCAAGGATTCCGCGAATGTCTTCTTTGACGGCCTTGGGGTCATATTGGTGCAGCCAATCCTGAGCGGTGATGCCGCGTTGAATGGAGCCCTGGTGGTCCTGGGCAAAGTAACCGATGGAGACCTCATGGCCCCACTTGACGGTGCCGGAGTCGATGGAGACGTCCTTCTCTTCGATTCCGGGGGCATTGGCGAGGAGCGCCTTGAGCAGGGTGGTTTTTCCCTGGGCGTTGCGACCCATGAGTACGACCTTTTCGCCCCGTTGCACCATGGCGGAGAAGCCGCGTATGACATGCTCGGTGATTCCGTTGGGCTGGGTATAGCTCTTGTTGACGCCCTCGAACTCCAAGACGGTTTTTCCTGAGGGTCGCTCCATTTTGAAGTTGATGTAAGGCCGCGCGATGTTGGAGCGCGCCAGTTCGCTGGTAGCGAGCCGCTCCACCTCTTTTTTGCGCGAGTTCACCTGGGAGCTGCGGGTGCCGGCGGAAAAGCGCGCAATAAAGTCGTTGAGCTGCGCAATCTTCTTCTCTCGCTGCTCATTCTGAGCCTCAATGCGGGTCCGGATGCTGGTCTTCTGGAGGACCATCTCATCATAGCCGCCGGTGTAGGTGATGATCGTCTGGTAGTCGATGTCGGCAGTGTGGGTGCAGACGTTGTTGAGAAAGTGACGATCGTGGGATATGACGATCAATGTGCCTGCATAGCGAGTGAGGAACTCTTCCAGCCAGTGAATGGACTCCAGGTCGAGATGATTGGTGGGCTCATCGAGGAGCAGGGCCTGCGGCTCACCAAAGAGGGCTTGGGCGAGGAGGACGCGGACTTTCTGGCCTCCCTGCAACTCGCTCATCTTGCGCTGGTGCAGGTGGTCGGGGATGTCCAGCCCCTGGAGCAGAATGGCGGCGTTGGCCTCCGCCTCATAGCCGTCCTCGTCTCCGACGATTCCCTCGAGTTCACCCAGCCGGGAGCCATCCTCGTCGGTAAGCTCGGGCTTGTTGTAGATGAGTTCGCGCTCCTCCATGGCTGCCCAGAGGGCCTTGTTGCCCATGATGACGGTATCGACCACGCGATAGGGGTCAAACTCATACTGGTTTTGCTTGAGAACGCCGAGTTTTCTGGGACGGACCACGTTACCCTTCTGGGGCTCCAGTTCACCGGTGAGCACCTTCATGAAGGTGGACTTGCCTGCGCCGTTGGGGCCGGTTAAGCCGTATCTGCGGCCCGCAGTAAAGGTGACGGAGACATCTTCAAAGAGCAGCTTGGCGCCATAGCGCATGGTGACGTTGGAGACAGAGATCATCCCTTTCATTTTCTCATGGGCATGCGCGCTCCCGGCCCCTGAGTCTGCTGACCAGGCTGGGCATTGTGGGCTGAGAAGCCGCACGCGGTTGGGTGGCGAAGACACCAGCCGAACCCATGCCGACGAGGGGCGGAGCAGAGGATGTGCGAGCGAAGAGAGCGACCTTTGCGGCAGGTTTTAGAACTTCGGCTTATCCGCGATTCCGCCCTGGATCTCTGCCTGGCTGTGAATAACCACCTCGTAGTTCCGGCCGAGCCACTCCGGTTGATCCGGGCCTGACTCTCTCCAATGGATGGTAAAGACGATGCTACCTGCCTGATGCTGACCGATGGGGATATCGACAAAGGAGCCAAGCCGTCCGAGAGAGTGGGCATGTTTTTCGATCTTATTGGCCCACTGGTCGACGCTATACACCAGAGTGAACCAGCGAGCATCCAAGACGCGCAGGGTGCCGCCCTGAGCCACGACGGAGATTGGGCGCCCAAGTTGGAAGATCGCGAGATGGCGGTGGAAGGTCTGCTGGTCGCGCTTTGCCACGTAGCGGTCATAGACCACCGGGATGCGATCGAAGACCTGATTATCCTTGACGGAGCGCAGGAGCTTGAGATACTCCGCGTGGGCCCAGACGAGGGGCTGGGCTGAGCCCGCGGCGCGACCAAAGTACATCTCCTCTGAGGGGAGGTCGGCGCGGTCCCAGATCTGCTCTGGAAGCATCCGGCCGACGGAGCTGAAGCTCTCCAGGGCAGTGATGTAGGGACGGACATCATGGCCGGCGGCCAACTCGTAGTGGGCTCGCTCGCCGGTGAGGATGGGCCACGCGCGGCCCTGTCCCCATCCCTGGTAAGGGCCCCCATCCTTGCGTTGCCCGTAGCCATCGTGGTTGTAACGTCGCCAACAAGGTCCGTAGGGGGTGATGACCTTCAAGGTCGAATCGATCACCTTGAGGGAGTCTACGACCAGAGGATCATCTGCGCGGCGGATACCGTAGCGAACCAACTCGAGGAATCCGGCATCGACGACCTCACGGGCCTCAAAAGCGTACTCCTCTTCCGGACCGCGATTGGGGATAAGGATCATGCCACGCGGGATCCTTTGATTATGGAAGGACTCGCCGGCAGCGGGTGGACGGATGCGGATGTAGTGGTAAGGGACACCCTCGAGGAGCACGCCGTCCTTGGTGGTGGTCCAGCGGTCCACGCGGGCCTCGATCCAGTCCGCAAACTCCTGCAGAAACACCGCAGCCTCTTCTGATTCGTGGTGATGCAGGATGTCAGCGGCGCAAACCAGCGATGCGATGACGACGGCGAGGGTGGAGGGAGAGTAGCCTGCATTTTCTTCCCATCGCTCCTGCTGGGTAATGGGGGCATAGCGAACGAGGAAGGAGGCCGCGCCGAGGACGAAGGGCACGATGTCGAACTTGCCCAATCCATCCATCTTCCATAGCCGCCAGGCAAGAATGATGGGGAAGCCGACTTCATCGAGTTGGATACCCGACCAATAGGGGAGGCCATTGACCCAGAAGTTCTGGGCAAAGCCTCCATTGGGATGCTGGGTGCAGGCGAGATAGACGAGGGCTCCGCGGGCGGCCTCAACTCTACCACAGGCGAGCAGGGCGGTAGCGGACTGAACCATATCCCGGGTCCAAACGAGGTGATATCCACCCTTGTCGTCGTCGGATTTGGAAGCTCCCCAGGGGATAGAAGCGGAAGCGATATAGGCTCCGGCGTAGGTTTTATCCTCATGGGCGAGGATCATGGCGTGTGAGGTCCGCATGAGCTTACCGTCGTCCGTAGAGACCTCTGCCAGCGCTGCCGGGGCTTTGGCGCGATGCCACTCGGCGATAAAGCGATCACGATGCCGCAGAAAGGGAATTGAAAGCGACTGCATCAAGCTGGATAGCGCGGAGTGATGGCCTCGGCCCAGTGCAACCGCGAGCGTGAACTCGCGATGCCGCGCAACGTCGATCTCACCCATCATCGCAACGTTTCCGTCCAACGCCTGGCCAAAGTTCCAGGTCATGCGCAGGTGCTCGCTGAGATCGGAGTAGCCGTCGCTGGCGCCGACGTAGCCGCAACTGGATCGCTCAAAGCCGCAGTCGACCCCGAGCGCAAGGGAAAACTCATTTTTCCACGCCAGCACGCAGCGCCTACCGGCGATACTGAGGGAGCGGGCGGAGTTACCCACTCCTCCGCCATCGAGATGGGGGGCGAGCAGAGCGTAGCACTTGAGCCGAGAGAGCAGATCCTCATCGCCGCTGATTTTGACGTTCATCAAGACGACGGCATGGTGTGGATCCGTGATGAGTTCTTTGGTTACGGAGTAGCGCCCGCTGACATCGTGTCCAGCCATGCGAATGGCGAGCGCATCCTCATCCACGTAGTGGAAGTCGTAGCGCAGATCGCGCTTTTCTTCATGGAAGAAGCTTTCGCCATCGGTGAAGAGCAGTTCCATATCGCGGGTCTGTGGATGATCGATGGTGGGATAGTAGACCTCGTTGATAATTCCGTGGGACATGGTGAACCAGATGCGGGTGGAGGCGGCATACGCTGTGATCACCGCATCCTTCTGACTGGATGTCCAGCGAGGGGTAATACCGGGAGATCCAAACGCGGGGCCATCATCCTGAAGCCAGTTGTAGTTGCCGTTCGAAGCGCTCATACGCCTATTCGATCACAGAATCGGGATTCCGCCGATTCGGTCCGGCCTGGTTTAAGGTGAAGGGGCAGAGGTTCCGTTGGGCGGTGCCGGCCCGGGTTACGTCGGCCCGGTTACGGCCATTCTGGGCTATTCTCGATTAGGCGCACCGCGGGGGGCGATCTGTGCATCCAAGGGTCAGGCGCCGAACTGTAGCCGCGCACGCTGTGTGCGAAACCTGAAGATACTAAAGGAGCAACGACCATGGCCTTTGAAACTCCAGCCCTTCCCTATGACTATGCGGCTTTAGAGCCGACCATTGATGAAGCGACAATGAAGCTGCACCATGACAAGCATCACGTTGCTTACGTGACCAATCTGAATGGCGCCGTCGAGAAGCATCCAGAATTGGGAAAGAAGACTCCCGAGGAACTGCTGGCTGATCTGGGCAGTGTGCCGGAAGACGTGCGGGCGACCGTACGCAATAACGGTGGCGGCCACGTGAATCACACCATGTTCTGGCAGATTATGAAGCCCCACGGTGGCGGTAACCCCAGTGGCGAGATTGCGGCGCAGATTGACAAGGACTTTGGTAGCTTTGCGGAGTTCAAGAAGAAGTTCGAGGATGCGGCGGTAAAGCAATTTGGCTCTGGCTGGGGATTTCTGGTCTACAAGGGTGGGAGGCTGGAGATCGTCACCAAGCCCAACCAGGATTCTCCCATCTCTGATGGCCTCTATCCGATCCTGGGCAATGACGTATGGGAGCATGCCTACTATCTGAAGTACAACAACCGGCGCGCCGAGTACCTGAGCGCCTGGTGGAATGTGGTGAACTGGGACGAGGTGAATAAGCGCTTTGCGCACGCCCGGAAGTAGCGATTCTCTTGATGAAGCAGTAGAAGGGGCTGCCTATGGGCAGCCCCTTCTACTGCTTCTTTGTTGTTGGATCTGCGGGTGAGGACCGCGGCGGTGGATTGACTCCGCTCCGGGTCCCCGTCACGGCAGGCCTGATGGGTTCGATTCCCCTACCGAGAGCCTAACCGTGGGGGATCGCCGAGGCGGAGGGTGGGGCGGGATGCAGGGCTGCCATGAGGGGGTCGGGCCGACAGCAGTGGAGGCAGATCTGAAAGGCGGGAGCTAGGGGCGAATAATGCTTTTCGCTGGGAACCGGGGGCAAGCCCCGAACGTGTTGTCGGCAGCAGTCTGCCGCATCGGGTGGATCGATCGACCCTCACTTCCATAGCGAACCGGCGGATCACAGCGATTCCGCCTCCTTTATTCTCTGCTGCGATGCCTCCCGTTCCATATTTTTTTGCGGAAGGCCCAGATTTCTCTTGTAATCCTGACGAGACAGGTGTATATCAGTGCTCACGTCTCCTTTTTCCAAGATGACGGTTCAGCCATTGATTAGCTTGTCAGGCACCGAGGATCGGTTACACCCAAGGCTCTGAGCCCGTTGTTGCAGTTTTTCGGTTCATCCAATGGGAGCGGGAGATTGCTCGACACTGGGATTCGACTTCGTCTCTTCATTTGAATCCCCCGAATACGTTTCTGAATCAAAGGCTGCTCCTTTGTCTCTAGTTCCCATCAAGTCCACGCCGTGAATCCTTCCAGGAGGTTCTTCCATGATGGTTAAAGGCAAATCGCAACATGGCTCTATGAATCAACGCTTTTTAACCTAAATTATGCATAGCCTGAGTACGCAAGCGCGACTGGCTTGTTGAGCGGCAGAGTTGTGCTGGTTGGTTCTGTCTCTGAGTTCTCTCCGGAACGCTATGTTCATGGCCAGGGCTGCAAGGATTTGAAGCGGTTGGCCTGCGTATGCATAAAAAGCTATGCGCCATTCTCGACGTTGAATCAGGTACATAGCGGCACAGCAAGTACGGGAGCAAATCCATCCGGCCCGCGAGCGACGTTGTGCAGCCGTTCCATGAGCCGCTGAAACGCTCCTTTCTCCTGGTAATGGTCGCTGTAGCTGACGCCCACTCTGCCTGCATGTCGCCAGATTCTGGCAGCCAGGAACAGGAAGCGCAGGCGAGCTGTGGCCAGCGTGGTGTGTTTCATGGTTTTCACGGTGACGTTTTCTTCGCGGCTGAACAGTTGCAGCCAGCAGTTCAGGTTGTAGGCCAGCATCACGATCTGGAACCAGTTGGCGTTCATCCTCCAGCGGTTCGATGGATGCGCCGTCAGGCCAGCATCGTTGTTGGCTTCCTTGATGAGGTTCTCGGCCCCGGCACGCTGGTTGTAGAACCACACCAGCAGATCCAGCGGGTCATGCATGTCGGTGACGAAGACCCGGTAGGTGAACGCTGGCGTGTCGAACAGTTGATACTGCTCGGGCTGTTCGGAGTCCTTGACCTCGGGCGGCTTTGCATAACGCAGCGCCAGAAAACGGCAGGCCTTGCCCCACCCCTCCGGCTGATAGATGAACTCGCACTGATCGTCGGCATCGGTCTCGGTTGAGCGCTTCCACTGCGCTGCTTGCAACTGCTCGACAAGACGCGAAGTCTTCCGCGCCACTAGGATGAACCGCCAGTTCAACTTCGCGTAAGCCTCCACCGCCTGCCAGCAGTAGAAGCCAGAATCTGCCCGCGCAGACACCGTCTTGATGCCCGCGGGCAGACCCTTGGCCACACTCTCCAGGTGGTCGGCGATCTGCCGGCCGCTGGGCCGGTCGCCATTGCGTAACGAGCCCGCCGCGTACTCCCGCGTCTCGGCGATAAAGCTCAGGATGGGCTGATAACTCTTCTTCCCTTTGTTCTTCGGGTTATAGCCCTTGCGCCCGCCCATCTGGTTGCCGAACAGCGTGTGCACCGTGGTGTCGGTGTCCACCGTGACCTCGTCGAGATGCACGTTGGCCGCGGCCCAGACACGTTCCCGCATGCGCCACTCGACCGTCAGCAGTTGTCGCGCAATGCCCAGATGCAGCGACGCCAGAAAACGCCAGAAGGTGCACTGCGGAGGCAGTTGCACCACGCGCAGAATGCCGGTCAGCATGGGTTCGCGCTTCAGAAATCGCAGATGGTTCAGGCGCGAAAAACCTACATAACAGGCCAGCACCATCCCCACAATGAACCCGTACATCGGCATGGAACGTGTCTGCCGCTTTACCGTCAGGGTCTCTTCGACCAACTGCTGGAACCCAAGTTTCTCCAACATCGTGGCCACCGGAAGCAGCCCACCGTAGGCCGTCAGATTCCGCGCTGCAAAGTCATAGGGCGTGGAAGCCCCGATTTTATTAGGCCCCGAAGTATCTTTGCGATTCGCTTGATTGACGGTGGTGCGACGTGTAGTCTGATTGGCATTGTTCACCATTTGGGTGACTCCTGAGAATCGGTTCGCAAAGCTCTCAACTTCGCGTACCTACTGTTCTAAACCAGGATTCTCAGGGGTTCCCAAACGGCCTTGTGCATTCTTGAGGTGTTTTGGAAGGTCGCCTTGGCAGGACGAAGGAAGCAGAGCAGCTGTTCCTCCAGGCCACCGAGAATGATTCACAGTATGTGCAGGCCTTTATCAATCTGGGCCTGATCCTGGCAAGCGAATCGCGTTTCTCCGAATCGAAGCAGGTTTTGCAGCATGCGGTTGAGCTGGACCCGAATAGCACGCCGGCTCATACCGCGCTAGCCATGGTGTTGGCTCGTTTGGGCCAGGGAGAGAAGACCGTCAAGTAATTTCAGAACTCCTGACATACCACGTTTAGGAAATGTCCGGTTTCCGGCGGTTCCTGGGGAAGATGTGCCCGAGATTGGGGTGGAAACACGATGCGCCGGGGAGCCTGGGAAGGCTAGCCCGATGCGGGGCGGTGGGCAGACCGCGAAGCGAAGCCGCAGTTGTGTTCCCGGGAAGGCCGTGGCGGTCTGATCGAGCAGCGTTCAGAAAGCCTGCGCGGCGAGCGTGCAATGCGGCGAGCTCAACGGCAGGAGGGTGATTTGTCGCTCTTGGTCAGTGACATGGATGTCGCCGCTGGCGGCGAGGAGAAGCTCGTGCAGCAGAGTTCGGCCTTCTTGCTCGGCTCGCGGGTAATATGGTTGGAGCAAGTTCAGTAAATCGCTCTCGGCCTGATAGGCGAGCATCCTGATAGGCGAGCATTTTGATCAGGTCGGTCAGATGCTTGCACTCGGTGGCGAGCCGGAGGAGGGACTGCTCGCCGAGATCGCGGACAAGCACGCGCTCCGGGAGGCGGCGACGCTGTGCGCGAAGATTGCATAGTCGATCGCGGGCGGCGCGGAGTTGCTGGCCGAGCTTGCCGTGGGCGATCTTGAAGCCGCGCATGGTGGGGTGGTAGTGCTCGGGGTTATCGGCGGCGGCCGCCCCGTGCTGGCGCTCGAGCCGGCTGAGTTCGGTGCGGGCGGCACGGATCTGCTTGTCCAGGGCGCGGCGCTCGGGATTGGGCACCGTGCGCGTGGGATGTTCGGGCTCGATGCGGCTAACACAGGCAGCCCCAGGACAAGTTGGCTGTTCATGCTTGCCAGCAGATACCGGACACACGGTACACTTTGTCGGAACAGGAGATTGAAAATGCCTTCAAGGACGTTGCGGCTGTGTCTGTATCTGGGTCTGGCGGCCATCGTAGCCGGAGCTTCCACAAGCTGGGGGCTTCCTCCCGCCTCCACCGTCCTCGTACCCACACCGCCTCCGCCCTCGGCCCCGGCGCAGAGCGCTCCTGTTCCAGACCCCTACCACGGCCCAATGTACGTCCGTTCTGAGGTGCTGATCCCCATGCGCGATGGGGTGAAGCTGCACACCGTCATCCTGCGCCCTCTTGGCAGTGAACACAGCGGACCCGCGCTGCCGTTTCTCATGGAGCGCACGCCCTATGGGGTTGACCGCTATACCGGCGCAGAGCTCGCCAGAATGAAGCCGCAGTTGGCCGGGAGTGGCTACATCTTTGTCTTCCAGGACATTCGCGGCCGCTATCAGTCAGGCGGACAGTTTGTCATGAATCGGCCAATCGTCGCCCACAACACTCCCCAGGACGTGGATGAGACCACCGACACCAACGACACCATCAACTGGCTGCTGCAAAACATTCCCAATAACAATGGCCGCGTGGGCGTGCTCGGAATCAGCTATCCCGGCTTTCTGGCCATGATGGCCGGCCTTGATGCCAATCCGGCCGTAAAGGCCATCAGCCCTCAGGCACCCATGACAGATACCTGGATGGGAGACGACTTCTTTCATAACGGAGCCTTCCGCGAATCCTATGGCTTCGATTACGTGCAGGAGATGGAAGCCCAGAAGACCGATGGCGTCGTCAACTCGGATCAGGATCAGTACACCTTTTTCCTGGACCATGTGAACTTCGCCGGAGCGGCCAAAGCCGCAGGCATGAGTCACCTTCCAACCGCGCAAATGTTCCTCACCCAGCCCACCTATACTCCATTCTGGCGGGCAATGGCCGTCCAGCCGCACCTGTCGCGCCCGGAAGTTCCCACCCTGGAGGTCGGCGGTTATTGGGACCAGGAGGATATGTGGGGAACCCAGGCCGAGTACGCTGCGCTCCGCGCCCATGAGCTTCCCAACCAGCCACTGCACCGCGTCTTCATGGTGCTCGGACCATGGAACCATGGCGGATGGGCCTTTGGCCCCGGCAACAAGCTGGGCGGTAAGTTCGGAACCTTCAGCTTTGCCGGCCAGAATACCGGAGCATACTACCGCGCTCACTTCGAAGCTCCGTTCTTCGAGTTTTATCTGAAGAACAAGCCCGGCTTCGATCTCCAGGACACCGCCAGCTTCCGCACCGGCGAAAACCAATGGCATCGTTATGCCATCTGGCCGCCACAGTCTGGCTATCATTCTGTCCGTGCCTATCTGGAGCCGCAGAACACCCTCAGCTTTGTCGCGCCCCATGGGTCTCAGAACCTGAAGTCGGCAACCTATCTCGCAGATCCGGCGAACCCAATCCCTTACCGGCATCGGCCCATCCAGTCCACCTATGGGCAGGGCTCTACCTGGAGAACCTGGCTGGCGGAGGATCAGCGCTTTGTGAGCGCTCGCACCGATCTGGCGAACTTCGAAACACCCGTCCTCCGTAGCGATCTCACCGTTACCGGCGATGTGGTCGCGGATCTGTACGCAGCCACCACGGGAACCGATGCAGACTGGATCGTCAAGCTCATCGATGTCTATCCAGTCAATGCCACCGGGGTGAGCTCACCCGAGATGGGAACCACATCAACGGCCTCTGGAGCCCAAGGCGGATATGAACTCATGGTGGCCGAAGAGATCCTGCGCGGACGCTACCGCAACAGCTTCACCCAGCCCGAACCTGTCAAGCCTGGTCAGGTTGTGGAGTATCGATGGAGCTTGCACGGCGTCGACCACACCTTTCTCAAAGGGCATCGGATGATGGTCGAGGTCCAGTCCAGCTGGTTCCCGCTCTACGATCGCAACCCGCAAACGTATGTGCAAAACATCATGACCGCGCCGGCCTCGGCCTATCAGCCCGAAACCATCTCTATCTACGGGTCGGCAAAGTATCCCTCTCACCTGAATCTGCCCGTCTCCCTGGATTCCATGCTCCCCTAAAGCAACCCGAACCAGACCAGCCAAGCCAGACCAACCACCACCCTCCGCCGGTTTCTTCCCTCCGTGCGTCCCACGCGGCCAGGAGTCCAAATCTTCGTCTCCGCGAAAGTCCCTCTATCGATTGAGGTTCCGCGAAAAAACCGGGCGAAGAGCCTTCCCCTTCGCGTCGCAGCAGCCAAGAGAAACGCAAAAGGCATTTGGATCCTCAGCATCAAGAAGAAATTTCTTCGGAAACTTTTCAGGCTTCCCTTCGTATCACATATTAAGCGGGAATCGTTTTTCCAAGAGTCCGTCTTCTCGGATTCGTCCTCTGCATAGGAAGGACCGATCGGCTGAAAGCTGCCGATACGCTGGACGCATCGAAACGACACTCAAGTAGCCGACGGAGTGAAACTCCCGGCTGAACCTGTCAGCAGCATGGGCCCGGCCAGCCTCACGAACCGCAAACCCTTCGCCTTGCCTCAGCTCTGTCCCTCCATCGGCTCTTGGAACAGCCGCTGGGAGCAGGTCGGCGAACTGGCAACCACCACGGAACGATAAGGAACGACCATGCAAGGCAAGAATCTGGCTAGAGTGTGCATGCAAGAACAGAGGTCTCCTGTTCTCACCCTCGCTCTCACCCTCATCGTCACTCTCTGCAGTGCGCTGGCAGGAGCAACGCGGACTGCCGCCCAAAGTGCACCCCCCGGCGCGCAGCGCGCTCTAGGCGCCGTCAAAGCGACCAGCCCCACCGGGTTCACCCTCACCACCACCTCCGGACAGGCACTTGCCGTGAATGTGCCGGCCACGGCTAAGGTGCTCGTCGTGCCGCCAGGCAGCAAGGACCTCAGTTCGGCCACTCAAGGAACCCTCAGCGATGTCGCCGTCGGTGACCGCGCCTTGGTCACCGGCAACGCCGACGCCCAGGGAATCACCGCCCTGCGGGTAATCTTGATGAAGGCGCAGGCGATCGCGGCATCCCATGCCGCAGAAGCAGAAGCCTGGCAGCGCGGGGGCGGCGGAATCGTCAAATCCGTCGACTCTGCCTCAGGAACAATCCTGATCACCAGCGGCTTGAAGACCATCACAGTCCTGATCTCCCCACAGACGTCGATTCGCAGATACGCCCCCGGTTCGGTGCGCTTTGCCGACGCCATGCCCAGCAACCTGGGAGAGATTCAGAAAGGGGATCAGCTCCTGGTGCGGGGAGCCAAGTCACCCGACGGAAGCACCATTACTGCCGATGTCATCGTCACCGGAAGCTTCGGCAACTACTCCGGACTGATCGCATCCATCGATCAACAGGCCGGAACCATCAGCTTTAAAGATCTGGCGACTCACAAGAATGTCACGATCGCTGTCACCGCAAAGTCCGATCTGCGCAGTCTTCCCATGACCATCGCAGAACGCTTCGCTGCCCAGATGCGCGCCGCAAACCACCTCGGCGGCCCAGCCCATCAGGGCCCGCCTCAGCCCGGAGTCCCTTCCGCCCAAAGCGCCGCTGCATCCCGCGGACGCGCCGGGCTGGATCTATCCCATATGCTCTCCAGACTGCCTGCGGAGACCCTCGCAGGACTCAAGGTGGGAGATGCTGTCATGATCGTCGCTACCTTGTCTGCCAACAGCCAGCAGACCCCACAGGCCGTCACCTTACTCGCGGGAGTAGAACCGATTCTTCGCGCCTCGCCCAAGGGCCAGTCCATGACCCTCTCACCCTGGAGCCCGGGTGGCGGCGGGGGAGGAGATGAGGGTGGCGGCGCAGGAGGAGGGCCGCAGCAATAGTCCAGCTCCAGAACAAATGATTTCTGCCACAACAAAGGAGCGTTGCGCAGCCTCACCGCACAACATCTCCTGTTGCACAGAGGACCTTGGCGACTTTGGCCCGCAGTTCGCCGCCAGGCCCGTTTGCTATCAAATCCGGCTGCACGCACCGCCGAACCAGGCGGTCGCCAACATCGGGCTTTGCAGAGCTCTCCGAGAGCTCGGAAAAGGATGACGGAGAAGAATGAAGTTTCGCTGGATAGCAGCTTTTGTAACCAGTGCTTGTCTGGCCGGGATGGCGCCGGCCTTCGCAGCCGTACCCCTGCGCGCCCAAGCCAGACCCCAGCCATCCACTGCCCCGCTTCGCGCCACCGTGCATGGCGTCATCACAGACCCCGATGGCGCTCTCATTCCCGGTGCCACCATCACCCTCAAGCCTGCTCACGGACCGTCGGTAACCGTAAGATCCGCCTCCGATGGAACCTACCAACTGTCGGTCAAACCCGGATTCTATAATGTCCAGGTCTCCATGCCCGGCTTCGCCACCTACACCGCAACAGAAGTCAAGGTCTCAGCCAACTTAACTCTCAACGCCAAGCTCAACATCGGTGTGCAGTCCCAGGTCGTTACCGTAAACGCCAATGACCGGATGCAGCTAAGCGTCAGCCCGGAATCAAACGCGAGTGCGGTTGTGATCTCCGGCCAGTCGCTGAATGCCCTTTCGGATGACCCGAATCAGTTGCAGGAAGAGTTGATGGCGCTCGCAGGGCCGTCAGCCGGGCCGAACGGTGGCCAGATCTACGTCGATGGATTTACCGGCGGCCAGTTGCCCCCCAAGTCCTCGATCCTCGAAATCTTTGTCAATCGCAATCCATTTTCAGCCCAGTTCGATCAACTGGGATACGGGCGCATCGAGATCATCACCCGGCCGGGAACGCAGCAGTTTCATGCCAACTTTGAGATGAATGGAAACGCCTCGCAGTTCGACACCCTCGATCCTCTGGCTGTTGGATATCAGCCGCCCTATCACAGCATCTTTTCCTTCGGAAACATCACCGGCCCCGTCACCAAAAAATCATCCTTCAACATGGGTGGAAGCTATCGGTTGATTGAACAGGATGAGTTCACCGACGCCCAGATTGCTGCGCCCACTGCGGGCTCCTCTACCCTCTGCGAGCCCGGCGATACAACCTGCGTAGAGACTAACTATCAGATCTCCACCTACTTCCCCCAGACCCGCATGGACCTCAACCCTCGGATTGATCTAGCCCTGAGCAAGAACAATGCGTTGATGATGCGGTATCAATACGTCAATAACACCGCCCAGAACGACGGCATTGGTGACCTCAATCTGCCGCAAACCGGATATAACACCAGCACCCTGAACAACATTCTCCAGATCAGCGATACCGAGGTCTGGAATACTCGGAACATCAGCGAGACTCGATTTGAATATCAGCGCCAGCGTATCTCCACAACGCCCACCAGTACGCTCCCCTCGCTTAACGTGGAAGGCCTCTTCACCTCTGGCGGTTATGGCGCGCAGAGCTTGAGCGACCACCAGGACCATACGGAGTTTCAGAGCTACAACTCCTATCAGCGCAAGCACCACTTTATCCGGTATGGCGCACGCCTGCGGACGACGCGCGAGGCTGAAAATACCGAAAACAACACCAATGGGTCATTTACCTATGCGGACTTCGCGGACTATCTCTCCGGAACCGCCAGCCAGTTCACCTACACCACAATCAACAATCACAAGATCGGCGATACCTACGCCGATCTTGGTCTGTACGTAGAGGATCAGTGGACTGCCGCGAAGAACCTGAACATCACCTCGGGGCTCCGCTACGAGACGCAGAATCACCTTTCAGATCACCATGACTTCGCGCCGCGCCTGGCTGTCAACTACGGACTGTTTGGAAAAAATGGTCCTCCCAAAACAGTCTTGAGGGCTGGATTCGGTTACTTCTACTCGCGTTTCCAACAGCCCAACATCCTGATCCTGGAACAGGAGAACGGAACAAACGAGACCGTGTACACGGTGGACAATCCAACCACGGCCTGCAGCCCCACTGCAACGAATCTGGTAGCGGCCTGCGGAGCAACCGCTACCGCACAAACCACCTACACCGCTGCTCCCAATCTGCGCTCCTCCTATATTGTGGAAGCGGCCGCCGGTGTCGATCAGCAGGTAGGTCACGATGGGACCATCTCCATCAACTTCCTCCACTCTCTGGGCCTGCATCAACTCGTTACCCAGAACATCGGATATAACTTCGCCAACCCCAGCCTTAGCACTGCTCGGTATCAGTACTTCACTGAGGGGGCGTTCCATCAGAATGAGTTGATCGTCCACGGCAACGTACAGGTTCCCATGGGCATCTCTCTCTTCGGTTACGATGCGCTCAACTTCGCCAAAGGCGACACCTCCGGCGCAGGCGCCGATATGTCCGTGCCGGGTGATATTCACGCAGACTACGGCCGGACAAGGTTCGACGTCCGCGACCGGCTCTTCATGGCCGGCTCCATCGCCCTGCCCTTCACCTTCCAGTTCAGCCCCTTCATGATCTTTCAGACCGGTCAGCCCTACAACATCACCACCGGCGCGGACAACCTGGACGATACCTTCTTCAATTACCGTCCGGATCTGGTGACAGGTGTGGCGCCTAATGGAAGCACCATCAAGTCCATCCCCGGATGCGGAACGTTTGCCCAGGAGGGTGTCGTTCCTGGCGCACCTTTGGCGCCCATCAATGCCTGCACCGGTCCATCGGAGTTCACCTTCAACTTGCGACTCACCAAGACCTTCGGCTTTGGAGCGAAGCTGCAGTCCTCAGCCGACCAAAACCAAAACTCGTTTGGCCATCACGGACCGCATCACCACGGTGGGGGGGGGCCCGGCGGGGCAGCCTATTCAGAACGGCGTTATAACCTGGCCTTTGGTGTGCAGGTGCAAAACCTGTTCAACAACGAAGATCTCGCTCCACCTGTCGGCGTCCTCTCCTCCTCTGACTTTGGGCAGTCCATCCAGATCGACGGCGGCCCTTATACAACTGCCAGCGCGCTGCGGCGCATCACCCTCCAGACTTCGTTCTTCTTCTAAAACTTCCGCCGTCTTGAGAGTCACGCAGATCTCTCTCCAACAGCCTCGCCGCAGCGACGCGGAACCACAAGACCATGGTTTACCAGGATGCGCTGACGCCATCACGTCGGCGCATCCCTCATAACCTCGCGCATGCACAGCTTCAAACAATCCCGGTCAACCCTTCATCCACAGCAGTCTTGCGACCTCGTTCAAACACTCCTCTGGCTCGTCAGCCCCACGTCCCAGTTGACGCTTCGATCGAACGACGATACATTGAGATGACAGTTTATTAATGTTCACTGCTGCCTTTCTCTGTTTACGCAAGCCTGAAGGCTGGCCGGTCTTTGCGCTTGTCCTCCGTGCTCACTTCCCTTCCCCTTCCTTCAGGAGGCCCTCTTGAGGATCAAGATCGCTTATTTCATCGTCACTGCCGCCATGTGCCTCAGCCTCGCTCTTGCCACGGAGCGCAGAGCCTACGCTTATGTCGATCCAGGCTCAGGTCTTCTCCTGTTGCAAGCCGCTGGTGCCATCTTTACTGGCGCACTCTTCACCATTCGCAAGAAGATCAAGTCGCTCTTCACCCGCAATATGTCTGCGGAGTCTCCGAGTGTAAGCCCGAAGACAAAAGGCTGACGAATAGCTGCACCAGAGCGCACGACGAACCCTGTCCCACTGCAACCCGACACAAGCACCTGCGTGGCCTATCCATTCCGCTCGCAAAACTGTCGGCTGTTCGCATCCACGACCCGCGCAAAGGCCTGCGCAAACTTCCGGCTCACCTTTGCCGTCGAGCGCCGCGTCTACCCCTGCTGATACATCTGCTGCACAAATACCCCAAGGCTCTCCTCTGAAGAACCGGCCAGAGCATGATTCGAACCCATGCGAAATACGGATTCGAAACTTCTACAAATCATTTACCTGATATTTCCATCTTCGACCTCGGGGACAGACAGGTCTCGCGCAAATCTTCTGTTTTGCCACCGAACCCATCCTCACCTCCACCAACCGCTTCCTGCATCACAGTTCCGGATCTCTCCCTCCCCGCTTCCCATGAAGCTACGCACTCCAACTGCAATGGAATCCATGTCGTATGGCTGGCGTCACATCCTGGCCCATGCGAGTTTCGTTGCCCTGCTGGCGGCCTGCTTAGCGGAGAGAGTCAGGCGGGCGAATGCGTCCCCTGGGCATTCCCTCTCGGGATCATAACCAGAAAATGTATTCTGAGTTCCGCCATCTCGTTTGTTGACAGGCGAAAATCCTAACCAGTATCATCACGGCGGAGTTCAACCGCGCGACCTTCGCCACCGTGGAGGAGAAATGAGAAAACGCTTAACCCGGAGAAAATTCCTCAAGAACGGTATGGCCGCTGCCGCTGTGGGCTCCGTTGCGCCTCGTATCATCGCCCAGGCGGCGCCTCGCCGCGAAAAGGGAACAACCGTGCTCAACCAGTTCCACTACGGCGATGTGCAACTGCTTGACGGCCCTATGCTCTCCCAGTTCCAGGCCAACCACCAGTTCTTCCTCGCTATCGACGAGGACGCTCTGCTCAAACCTTTTCGTAAGAAGGCCGGCTTGCCCACGCCCGGCCCAGATATGGGCGGTTGGTACGACTGGTCAGATGAGTTCGATCCACCCAACAACATGACCGGCTATGTTCCGGGACACTCCTTCGGTCAGTATCTCTCCGGTCTTGCCCGCGCCTATGCCGCCACCGGCAATAAGCCCACCCAAGCCAAGATCCACCGCCTCGTGCGCGGCTTCGCTGCAACCATAACGCCAAAGTTTTACACTGATTATCCCCTTCCCTGCTACACCTTCGACAAGATCAACTGCGGCCTCATTGACGCCCACCAATTCGCTCAGGATCCAAGCGCCCTGCCGACCCTCGCACGCGCCACGGATGCGGTCATGCCCTACCTTCCCCCGCACGCCCTCACCCGTCCGGAGATGGCCGCCCGCCCACATCCCAACGTCGCTTGGACCTGGGATGAAAGCTATACCCTCCCTGAAAACTTCTTCCTCGCCTGGAAGCGATCCGGCGACCAACGTTACCTCCAACTGGCGCAGCGCTTCCTCCAGAACAAGAACTACTTCGATCCCCTCGCCTCCGGCGAAAATATCCTTCCCCATCTCCATGCCTATAGTCATGTCAATGCGCTCAGCTCCGCCGCCCAGGCTTACCTCGTCCTTGGCAGCGAACAGTATCTGCGCGCCGCCCGCAACGGCTTTGGCTTTGTTCTGGAGCAGAGCTTTGCTACCGGCGGCTGGGGACCGAACGAAGGATTCGTAGAGCCCGGCAGTGGCGCACTCGGCGACAGCCTCATCACAACACACGCCGGCTTTGAGACGCCCTGTGGAGCCTACGGTCACTTCAAGATCGTTCGTTACCTCATGCGAATCACCGGCGACAGCCGCTATGGCGACAGTATGGAGAAGGTGCTCTACAACACGATCCTCGGCGCCGATCCCCTTCAACCTTCCGGCTTCGCCTTTTATTACTCCGACTACAACAACCACGGGGACAAAGTCTATTACCCGGAGAAATGGCCCTGCTGCTCTGGAACCTTCCCCCAGATCACCGCCGATTACGGTATCAGCTCCTACTTCCGCTCCCAGGATGGCGTTGTCGTCAACCTGTTTATTCCTTCGCGGCTGAGCTTTCGGCTCCAAGCAACACCTATCGCCATCCATCAGCAGACCGCCTACCCTTATTCGGACCAGACCACCCTCCGCATCACTTCGGGAAGCCCTCAGACCTTCACCATCGCCCTGCGGGTTCCCGCTTGGGCAGGTTCTGGCACATTCCTTTCCATCAATGGCAGCCGTTGGCAGGGTGAACTAGAGCCCGGCTCGTTCGCCTCTGTGCGTCGGGAGTGGAAGAACGGGGATACCATCGAGTACTCCATCGACCGCACCAACCGCCTCGAAGTTGTCGACCCGCAACATCCTGACACCGTTGCCCTTTGCTCTGGCCCACTCACCCTGTTCGCCATCAACTCGCCAGAGAGTCGCTTCACACGCGAGCAATTGTTAGCCGCGCGCCGCCAGGGTTCCTCATGGGTCGTCGACTCCGCCGTGGCGCCAGTCACATTTAAATCATTCCCTCAGATTCGCAACGAGAACTACCGCCTTTATCACCAGACCTCCGCCTGACCCCCTTCGGCCTTCGCCACAACCCGTGTAGGCATGCATAGACAGCAAGTTCTGTCGCAGCCCCGCTTCGCTTGTGAACCCACTCCCCATCCTGATAAAAACAGAGCCAACAGGGCCCAAGGGGGGTGCTTCCATGCAGGATCAACAGCGGTTGCCGCCGGTATGGGTAATGGGCCTCACCAACGGCGTCTGGGGGATGCTCGGTGGCTTCAGCGTAGTCACCGTGCCGGAGATGCTCGCGGCTGAAGGAGTCTCGGGCGGCCGCATTGCCGCCTTTGTCGCCACGCTGATGTGGCCCATGGTGCTCGGCGCATTGGTTTCACCCATGCTCGACGTTCGCTTTAGCCGACGCGCTTATGCCTTGGCTATGGCAAGTATCGTCTTTCTGTCGATCATGCTCACCGTCTTGTTCGGCGCCCATGTCGAATGGATCCGGTGGGTGCTGCTGCTGGGCTGGGCCGCTGGTTCTCTCTATCAGGGCGCTGTGGGTGGATGGATGGGCAGTCTCATCCGGAAGCAGGACGATACCCGGCTAGGCATCTGGATGACCGTGAGCAACACCGGTGCGGGAGGCCTCCTCATGTTCTCCGGCAGTGAGATCCTCCGCCACTTCAGCACCGCGACAGCCGCCCTGCTGCTGGCGGCTATCATCACGTCGCCCATACTCCTCTTCTTCTTTATCCCGGCGCCCGGACCAGACCGTAAGCTTGCCGGGGAGAGCTTTCGCCAATTCAGCGCCGATGTTTCGGCCTTGTTGCGCCAGCCCAAAGTGTTGGTCTCCCTCGCGCTCTTTATTCTTCCCGCCGGCTCTTTCTCCTTGACCAACGTACTTGGCGGGCTGGGCAAGAGCTTTTCCGCCGGCGAACGGCTGGTGAGCGACATCTCCGGCATCGGCGCGATCTTGGCCGGACTTGCCGGCAGCTTCGCTCTGCAGCCGCTGGCAAAGCTCCTTCCTCTCCGGCCGCTCTACCTTGCTATCGGAATCACCGGAGCTATCTTCACGCTCAGCCTGCTTCTTCTTCCACATTCGCCGGCACTGTATGCTCTCGCCATAACCGGCGAGAACATCTTTCAGGCCCTTGAGTTTGCAGCCGCAAATGCCATCGCGTTTGAAACCATGGGACCAGGAAACCCTCTGGCGGCCACACTCTTTACCGTCCTGATTGCGGTCTCCACGTTGCCTATCATGTACATGGGGTACGCGGATGCGGCAGCATACGCCTGGCGCGGCGTCTTTGGAGCCTTCCTCATCGACGGCAGCCTCGGCCTCACAGCATGCGTGGTGCTCTGGGTTGCACTGCGGAAGCAATGGACACGCGGACAAGAACTTGACGCTCACCAACCTCCGGCAGCTCACCCTCACCACCAACCACAAGCTGCCCCTCCCCAGCCAACCGTTGAGGGCTAGAACCCAACTCACATCACCCCCAAAGCCACACTCACTCCTCCCGGAGTCAGCAAGGGAGTCTGTTGCCGCATGAGCGTTGTGCACGAGTTTTGACCTTGATCTTTCCGCTTTAGCCGCTCTGCAATCTGCGCTACACTTTGCCCATTATGAATCTCCGCCGTTTGCTCGCACCTAACCTTCTCGCAGGCCTCCTGATGATCCCTCTGACGCATGCCCAGAACATCGCCGCTGACGGAGGCGATCAGACGTTTTCTTACCTCAGTAGCCAGTACTTCCAGCAAATTTACTTCAAGTTTGCTCCCTCTGCCGGCACCAGCGCCGGCCTGCACCAGTATGACTCTCAACTGGAGAACTACTCGGCCGCCGGGGTAACGCAGCAGGTCGCCGCACTGGAAGCATTTGAAAAGAAACTGGAGGCCCTCGATCCATCCGCCCTCGATGCCGAGCCCGCTGCGGACTATCAAATCCTGCTTAACAACGTTCGCGGGCAACTCCTCCAACTTCAGGTGATACGCTCCTGGCAGAAGAATCCGGACATCTATTCAAGCGGCGTCACCAACTCCATCTTTGTCATCATGGAGCGCCCCTATGCTCCGCTGGATGTCCGTCTGCAGGCAGTCGTCGCACGCGAACGGCAGATTCCGCAGGCCTTGCAGTACGCTCGCCAGAACCTCACCAATCCGCCCCTCATCTATACCCAGATCGCCATCGAACAGATTGATGACGACATCAGCTTCTTCCAGCATGACGTGCCTACCGCCTTCGCTGCCGCAAACAACCCTGCCAACAAGGCTGGGTTCTCTGACTTCCTGAGCAGCAACGCAGCCGTCATCGCCGCCCTCCAGAGCTACGCGCAGTGGATGAAGACGGACCTCCTTCCACGCTCCCACGGAGACTTCCGCTGGGGCGCAGATACCTTCTCCAAGGCCCTCCAGTACAACGAGATGGTCGACATCCCTCTGCCGCAACTGCTGAAAATTGCCTATGCGGACCTGCACAAGAACCAGGTAGAATTTGCGCGAATCGCACGCGAAATCGATCCCTCCAAAACTCCCCAGCAGGAGCTCGCTCAACTGGCAACCATGCATCCGGCCCCGGACCAGCTCTTGCAAGCCTTCCACGATCGTTTCAACTCTGAAATGCATTTCATTCGCTCCCACCACATCATCACCCTCCCCAGCGACGTGCAACCGGTGCTGGAAGAGACTCCGCCCTTTATGCGCGCCACGACGCAAGCCTCCATGGATCCGCCAGGACCGTTTGAGACCAACTCCAACAAAGCCTACTTCAACGTCACACTCCCAGAGCCCAACTGGAGCCCGAACCAGATCTCTGAATACATGGCCGCGTTCAATATCGGCACTATCGTCTCCACCAGCGTCCATGAAGCCTATCCAGGTCATTACGTGCAGTTCCTCTGGCAGTCGCAGTTCCCGTCCACCATCCGTAAGGTTCTGGGCGCCAATACCAACATCGAGGGCTGGGCTCACTACTGCGAACAGATGATGCTGGATCAGGGGTACGGACAGCCCGGCGCGGGTGCAACCGATCAGCGCCAGGCCCTGCTCATTCGTCTCGGTCAGTTGCAGGACGCTCTGCTGCGCGATGCGCGCTTCGTCGTCTCCATTCGCATGCACACCGGCGTGGGAGGATATTTGACCGTTCCCCAAGCTGAGCAGTTCTTCGTCCAACAGGGATACCAATCCCAACCCATCGCGGAAGTGGAGACCAAGCGTGGCTCCTCCGATGCGCTTTACCTCTACTACACCTTGGGCAAATTGGAGATTATGAAGCTCCGCGCGGATGTGCAGAAGCAGCAAGGCGCCGCATTCAATCTACAGAAGTTTCACGACGACTTCATGCGCCAGGGCTTTGCTCCCATCAAGATCATCCGCCAGGCCATGCTGCATAACAACAGTCCCGTCTTGTAACCTCGTCGGTTCCAGGCGGAGTAACGCTTCGAACCATTACCCTGCTGCTTCCTTATTCCTTATGCTGAGTAACCCCCACGGGGCGCGCTTTCGCGCCCCCAACCCAATCCGGGTAAACTCCCATCGAGATCTCCTGCTTGGCAGGCCATTACGCTCACAATCCCAAAGCACCCAACATCGAAAAATTCCCCTCGACTACGCCTCGTCCGATCCCTCCCGCACCGATGCCCGAATCGAAAGGACAGCCTCGCGCAGCCACACCAACTCCTCTGCGCTGAAGCGGCTCTGCCGAAGCGCGGCAAGATTCGCGCGCAGATGTTCCAGATTCAGCATCGAGGCGACAACCATCGAAACTCCCAGGCCGCTGGTCACAAGGTTCAGCACCACATCGGCCAGCAATCCATCATCCACAGGCTTCAGCTTCTCCCGGATAGCCTGCGGAGTCTCAGCAGCACAGGCAAGTGAGTTCAAAAGCGCCCTGCCGGCCGCAACTCCGCCAGCGCCGCCAAAGGGATGGTTTGCAATCACCCTGCCCTCGCCGCCCACCCTAGCGACCACCCTCTGCGCTCGGCCCAGATTGGCTAGGTTGCAGGGGAACTGAAGATAATGAACCCCGGTCGTCCTTACTTCATCTGTCGCCTCAATCACCTCTGGCGTGGCCGCCACTCCCAGCCAACGCACCTTACCTTCGGCCACCAGCGCTTCCAGGGCAGCGAACAGATCATCCCTCTCCATCACGCTTGCCGGCGGCTCATGCAAAAACAGGATGTCCACATAGTCGGTCTGCAACGCACGCAAGCTCGCTTCCAGGCTGGCGTGCAGATCCTCAACCCGGAAATGACCGCCAGAGGTTTGCGCGGCCAATTGCTCTTGCAACAACCGGCGTGCTCCCGGAGCCAGCCGGAGCAAGCCGCGCACCACCGGCTTCAGTCTGCGGATTGCCGAGAACAAACCGCTGGAACCAGGCAGGATCCCGAACTTGGTCCCAATCAACACACTGGCTCGCCGGCCACGCAGAAACTCTCCCAACAGCATCTCCGCCTCACCATAGCCGTAGGAGCGCGCAACATCAAAGAACTGGATCCCTGCATCATAGGCGGCTCCCAACGATGCCAGCGAGTCCTTTCGCCCCACCCGTCCCATCATCGCGGCGCAACCAAAACCCAGCATGAGTCCCTCACCAGGCGCAGGTGGCGCTCCCGGCGGGCCGACCGCCCTCCAGGTAGCCGCTCCTGGCCGGTTGGGGTCACATCTGTGCTGGTTCAACGTGGCTCTCTGCCGGGAATCCCTTGCCAAATCACCAGAAATCATCTTCATACGCTTTTTCTCTTGCATAGGGCGCCGCAAACTGCCAGAATCGTCTGGCTGGCTCACTCAGGCGGATAGACACAGATTCTCCGTTTCTTCTGGCCTGTATCACCATTCCAGAAGCCTTTGGGCCTTTGTGGACAAGCCTCTCGACCGCAAGGCCCCAAAGCGATACAACAGACCAGAGAGACCTCCATCCTTCATGACGCCGCAGAAGATTCGCAAAGCAGTGATCCCCGCAGCAGGATTCGGAACCAGATTTCTTCCCGCCACAAAGGCTACGCCCAAGGAGATGTTGCCACTGGTCGATAAGCCCCTGATCCAGTATGGCGTGGAAGAGGCCGTAGCGGCCGGCTGCACGGATATTATCATCGTCACCGGACGCGGCAAGACAACCATGGAGGACCACTTCGATCGCTCCCCGGAGCTCGAAGCGGCTCTGGGCGCTCGGGGCAAAACCGAGCTCCTGCAGTTGGTCCACTCCATCGCCTCCCTGGCGCGCATCAGCTATGTTCGTCAACCCGACGCCCTGGGGCTGGGGCACGCCGTGTTAATGGCCAAAGAACTGGTAGGCCAGGAACCCTTCGCGGTCATCCTGCCCGACGACATCGTCGACGCCCAGCCCGGTTGCCTTGCCCAGATGGTAGCCGCCTTCGCAGAAACACAAACGACCATCCTCGGCACCGAATGGGTCCAGGGCGACGCTATCTCCCTCTATGGCTGCCTGGACTGCACGCCCCATCCCACCAACCCGCGCCTGGTGGCTGTCAACAACCTGGTGGAGAAACCCAGGCCCCAGGAAGCGCCCAGCCAGAATGCCATCATCGGACGCTACATTCTTACTCCTCGGATCTTTGCGATGATTGAGCAGCTCACCCCCGGCACAGGCGGAGAGTTGCAGCTCACCGATGCCCTCCGCGCCCTGCTGAAATACGAGCAGATCTATGGCTTTCACTATCAGGGCCAGCGCTATGATGCGGGCGACAAGCTCGGTTTCCTCAAGGCAACCGTAGACTTTGCGCTACAGCACGATGCGGTCGGCCCTGCCTTCCGAAACTGGCTCCGAACACAAAATTTCTAAGCTCCCCTTCAAAACCGGATCTGCGCTCCCTCCAACTGTCCACCCACTCCCTCCAAACTTCAAACTCGGCCTTGCAATCCTCAACAGACTCAGCATTGCAAGTTGAGGCAACACCCGGATAGCGCCCCGAAACTGTCCGTCGGTTATCGTCTCTTGATGTTGCCTGCACACTTCCGTACTCCGTGCCCCACAGTATGCTGGTGTGGGCCGTTCCTCCCTTCCCCTGCCGGGAAGACGGAGAACCCTCGTGCGCTATCCGGAGAATCCCATGACCACCAAACTGCTGCCAATTGAAGCCATCGCCTCCAAGCTGGGCCTCTCTGACGCGGATTACGAGCGACGCAGCCCAGTCAGCGCCAAAATCAGCCTCAATCTGCTGCAACAATCCCCGCGAGCCGGACAGCTCGGCAAGATGATTCTGGTCACAGCCACCACGCCGACCTCGGCCGGCGAAGGGAAAACAGTCACCTCCATCGGCCTTGTCCAGGGACTCGAACGAATTGGGAAGAGCGCCATCATCACCTCCCGCGAGCCGTCGCTCGGCCCGGTCTTCGGCATGAAGGGTGGTGCTGCCGGTGGCGGTCGCGCCACAATCGAGCCGGCCGACAAGATCAATCTGCACTTCCACGGCGACTTCCACGCCATCACCTCCGCCCACAACCTCTTGTCCGCGCTCATCGATTCGCATCTCTTCCACGGCAACCAGTTGAATATCGATCCCGACGCGGTCTGCTGGCCACGTACTCTGGATATGAATGACCGTGCCCTGCGCAGGATCATCGTCAGCGCCTCTGACCCGGACCAGCCGCAGCGCGACGGTAGCAATCGCGCCGACCGGTTCCTCATCACCGCTGCCTCAGAGATCATGGCCATTCTCGCCCTGGCCTCGGACCGCCACGACCTGCGCCACCGAATCGGCCGCATCGTCGTCGCATCCAGCCGTTCAGGTAGCCCGGTCACCGCGGCAGATCTTGGAGCCACTGGCCCCATGCTCGCCCTGCTCCAGGAAGCTCCTCTGCCCAACCTCGTGCAGACCTGCGAGGGCACACCCGCCTTGGTCCACTGTGGCCCTTTTGCCAACATCGCCCACGGAACCAGTTCCGTCATTTCCCACCAGATCGCTCTGCGCCTCGCAGACTATGTTGTGAATGAGACTGGCTTCGCCTCGGATCTGGGCCTGGAGAAGTACATGGACCTGGTCATGCCCTCGTCCGGCATCCGACCCTCGCTTGTGGTCCTCGTAACCACCGTGCAGAGCCTGCGCAAGCAGGGCGAAACCTCTCCAGAACACTCGCAAGACATAGATCAAAGCACGAATCAAAACCCGAATCAAAAGCTCGAGCGAGGCCTCGCCAATCTTGCCCGGCACATGGCCATCGTGCGTAGCTTCCGCGTGCCGCTCGTGGTCGCCATCAATCGCTTCCCCTCCGATACGGACGCCGATCTTCACCTGTTGCAGCGCTTCTGCGCAGACCAAGGCGCTGACTTCGCGCTCTCAGAGGCGTTCACCAAGGGTGGCGAGGGAACCGTTGCGCTGGCGCAAAAGGTGGTTGAAGTCATCGCCGCAAATCCCCACATCCAGCCACAGACCGCCTACGCCGCAAGCCACTCCCCGGTGGAGAAGATCACCCGGATTGCCTGCTCCATCTACGGAGCCGAAGGCGTCGTCCTCAGCGAACAGGCGCAGCAGCAACTGGAGCGTTTTCAACGTTGGGGATTCGGCCATCTTCCCGTCTGCATCGCCAAAACACAGTACTCTTTCACCGACGATCCCGCCCGCCGCGGAGCACCCACCGGCTGGAAACTCCATATCACCGCCATGGCGCTCTCCGCTGGAGCCGGATTCCTCGTTGCGATCGCCGGAGCCATGCTCCTCATGCCCGGGCTGCCCAAACTCCCTCGGGCCCTCGAAATTGATCTGGATGACCACACCGGCCAGATCACGGGAATCTCCTGAAACCGCCCGGCCCCGCCGCCTGCCGCATCGGCAGCCTTTTCAGCGCCTCACCGGGCGTCGCACTCCTCCCCCTCCGTAACCCTTTCCACACCCATTTCTACCGGTGGCGAGATTTGCCAGGAGCAGGATGCGGCCCGGGAGTCGGACCGTTGGCCACCATCAGTCGATTCCGACCTTCGTCCTTGGCCGCATACATCATCGTGTCAGCCGACCGAATCAGATCGTGCAGCGTCCGGCCGTCCTGGGGAAAGGTCGCCAGCCCCAGACTCGCGGTCACGGAAAGGGACAGCCCTTCACCACTCAGGAATCTCGCTTTAGAGATCCTTTCCAGAATCTGCCGCGAAAGATGGGTCGCCGCCGGCTTGTCGAGATTGCGCAACAGCGCTACAAACTCGTCCCCACCATAGCGGAAGGCAGCATGACTCGGCCCCAGCAACTGCTTCAGCAGCATGCCCACCTCCGCCAGCAGCCGCGACCCCACCAGATGCCCATGACGGTCATTCACCAGCTTGAAGCGGTCCAGATCCAGAAATAAGAGGCTGAAGTGCTGCTTCAGTATAGGCACCACCCGGCGCACCAGACTCCCACCCTGGGTTTGAATCTCCTCTTCCAGTAGCGTGTACAGATGCCGCGCATTGAACAGACCCGTGCAATCGTCCGTGATGCTCAGATGATGAATCAAATCGACCTGCCGCGCATTCGCCATGGCAATCGCAGCATAATCACAGAGCACCCGCAAAAAGGCGATAGAGGTCTCCGGCAAAAGATCCAACTTGCTGTTATTGAGCTGCAAAACCCCCAGCGTGCGATCGCCATGGCGTATCGGGATACAAGCAATCGAACGCAGATTCAGCTCCGGATGCTCCTCCGCATAGCGCGACCAGTCCGGATCAGCGTGAACATCGGCCACCACCAGCGGATGCCCCGAAGTGGCCACATAGCCCGCTATCCCTTCATCACGTTTCAAGCGTAACTGACGCAACCTCGCATGATCCAGACCTGTCGAGAGCGCGTAATACAGATCCTCCGTCTCCTCATCCACCATCAATAGCGACCAGTGCTCTGGCCCAAAAAACTCCTCCATCTTCGACATGATGGTATGCAGCAAAGAGTCCAACTCCAGATTCGAAGTAAGCGCCCGCGCAACCTGGTGAAACACGCGCAGCGTATCCATCTGGCGAGCCTCAATCGGTGCCAGTTGCCGCTGTTCGCCTTTGCGTAGGTCACTCATCTTGCCCAATCGGAGTTGTTACTTGCTCCTCCATCCGCTCTCCGCTATCCGCGGCTCTCGCTCCATGGTTTCGTTTCCACAGCCGTCTTCCAACCAATCTAGACCCATCCGTCCCCTCCGCGCGGCTTCGCTCTCGGTATCCCCGGCCGCCTCATCTCCAGGAGCGCGCATCTCCTCCCGCAAACACGCCACGGCTCACTCACTCCCTACAAACCCGTCTCAGGAAACTGTTCCAGCATAGCCGAGCAAAGGAAGCTGGTTCCATACCCCACAGAACAAACCCCTGTCCGCCAAAGAAGTCTTCGTCAGGGAGTTCACCGGATGACCCAGACCCGAACCGCAACTTGTTCTGCCGACCTCAACAGCTCCCCATGGCCAGATCAGCTCACCCAGCATCCGTTAGGAACACTTGCATCCAATCCCCCCAGCGGCTCTCGTCTTCGGGAACCGCGCCGCCGCTTCAGCCCGTAACGCCACGCCGACCGCCATCGCTCCCTGCCGGCTGCGTTGGCTCGCGTTCTGTGGTCCTCAACTGCATCCTCTCCGCAGTTGCGCTAGCCTCCAATATGTACCATGTTCCTCGAAGGCTTCAGAAACCCGGGCTCACCGATGTGATGCCTGGCCTCCTTGTGTAAGACGACCTTCCGAATCCAGCTAATCACTTCATCGTCAGTTGTGCCCTTTAACATGAGGCCAATCAAATCATGGTCCGATTGGCTGAAGAGACATGTGCGTAATTTTCCATCTGAGGTGATCCGCACCCTGCTGCACTGACCGCAGAACGGCTCTGAAACCGGAGCAACGATGCCAATCTCACCCACCCCGTCGTCGAAGGTGAACCGCCGCGCAGTCTCAGAGGCATGGTGCAGCGGCAAAGCGACCAGTGGTCGGATAGCCTTCAGTCGCTCCACAACCTCCCGCATCGGCACCACCGTATCCGGCGACCACGAGCGGTCCTCCTCCAGCGGCATGAACTCGATGAACCGCACAATCACCCGCTCCCTGCGGGAGAACTCCGCAAACGCTTCGATCTGCCCGTCGTTGAAGCCGCGCAATAGCACACAGTTCACCTTTACCGGGCCCAGTCCTGCCCTCTGTGCTGCCCGAATGCCGTCGCGCACTCGCTCAAAACTGTTGGGAATCCGAGTGATCCGCGCGAACGTCTCCGGATCGACCGCATCCATGCTCACTGTAATCCGGCTCAGACCCGCTCTCTTCAGATCCTCCGCCATCGTCGCCAGCAGGTGCCCGTTGCTCGTCATAGCAATATCCAGCGGAACTCCGGAAAGAGCCGTCCGCATGCCCGCAATCTCCCGAATCAGATCCAGCAGACCGTGGCGCAGCAGCGGCTCACCCCCCGTTAAGCGCACCTTCTCCACGCCCAGAGAAACGAAGATTCGCACCATCCGGAGATAGTGCTCGATCGGCAGTTCCGTGAACTGCTCCCCCTCGTTGCCCGTGCGGCAGTACACGCAGCGATAGTTGCAGCGATCCGTCACAGAAAGCCGCAGGTCGGTAAGGGCGCGCTGGTGTCCGTCACGCAACCGTTCAGCGTCACGCAATCCTTCGCTGCCGTCCATCAACCGAACCGCTTCAGAACTCGTCATAACTCACCTTGCGGCTTCGGGCTGCGACACTGCTTCCGGCTCGCAGAGCCTCCGCAGCTTCTTCCGAAGCATCCCACTGAGAAATAGGCGGCAGGACCATCACTCAGACCCCACCCAGCCAATCAGCCACGCCGAAACCTCCACAGAGCGAAACCACAGAAAAGTTCCGCCGGCATGTTGATCCAGCATCCCTCTAAACTTGGATTCCCCACACCACTGAATGGATTCCATGCATGGCAATCCTAGGTTCCAATACCAAACTCCAGATCCTGAGTCTGGTCGCCTGCATGGGAATATCGGTCATAAGGCGAGCGACGATTGAACTTATACCGCTGGTGGATCTCCCTTCCAATCACAATCCCCAGCGTCACCGCCGTAATGCCTGCCGCAATCCAGCTCGCACTGCGCAGAACACAGCTTCCTGAGTCGCCGCCGTCAACAGCGTCCTTAATCGAATTGCCGAGTTTGCGGAGCGAGCGAGAGTCCTTCATGGCTTGAATCATACCGCAACTCCGGCTCGCTTGTTGATCTCCAGGCAGCTTTCAGAGCATAAACACAGGTCCAACGCAATCTTCCACCGGTCAACCAGTCTCACGCCTTGGTCGCAGGGGCTGTAGCCGACGTTGCCGCCGCTGCCGGAGCAGGTGCTGCAGTAGCGGCCGCGGCAGGTTTGGAGCCCTCTGCGGAGCCCGCCGAGCCCGGCGCCGGCGCCTCTTTGCCACCGGAACCGTCTCCTTGGTTCTCCCCATTGGAACTCTCACTGCTCGATCCGCTCGGACGCGGCGAAGTGTAAAGATCCTTGTACCAGCCCCCTCCCTTGAACGTCACGGCGGCTGCGGTAACAGTGCGCTCGAGCCGACCGCCACAGTGCGGGCACACGCTCAGTTCAGGATCAGAGAACTTCTGGATCTTCTCCGTCAGACGATGGCAGGAGGTACATTCATACTCGTAAAGCGGCATTGCGGTTCCTTGCAGACTCGCCGACCCATCCGTCTTCCCATGTCGGCAGAGGCGTTCTTCTTCCAGAATACAGATTCCGCACTCCCCGCGTGAAGCGCATCCCAAAGCCCCTGCGGATCCAACCCTCTCTTCGCCACCGGCTGGGTCCAAACCGACGCGCGAATGCTATCGTTCTCTCCATGAGAACTCTGCTTGCCTGCATGACGTTTACAGGAATCTGCCTCTTGTCCGCCGCGTCCCCACAACCAATCCACGCTCAAAGCGGCAACGTGGCAGCCACCCCTCCCATGGGATGGAACAGTTGGGACTCCTACGGCCTCACCATCACCGAACCCCAGTTCCGCGCCAACGTCGCAGTGCTGCAACACAAGCTGCAACCCTTCGGCTGGCAGTACGCCGTCATCGACGAAGGATGGTACTTCCAGAATCCGCAGGACCGTTCAACACCAGAAAAACTGCACTACGTCATCGACACCTACGGCCGCTTCGTTCCTGATCCCACACGCTTTCCCTCCGCGATCCTCGCCTCCTCGTCTCTGCCCCTTCGTCCCGATACGGAAAACCACTCGGAAACATCCCCGCCAGTAAGTTGCGCAGCCTCCGCATCGACAACCGCCTACCCCAACCAAAACCCCGCAGCGCACCTTCCCGGCAGCGCCCAGCCAGAACAAAACTGCTCCAACCCTGGGTACCAGCTTCAGGCCACCATCCAGGCGACCAGCTTCGCCGCTCTCGGGCGCAGGCTACATGCCCAGGGACTGAAGTTCGGCATCCATATCATCCGCGGCATTCCCAAGGTCTCTGTCGAAAGGAACCTCCCCATCCAGGGCAGCAACTTTTATGCTCAGGATGCCGCCGACCAGAGCGATGCTTGTCCTTGGGACCCAACCAGTTGGGGCGTACGCGACAACGCTGCCGGCCAGGCCTGGTATGACTCCTTACTCCGTCAGTACGCATCCTGGGGCGTCGATCTCATCAAGGTGGACTGCATCGCAGATCATCCCTTCAAACTCGATGAGATCCGGATGATTTATCGGGCTATCGATAAAACCGGGCGGCCCATCGTGCTCAGCCTCTCTCCCGGCCCCACCGCGCTCTCTCACGCTCCGGAGGTCACGCAATTGTCCAACCTCTGGCGCATCTCCAACGACGAATGGGACCTCTGGTCAGCCAACGGGGCAACCTTCCCACAGGGGGTGGAAGATCAGTTTGTTCGCCTCTCCCGCTGGGCGCCCTACGCCGGACCCAACCACTGGCCGGACGCCGACATGCTTCCACTGGGTCAGCTTCGCCCCAACCCCGGCTGGGGACCTCCACGCGCCACGCGTCTCACGCCTGAAGAGCAGCGCACTCAGGTGACGCTCTGGTCCATGGCGCGCAGTCCCCTCATCCTCGGAGCCAACCTCACCCTGCTTGACCCACCCACCCTGGCCTTACTGACCAACCGCCAGGTATTGGCAATCGACCAGACCGCGACCAGTAGCTTTCAGGTGCTCCACCAAGGCAGCCTCATCGCGTGGCAGGCCAACCTCCCCGCGGGTGAGATCGCACTGGCCTTCTTCAATACTGGCTCTTCTCCGCTCGATCTCCATCGCGATCTCGTGAGCTTTAATCCTCGGCTCGGAACCCACGCTTGGCGAGTTCGCGATGTCTGGGCCAGAAGGGATCTCGGCAACCGTCGCTCCGTCTCCGTGCGGCTGCCCCCGCACGCTTGCCTGCTTCTTATGTTGCGTCCCTTGGCCCCAGTCGCCTCTATCGGCCCGGGCTACCACGCAGCGCCTGCTCCACCACAGAGTGGACGTTAATCAAACTCCACGGCGTTTGCACCAACTCCCCCGTCGTCTGGCCGGGATGATGAATGATCACCGCCGGCCTGGGATCAAACCCGGCACGGGAAGCTTGTTCGTCCTCAGCAGTCCAGGCTGTCTGGTTTCGCCAGAGATACGTGCGCCAGGAGTGATCGCCCTGCACAATCACGGTCGTGTCTTTCCAGCGCGGTGAACTCTCCAGAATCGTCAGAATCCTCCCCAACTCCACGTCCGCCAGCGCCAGACTGTCCAGATAGGAACTTCCGCACTGCCGCGTAAATCGGCCTCGCATACGGTCCCAGAGGTTCGGACTGTGCGGCACAGGCAGGTGCAGAAAGATCAGGTCCGCCTGATCGGTCCTCAACACCTCTTCCGCGTGTTCCTGCAGATCCAGAAACGTCTCCTTACGCTGTCGTATCTCATACGCACACAGCTCCTGCCGCGCCTCTGACGGTGCCCCAATCTGTTCCGCCACTCGCCTCAAAGGCGACCACACATTGCTCCAATAACCCACATCCTGCGCCTGCGGACCGTCCAGCCGATCCAGATTCATCCAGTAGCAATCATCAATGGCCCCGGCAAAATAAGTGCAGTAAGGGTTGTACCAACCCACTGCGGCCGTTCTCCATCCTTGCTTCTGCGCGTCGCCAAATACCGTATCAGCCCCCGCTAGGTCGGTAACGCCCCCACTGTCTCCACTGCGTACCAGAAAGTGATTATCAAACGTATATTGGAACTTCCTGATCAAGTGCCCCCATAGCAAAGAAGGAATAATTCTCACCGTCTTCTCGCCGATCGGCTGCGCATCCGTGTAGACCGTGCTCTCGTTACGCAGGGCATCGAAGTTGGGCAGCGCCAGGTCATCTGCGCGATGCCCGTACACCTGCTCGTAAGAGAGTTCGTCAAAGATCACCCACACCACCTTCGCATGATCCCGCGGAGGCTGGGGCGTGCCGGCCCACACTACGTCATGCTGCTGCGGACCCGGTTTCCAGTGCAGAATCCAAAGCAACTGCACGACGCTGCACAAACAAAAAAAAGCGGAAAACGTCCCCAGAAACTCTCCCAGCCGGATCAACCGCTGGTACCCCTGCGGAAACAGCAGCAACAACAACAGCACCAGAAACACCCACACCACCGCCAGCACCAGAACTTCGCTGCTCGTCAACGCAAGCGAAATCTGGGAGCGTGTCAGCTCAATCAGAGCAGGGGGAACAAACAGGGCCAGCAGCAACTGCACCCAGGGATAGAATCGCGTGCGCCAGAGCGTCCCGATGACCGCAAACAGCAACAGCCCCAACAGAAAAATATCCGTAAGCTGTGCCCAGATGATCCCATGCAATCCGAACGGAACATGCATGCGGACGTCCCAGCCGCCTCCCAGCAGGTCGCCGTAACTCATCACCAGCATTAGAGAGGCCAGGCCAAAGCACTGGGCAAATTTCTTCAGCATCGGGTCCTTTACTAACCAACGTTTGCAGGCGCTCCACCGGCGGCGCAACCTTCCGCCCTTCCTCCTGGGACACAAACCGGTCGCTCTCTCCACACTTCGACTGTTTGATTACCCCGGAACGCTCTGCTCTCTGCAGATTCAACCACTCCATCTGCATCCATTCAATCTTTTGCAAACAGAAAGAGAACCCGTCCATTTTCCAAACTCTGCCGTCTCACCACATGAAAAAGGTTCGCGCCGGCTTGCAACAGATCATCCTCGCTCAGCGAACCATATAACTCGTCACGACCGCGCATCAGGCTCTGGAACATAACATCGGTAACCGGTACCCACTCCAGAACCAGATAACGCCAGGTCAGCGTGTAGACCAACTCCAGAATAGCGCGAAGCGGTATCTGATCCATTAATATCAAGTGGTGAATCACCGCCAGCATCAGCACCATCTCAGATTGCGCCTCCAGCCGATCCAACAGGGTGCTGGTCTCGCGGTTCTCCCAGCCCACTGCCGGTGACGGGCGCGCCAGGTCCGCGTGGATCGTCTGGATCGGCAACCGGCTCTTCACGCTCATGCGGTAAAGACTCTCAGCCGTGGCGGCATCACGCTCCAGCGCCACCACCTGCGCCCCATGTTCGGCCGCCAAAGCGCTGAATACACCGGTATTGGCCCCTATATCCAGCACTCGCGCCGGTCGAAGATCTTCCAGAACGTGCCGCACCCACTCCAGCTTTTGCGCGCTCTCCTGCGCCGTGTAGTGCGTCAGCGTCCCCGTATAGTCTGACCACTCCGAACCCTCATACTCAGGCATCGCGCGGCGGGTGCGCTTGCGCAGGTCAGCCAGGGTGCGGTTGATCAGATGTAACGCCAGCTCCGGCGATTTGTGTCGCGGCGCAGCCTTGCTCAACCCCTCCTTCTGGCCACCCTTCCTGGCCTGCCTCATCTCCAGTCGCGCCGGCAGCGTTACCGGCCAGAAGGCCGCCCGAGACAGCCGCTGAGGCCAACTGAGAGCCTTGTACAGCTCCACCGGCTCGTACCCATCCCGCTTGAACACCGAAAGCTCCAGCGGCCAACTCAGCATCCGATTCATCAGTAACGGCAGAAGAAAGGTGCGAATGTACTGCCCATAGGCCAGCCACAGATGCGATGCGTATTCCTTGGGAGCCGGGTCCCACGGCTCGAAGGACAGCACATCCACCAAAACTGGCCTCGAGCTCACAAATAGAATATTCAGCGGAGTCGCGTCCTTCAGTACCCACCCCTCCGTCAGCGCCTCCCCGCAGAGCGATAACGTCAGTTGCGCCGCTGCCAGCCACTGCGAGGGTGTCCACTCCCATGGGTACGTCGGCACTGGAATCCTGGGGTGCAGAAGCTGCAGGCCTGCCCGCGTATTCTTCACCGTGATGGCTACCATGTCCCCACGGTCTTGCAGGCGTTTGCAAAACTGTGAGGTCACAAACTCCATCACCTGGTCGCGCGCTGAAGGATGGATCGTGCGGACAGCAAAGTCTCCGTCCAGACTCAGGCATCCGGCCGGGTCACGAAAGGTTGCAGTGGGCGTTCCAATCGTCATGCTGCGTTGCGGGAGTCTTCCTTCTCTGCAACCTTAGGCGAATCCGAACCACCCATCGGCTGCTCCTTTTGGAATAACCTCATAATACGCCGCCGCAGAAAAAATCCCGCTGCCGCCAGCATCGATCCAAGCGACTGCAGAGCCAGAAGCCCCGAGCCCGGATCGATATACGCCATCGCCCGACGCTCTGTCCCCAGCATCAGACTGACGCAGCAGAACACCGTGAGCGTGACGGATACCAGGCGTTTCATCCAACCAAACCTTCCCCTTCTGGTTCGCGCTTCGGGGCCCACGCTCACCACCTCTTTCGAGTTCACCCATCTAAACCAAAAGACCGGCGATGGCCGTGCAATACCCCCAACGAAACTGCAGGGCACGAACCCCGCGTAGCCCACACTCAAGGATACGACGGAGAATCACCCGAGCAAACTGCTCGAGCGCCGTTCATCGGCCAAAGCTCCCGCACCGGGTTCTCGACAATCATCTCAACAAGGATAAGATGCAGAGTTTCTTTAATAGGGACACGCGAGTGCTTCGCGCCAGGACTCATCTGGATGACCAATTTTCCCGTGCTCGGCCTTCCCTGTCCCCAATCTCTCTCCAAACCCATGAAAATCATGGCTCTATGTAGTATCCAGTGCTGGTAGCCGCAGTCACCCCCGGATGCGCCACCAGGACCTTCAGAGCATGGTACTCATAGGGCGACTCCGCCTTTCGCTTCTCTCCCAACTCCGAAGCAGGCGGTTCAAAGGAGATACGGTAATAGTCCTGATTCTCCGCCATGCACTGCGTCAGAAGATCCGCCACCTCGGGACTATTCAGCACCTTCCCTCCGCTCTGGGTAGCCAGCACCTGTAACCCCAGATTTCCCAGTTGCGCTTCCCCGGGCTTTTTCAGGCCTGCCAAAAACTGCTGATAATAAAAGAGCTCCTGCAGCGGCTCTGCCACGCCCAAAGGATCAATGGAATATACCGTCACCTGCCCCTCTCTCAGCGCGCTTGAAAGCCACGTCACTTGATTGAAGATCGACATGGTCTGGTCATAGCTCAGCGTCACCTCCGGTCCAGACAGCAGGGGCCACCCCGGAGCAATCCACAGAATGATCTTCCGTCCCGGCCGTTGCAGCTCATAGGCCGCCAGCAATCGTATCGCCTTCAGCGAGTCATCCAGACGCTCCGCATCGCCATACACACCCGCCGATCTTCGTATCTCTCGCAACCCAATCGTGTATTGGGTCAGTACTGCATCCAGGTCATTGCCGTTTGTCGTATAGGTGTGCTGCATCTCTATGCCATCGTTGGTCAACACGGCCAGCACGGTTGGCAACGGAAGCTTGCCTCCATTCGCGTGCAGAAATTTGTCGATCTGTTGACGCGCCTCAGAGACAATGTCGTAATGCGTATTGACAGCATCAATCAGCACAATCGCCTCTACCGGCTGCTCTTTAGCGTTGATCTCCTTGAAAGAGGTAATCTTCTCCGGCCTCTTATCGTCCAGCACTGTAAAATCGTTCGCCCCCAACCCCGTCACCGGCTGGCCGTTCTTTTCCGTTACCAGCACATCCAGAAAGATCGTCCGCGCAGGTGGGGCAGAGTGCTTGTGCAGCACCTGGCTCGGCGGAGCCTGTGCCGACTGCTGCGCCCAGGCCCACTCCCCGCCCAGCAGCAGGAATGCAATGACAAAAAGCAGACAGGCATTCGACGCCCTCTGCAAGAGGCTCTCCAATCCTGGCGCAATCGTCCCCGCCGGCAACATCAGATCGCGTACAGACACACTTCCATCCCTCACAGCCAACCTCCGGCGCTCTCCGCCGCTCCACCAATTTGGTTCAACCCCAACTATATCGCTGATCTCGCTCCCTCCGCCGGGCAGAATACCCAGTGGCCCATCCTCCCCACCCTCGCCTCTAACATCCATCCCGTAGAATCATACCTTCGCCCCAGAACAATCCCTCCCCCTCTCTAACTTCCACAACCTCCGTCTCCGCCGGATTGCTTCAGCGTCTGCTTCGCCTTATCCTCGCCTCAGGATGGACTTTGAGAAAAAACCTATGCCGACGCCAAGCGGCGCTCTACCCAGCGGCCCAGCGAACCCTCCCCGCAGGCCGTCGGCCCCAGACCATGAACCCAATCGTCTGGTCTCAGCCGGCCGCTTGGAGGACGACGACGCCCTGGAGCTGAAACTCCGCCCACGGCGGCTCTCCGAGTTCGTCGGCCAGACCAAGGCCAAGGAGCAACTGAAGATCGCGCTTGAAGCGGCCAGATCGCGCGGCGAGGCCCTCGATCACGTCCTCCTCTTCGGCCCCCCGGGGCTGGGCAAAACTACCTTGGCCACCATCATTGCCAATGAGCTTGAGGTCGGCTTCCAACAGACCAGCGGCCCAGCCCTGCAAGTTCAAGGCGATATGGCCGCCATCCTCACCAACCTCAAGCACCGTCAGGTGCTCTTCCTCGATGAGATCCACCGCCTTCAGCCCGTAATGGAAGAAAAGCTCTACACCGCGCTCGAAGACTATCAATTGGACATCATGATCGGAACCGGACCCTCAGCCCGTACCCATGTCATGCGCATCGACCCCTTTACCTTCGTCGCCGCTACAACCCGGCCCGGCCTGCTCTCCTCTCCCCTGCGCTCCCGCTTCGGCATCCTTCTGCGTCTGGAGTTCTACACCGACGACGAGCTTCGTTGGGTCGTCGAACGCTCGGCGGAAGTTCTCAACGTCCCCATCGACCGCGACGGAGCTGCGGAGATCGCCATGCGCTCCCGCGGCACACCTCGCATCGCCAATCGCCTCCTGCGCCGCGTCCGCGACTACGCTGAGGTCCGCGCCTCAGGCAAAATCGATCGCCCCACCGCCATCGCCGCCTTGGAGATGCTGGAAGTCGACGCGCACGGCTTCGATGAGCTGGACCGCCGTCTGCTCCGCACCATTATCGAAAAGTATGATGGAGGCCCTGTCGGACTCAACACCCTGGCCGCTGCTCTGGCGGAAGAACAGGACGCCCTCGAAGAGGTCTACGAACCGTTCCTCATCCAGATCGGCTTCCTCGACCGCACCCCTCGCGGTCGCGTCGCTACCCGCCTGGCCTACCAGCACCTCGGCATCGAAATGCCCCGCAAGCCTACGCTCTTTGGCTAAATCTCCCACCTGCAGCGGAAGCAGCTCTGCCACACACCCCAGCAGCCCCCGCCTTCACATCCACTCCACCCCGCAACAAACTCCCTCACCCGCCCCGCAGCATGCTCAAGCCAGACCCGGATCGAAACCAGCCTCAATAGCAAACCGGAATCAACCGCACAAACAGAATCCTATCCCTGCCGCTCCGTGCAGCCACGTAGCCCAGCCCAGATGAGCCCAGCCAACGCCGAATTTATGCCACAGCCAGCTTGGCGAGAATCACAAATACCACCGCCAGCAGTACCCTTCGCCCCAACAGCTTGAGAGCCGGAACCGAGAAATAGCGTCGCATCGTTCTCCCCCTACTCCCAGACTCTACCCCCTCAACATTGCAACAGCATGAACGGCTCAGTCAGAATGGATGCGCAGCGCATCCGCCAGGATACCCCCTGCCGCCGCCAGCCGTTGCCGCGCCGTCTGGAAGCCAACTCCCTGTCGTCCCATCAGGATCGCAGCCTTCACATCCTTTCCCGCCTGCTTCAGTAGCTCCACGGCAGTCGCTCGATCGCACCCCACGCCCGCCGCAACAATCCTCTCCGCTCGATCCATCAGCTTCGCATTGCTGGCACACATGTTCACCATCAGGTTGCCAAATGTCGCCCCTGTCCGGATCATCACTCCAGTCGAGAGCATATTCAGCACCAGCTTCGTCGCGGTACCCGCCTTCATCCGGGTGCTCCCCGTCAGCACCTCCGGCCCCGTCACCGGAGTGATCGCCATCTCCGCCGCCTGGGCTAGCGCTGAACCCGGAACACAACTCAAACCTACCGTCAGCGCTCCCACGCTCTTCGCATATTCGATCGCCCCCAGCACATAGGGCGTCCTCCCGCTGGTCGCGATACCCACCAAGGTGTCCGGTCGCGCATCGCTGCCAAAGCCGGCTGCGCGCAGATCCCTCACACCCTCTTCGCGCGAATCCTCGGACTGCTCACTGGAGAGTCGCAGCGCCCCATCGCCGCCGGCAATGATCCCTTGCACCAGCTCCGGGCTTACAGAAAAAGTCGGCGGACACTCGCTGGCGTCCAGCACCCCCAGCCGACCACTTGTCCCCGCGCCAATGTAAAACATCCGCCCGCCTCGCCGGAACCGTTCTGCCACGGCATCCACCACGCGGGCAATCTGTTCCAGTTCCGCCGCTACCGCGCCTGCCACCTTGGCGTCTTCGGCGTTGATCAACGCCAGCATCTCCAGCGTCGGCAGCTCATCCATGTGCTCGCTGGCAGGATTCCGTCTTTCGGTCGGCAACTCGCCCAGCCGTTCCTCATCTATTCCTTCGCGCTCCGGCTCCGCTATGCTCATTCCCCCTCCATCCTCTCCAGAGCCTGCCACCGGCGCTCCCCTCCCACCAGCAACCATTCCGCTCCCCTCCCATCATAACGGTCCGCCGACGTCGCACCCTCCGCCTGTCCGGCAGCAGCAGCCCAACTGTGTCAGCATAGTAAGTCAGATGAGCGATCCCGCCCAGCCTGCACCCAACTCCCCTCAACCCTCCCTTGGTGCGCTTGCCTCCAACTCCGCCGTAGCCTGGCAGTCGCGCGACTTCCGCTTCTACTCCGCCGCTCGCCTCCTCGGCATCATGGGAGCAGAGGCCCAGGGCGTCGGCGTTGCCTGGCAGATCTATCAGATCACCCATTCAGCCCTCGCCCTCGGATACACCGGCCTGGCGCTCTTCCTTCCCGGCATCTTCTTTGTCCTTCCCGCCGGCCATGTCGCCGATCGCTATGATCGCCGCAACATCATCCTCACCTGCTACTCCATGCAGGCGCTGGCAACCTCCACTCTGCTCTGGATGTCTCTCCACCACGTCCAGAACATCTGGCTCATCTATGCCGTCCTGTTTGTCGTCGGAACCGGCCGCTGTTTCAGCGGACCAGCCGCCGGCGCCCTCGTCCCTACCCTGGTTCCCATGGACCACTTCGTCAACGCCGTCACCTGGGGCGCTACCGTCTTTCAGGTCGCCAATGCCACCGGACCCATGATCGGGGGCATCCTCTTCACCATCCCACTCACCCATCTCTTCGCAGGACGCCTCGCCGCCTTCAACGGAGCCCCCATCGTCTATGCCTTCACCCTCCTCGCCCTGCTCTGCTTCCTCTTCCTCCTCAGCATGGTCAAACCCCGCGGCGGCGGCGAAAAAAAAGGATTCTCCCTCCAAACCATGTTCGCCGGCTTCCGCTATGTCCTCGCCACCCGCCTCCTGTTAGGCTCCATATCCTTGGACCTCTTCGCTGTGCTGCTCGGCGGCGCAGTCTCCCTCATGCCCATCTTCGCCGTAGACATTCTGCACGCTGGAGCCAACGGCCTCGGCCTGCTGCGTGCCATGCCCTCCCTGGGAGCCCTCGCCGTCTCTCTCGCCGTGCTCGTCTTTCCCATCCGCCGTCGCGCCGGTAAGACCATGCTCCTTTGCGTCGGCATCTTCGGAGCCGCCACCATCGTCTTTGGTCTCAGCCACAGCCTTCTGCTCAGTTGCATCGCCCTGGTCGCCATCGGAGCATCGGATATGGTCTCGGTGGTCATTCGCGCCAGCATCTTGCAGTTGGCTACCCCGCCAGAGATGCGCGGCCGCGTCTCCAGCATCAACTGGCTCTTTGTCGGCGTCTCCAATGAGGTCGGCGAGTATGAAAGTGGGCTCACTGCGCACTGGTGGGGAGCCGTCCGCGCCGTCGTCTTCGGCGGCGCAGCCAGCATGGCCGTTACCGGCCTTTGGAGCCTCTGCTTCCCCGCGCTTCGCAAAGCCGATGCCCTCACCGCCGAAAGCCTCATCCTTCTCGAAAAGCAGTTCAACAGCATGGAGCCAGTCGGTTAACCGGAAATCCCCTCCCCGCTCCAACTCCACGGCTCCATCTCTTGGCAACCTTTCCCGTTAAGTTAGTCTCTTTCACAGAGGGAGGTTTTTCATGGAAAAGGGACCCAAAATCGCCATCGCCGGCACCACCTTCATGCTACTGCTCGTCGGCCTGCGCGTCGGCCTCATCTACAGGGCCAATCATGAGGCGGGACCCGCCCCCCAAAATTCCTACGCCAACATCCCCGTCGACCCCGACGATAACGTCTTCCTCCGCAAGGAATACCCTGACTCCCTGGCCGACCAGCGCGCCCTCATCGGCAAAACCCTTTGGGTCAGCGCCGGAGGACAACTCGCCTACTACAGCGACAAAGGCAACCATGTCGACTATGCAAAACCCCTGGGTAACCTCTTGGGCGCTACGCCGCTGCTCATCAAAGGAGTCTTTGAACAGAAGGCGCCCGCATCCGGACCCGCCGTCTTCCGCATCCCCGCAGGCCAACGCCAAGTATTGCTGGCCTTCACCATGCCCGCATCCTCCCACCCCACCACCCTCTACGCAACCCCGGTCGGCGACTTCCAGAACGGCAGCTACAACTTCGTCAATGATGAGGTCTTTTTCTACGACGATCCTCACAAGCTGTACAACTTCTGGGGTCCGGCCATGTGGTCCACCATCGATAAGCACCTGGCCGTGCTGGGCATGAGCGAGAACCAGGCCATGATGTCGCTCGGCGAGGTCACCACTCCCAGCTCAGATGACACCGGCAATCGCACCGTCCTCTTCGATAACAACGGCCATCCCCTCCGCATCGTCTTTGTCAACAATAAGGCGGTGAAAATCACGCCCGTTCCAGTAACCCCCTCGACCTCTGCGAACCCCGCCGGGTAACGCCGCTTCTTTTGTAATTCCAGCCTGTCCAATCCCAACCAGTTCCCAGTCCTCTGCGCAACCGTCGCTCTTCACGCCATGCCCGCACCACCTCAGCGCGCAACCGCAGCCCTCCCAACCAACCCTCTACCCATCAACCTGATCCCTGCACAAAGCCGACTGCCCCCGCGCCAAGCGCTCTTACCACCGCGGCCGGAATCTCAGCCCGTATTCCTCAGCCCGGCGCTGATGCCGTTGATCGTCGCCGTAATCGCCCGGTCCATCTCTTCACTCTGCTCCCCGCCGCGCTTCCGCCGCAGCAGATCAAGCTGCAACAGGCTGATCGGATCCACATACGGGTTGCGCAGCCGGATGGAGTGCGCCAGCACTTCGTTCTTCTCCAGCAACTCGCTCTGCTGCACCACCTTCAGCACCATCCGCCGAGTGCGGTTGAACTCCGTCTCCAGCATCGTGAACACCCGCTCCCGCAGCGACTCATCGGCCACCAGCATCGAGTACTGCCTGGCGATTCCAAAATCCGCTTTGGCCATCGCAATCTCCACGTTCAGCATCATGTCCAGGAACACCGGTAGCCCACCCGCCATCTCCTGCAGCAGCGCCAGGCCATTCTTGTGTCTGCGGGTGTATTCCTCCAGCGCGTAGCCAACTCCAAAATACGCCGGCGTTACGTGCCGCGACTGCATCCACCCGAACACCCACGGGATCGCACGCAGATCCGCCAGACTGCGCTGTTTGTCCAGCGCTCCAGCGGCGCTCGCATCCATCCGCTTGGCCGGTCGCGAGCCGATCCGCGCATGCTCCAACTCCGCCACCGGCGTCGCCTGCTCAAAGTAGCTGCACACCTCCGGATCCTCCAGCACATGCTGCGTATAAAACCCCAGAGACAGCGCTGAGAGCTCATCCATCGCAGCCTCCCATTCGGGAAGAATCTCACCCGTCAGTACAGGCTTCCCAGCCAATCTGGCCGATTCTCGCCCCCCCGCTTCCCTCGGCCGTATGCCCGGCCGGGCCAGCGCATCCAGCGCCGCAGCGATCATTAGCTCCAGATTCCTCTCCGCCAGCACAACGTCGCTGTACTTCCAATTCAGCACCTCACCCTGCTCGGTGATCCGCAACTCGCCAAGGAAGCTGTCCAGCGGCTGAGCAAAGATGGCTCCATGCGTTGGGCCGCCACCCCTCCCCACCGTGCCACCCCGCCCATGGAACAGCCGCAGCCGCACATCGCACTCCTGCGCCACAACATGCAGCGCCCGATGCGCCTTCCAGATCTCCCACGTGCTGGTCATCATGCCCCCGTCTTTGTTGGAGTCCGAGTAACCCAGCATCATCTCCTGCCGCCTTCCCCAGGCCTTCAGCAGCGGCTTGTACGCCTCCGAAGTCCATAGCTCCCGACACACCGCTGGAGCTCTGCGCAGATCTTCGATCGACTCAAACAGCAGCACCGGCTGCAACCCGGGATCACGATCTCCGCTCGCGCTCATCCCTCCTTCCACGGCTACCCCGCCCAGCCGCGCCAGCTCCACCACCGTCAACGCATCCTCCATGCAGGTCGCACCAGAGACCACATACTGCGTGATCGTCGCCGGCAGCCTCTGCTTCAACTCCGCAATGGCGCAGAAGGTGGCTAGCGTCTCCTGAGCCTGCGCGCTCAGTTGCGCCGTTTGCACCCTTCCTGGAGTCCCAGCCCTCCCTGCTTCCTCTTGCCGCGTCCCCGCCGCACCTTCCGTTGCCGCCCTCAGCTCAGCCAGCACCGCACGGTCCACCCGCGCATGCTGCCGAATATCCAGCGTCTGCAGATGCAAGCCAAACGTCCGCACAGAAATCAGCAGCGGATCCACAAAGTACTCCGCCAGCCGCCGACCCTTATGCTCCACCAGGGCCGCTCGCACCAGCGTCAGATCCTCGAGCAACTCCTCTGCCCTCTCATACCGGGGCAGGCTGGAATTCACTGACAACACCAGCGCCCGATGCATGGATACCGCCTGCAGCCCGCCCAGCCGCATCTTCATGCAGGCAATCTGCATCCGTAGCGCCTCATTGGGAAAACGGTCGAACGGCGTCCCGTCCCCGCTGGCTCGCAACAACCTCAGATACTCATTCAACCGTGCCCGCAACGCCTCAGAGATCGGAGCCTGCCGTGTCGAAGACGATAACTGGTTGTAAAGTCCCGTCAACCGCGTCACATAGTAGTCATGCACCAGATCGCGCGACATGGCTACCGCCTCCGCCGTCATCTTCGCCGTCACAAAGGGATTCCCATCCCGATCGCCGCCAATCCACGATCCAAACCGCACCAGAACCGGCAGATCCACCAACTGCGTCGGCTCCTCAGCAGGAAACTCCTCATCCAGAGCACTCGCAATCTCCGCATACAGAACCGGAACAGTAGCAAACAGAGACGCGTCATAGTAGTCCAGCGCCATGTGGACCTCATCCCGCACCGTAGGCCGTTCCTGGCGCACCTCATCGGTCTGCCACAACGCCGTGATCTCCGCCATCAGCCCACCCTCCAGCGCGTCCAACTCCGTCACCGGAAGTGGAATCGCATCCAGCTTCTCCAGCAGGTCAGAGATGCTGCGCCGCTTGAACATCACACTGCGCCGCGCCACCTCGGTCGGGTGTGCCGTAAACACCGGCATAATGCAGATCTGCTCCAGCCGCGCCAGCACCATCTCACGAGAGAACCCCGCCTCCCGCAGCCGCCGCAACGTCCCGCGCAGGCTTCCCCGCTGCGGCTCGGCTCCGGCTTCCAGCAGAGTCGATCGCCTCCGTCGCTTGCGATGGTTGGTCTCCGCCAGATTGATCAGCTCAAAGTAGAACGCAAACGCTCGCGCCAGAAAAAACGCCGTGCGCGCATCCAGAGCCATCTCATGGATCAGCGTCTGCGCCTCCTCCAGATACCGCCCAGCCTCCGCCGTATCGCCCCTGGCATCGGCTTTGCGCCGCGCAATCGCAATCCGCCGCAGGCTCTCCACCGCTTCGTACAACGCTTCGCCGGGCTGTTCCTTCAACACCTTCCCCAGCAAGGTTCCCAACGACCGCACATCGCGACGCAAGGGCGTTTCCTTGGCGGGACTGGTTCGGGCTTCAAGTTCTAGAAGTCGTTCAGACCAACTGGAGGGTGTCCATAGAGAAGGCATAGTTGATTATCGCCCAAACCTCCCATCCGATTCCTCTCCTCGCCATCCACAACCATCGCCAAAAGCTCAAACGCCACGCTGGGCGAAGCGTTACGTCACCAACGCAGAACGTGCCGCAAGACCCGACGAGTACACACTCAATTGAGCATACGCAGCCCGCAGCAGCGGAGCCTCCACGCCATGCCGTCGTCCCCGCTCCACCAAGTCCCCTAGGATGTGGTCGCCCTCTACCCGCAAGCCCCTCTGCATATCGCGATACATCGACGTCGTCAGCGTAGATGCCGGATCCAGCAACCGCCGTTCCGTTGCCACCAATTGGCCCCGATCCTCCGCCGGATAACCGTTGGCTATAGCAATGCTCTCGCACTCCGCCATCACCTGCAGCGCCGTCTCCCGGCCTCCCGGAGCCGATACCGCCACCCCAATCGGGGCCCGCACCAAGCAGTTGATCGCCCCTGCCGAGGCCAGCATCGTCCACTTCTGCCACAGCGTGGCCACCACATCCGGCCGCAATCGGGCATCAAAGCCCGCCCCGCTCAGAACCGCCTCAATCGCCTTGATCCGCTCCGTCACCCGTCTGTCGAGCTCGCCAAAGTTCAGGTCATGCAGTGCCGTCATGGAGTGCACCACTCCCTCCGCATCCAGGTCTGCCACCAGATACGTCGTCCCGCCCAGCACACGGTCCTTCCCAAACCTCGCCTGCAAAACATCCAGATGCCGCATCCCGTTCAGCAGCGGCAGCACCGCGCTCTCTGCCCCCATCGCGGGCGCAAAATCATGCATGGCGGCATCCAGAGAGTACGCCTTCGTGCTTAATAGAATCAGATCGAACGCCTCCGGCCTCGCCCTCAACTGACCTGCCGTCAGCAACTTCAGTCGATCCGGCAACACCGTCACATCGCCACAGACATCCAGGATCTGCAAACCTGTTCGTTTCAACTGCGCCGCTCGTCCCTCCCGCACCAGAAACGTCACATCCCGTCCTACCGCGGCTAGCCTTCCGCCAAAGTATCCCCCCACCGCACCCGCGCCAATCACCAGAATCCGCATAGGCTCACTATCTCCACCGACCGCAATCCTCCGCGCGGTCTTGCCTCCATGCTATGCGATCCCGGCTTTCAGTCCACCCCCTTCCCATCCCCTGCGGGCAGCCCCACTGCCTTCAGCGCAAAGCCACGCCTCGCCCTCACGCACAGCCCTCCCACACTGCCCGCATCGGCTGATAACCGCACTCGCCTTCACCGCTTCACAGCGCCTCGCGCTTCTCGCTTTCGATCATCGCATCCTGACCACGGCAGCCATGCGCTGCTCCGCGCTTAGCCGGCGTCACTCCTGAACAAACTCGCGATTCACTTCTCCCCGGCCAGTCAGCGCATCCCCGCCATCTACGCTCTGTTGTGACCCACAGATTGCGGCACTGCTTCCTCCCTATGAATTCCAATCGCACCTCCGGGCGGAACGCAGCGCTACGGAAAGACGTGCTAGACTTTGGAACGGATTTTTGGCGCTGATTTGGAGCTGCGGCTATCAGGGAAGATCCGGCAACGTTGCTTCTCCCTGGCGTGGATGCAAGCCATACACCCTTCCTTGCAGCCTACCCATCAACCTGCGCCGGAACCAAGAGATCATAGTAGCAACGGCCAACCCTCTGCCGGTTCGCGCAGCTCTTCGAACTTATGCGAAGCTCCCGGCAGACGCAATCAGGAGACAAGACAAATGAGATGGCTGAAACAGTTCTTCTTTTGCGCCACGCTGTTGGCGTGTGCGAGTTTGACAGCTCAGGAGACCCCGCAGGCGCGTTTACTCCGCTTCCCTGACATCCATGGCGGCCACATCGCCTTCGTCTACGGTGGCGATATCTGGCTGGTTTCCGCCAAGGGCGGAACCGCCCGTCGCATCACCTCTGATCCGGGGCTGGAGCTGTTTCCCAAGTTCTCTCCCGACGGCAGGTGGATTGCCTTTACCGGCCAGTATGACGGCAACTCCAATGTCTACGTCATGCCCGCCGAAGGAGGGCAGCCGCGGCAGCTCACCTTCTACCAGGGCGGCTCTCAGCCACTCAGCGACCGCATGGGCGTTCACAACGAGGTGGTCACCTGGACCCCTGACAGCAAGCAAATCCTGTTTCTCACCCGCCGCGACTCTCCGAACGTCTGGACCAAGCGCCTTTATAGCGTCTCGATCGACGGCGGCCAGCCCGTGCCGCTCGCGCTCGACCAGTCGGGACTCGCTTCGTTCAATGCAGACGGCACAAAGATCGCCTATAACCGTATCTTCCGCAACTTCCGCACCTGGAAGCGCTACACCGGCGGCATGGCCCAGGACATTTACATCTACGACCTCAAGAACAATGTTCTTGAACAGATGATTCCCCACACCGCGTACACAGATACCTTCCCGATGTGGCACGGCAACACGATCTACTTCACCTCCGACCGTGGCCCGGAGCATCGGCTGAATATCTATTCCTATGACCTCACCAGCAAGCAGATCCAGCAGATCACCCACTTCACTGACTTTGATGTGATGTGGCCCAGCCTGGGAGAGAACTCCATTGTCTTTGAGAACGGCGGCTATCTCTACCTTCTCGACCTGGCAACCCGCCAGGCCACAAAACTCACCATCCAGACCCTCGGCGTGCGTGAGCTGGCGATGAAACACTGGACCAGCGTGACCAACCTCATCACCGACCTCGACATCGCTCCGGACGGCAAGCGCGCCGTCATGGTGGCCCGCGGCAAACTCTTCACGGTTCCCGCCAAAGATGGCGCAACCCGCATGTTGACCCGCAATCAAGCCAGCCGCGACAAGGAAGTAGCCTGGTCACCGGACGGCCGCTGGATCGCCTTCGTCTCCGATCGCTCCGGCGAAGACGAGATCTACATCACGCCGCAGGATGGCATGGGCAACATCGAACTCGGCAAAGCGCTTTCCCTCAGCGCCCGCGACAAGGACCACACCCAGCAGATCACCTCCGGATTCAAGGGGTTCATGTTCCAGCCCGTCTGGTCCCCGGACAGCAGAAAGCTCGCCTGGGCCGACCAGAATCTCCGCCTCTGGTACGTCGACCTCGCCGACAGGAAGCCCGTCCAGATCGATCGCGCCCGCTATGCGGAGATCGTCAATTACTCCTGGTCACCGGACAGCAAGTGGATCGCCTACGATAAGCAGAACTCCAGTGACTTCAGCTCGGTCTATCTCTATTCGCTCGAAAAGAAGCAACCGATCGCGATCACGGGCCAGATGTTCAACAGTGACGATCCGGTTTGGGATCCCGAGGGCAGATACCTCTACTTCCTCTCCGACCGCGATTACAACGAGGTCGTTGGCAACTTCGACTTCGAGTTCACCAATCCCAAGACCACCCGGGTCTATCTGCTCACCTTGCGCAACGATCTTCCTTCGCCGTTCCCAGCCCTGAGCGATGAGACCCATATCCAACCCGAAACGCCCGCGCCCGCAGCCGCCGATCAGAAAAGCGCCGCAGGAGCCGACACCCAAACCGCATCCCAGGCAGGCAAGAACACCCAACCGGGCCCAGCCGCGGCGAACGATGTCCTCAAGGACTTCCGCGTCGACCTGGACGGGATTCAGAATCGCGTTGTGGCCCTGCCTACTCCGCCCGCTATCATCTCCGGCCTCGCGGCCGCCAAGGGTTTCATCTACTACTCCACACAGCCTGTCCAGGGACTCTCCGGACCATTGCCTGGCGAAGCGCCTGCTCTGCATGCCTACGACCTGAGCAAACGCAAGGAAACAACCGTCATCGAAAACATCAACCGCTGGCAACTCTCCCACGACGGCACGAAGATCCTCTATGAAGCAAAGAAAGACCCCGGCCCCGGCACATACGGAATCATCGACGCCAAACCCGCTACCCCACAGAAGATTGGCAAAGGCGCGTTGAGTCTTGCTGGACTCAAAATGGATGTCGATCCACCCGCCGAGTGGCAGCAGATCTACAACGAGGTCTGGCGGCAGGAGCGCGACTACTTCTTTGAAGCCGCCATGAACGGCGTCAACTGGAAGGCGGTACATGACAAGTACGCGGTGCTGCTTCCTTACGTCGCCAGCCGTTACGACCTCACCTATATTCTGGGCGAGATGGTTGGCGAGCTATCCAACTCGCACACCTACGTCAATGGTCCCGACAAATCCGACCCCAACCGCGTCACCGAGGGATTGCTGGGCGTCGACTACGAGCTCGACGCCGCCACCGGTTACTACCGCTTCAAGAAGATCTACCCCGGTGAAAACTGGGATCCGCAGACCCGCTCCCCACTCACCGAGCCGGGCTTGAACGTCCAGCCAGGCGACTATCTTCTCGCCGTAAACGGCCGCTTGCTCAAGGCGCCGGATTCACCCGACAGGCTGCTGGTCAACACCGCCAATCAGACCACCGCGATCACGATCAACTCCCGGCCGTCCCTCGACGGAGCACGAACCATTGACATCAAGCCCCTCGACGATGAGTTCCAGTTGCGCATGAATGACATGATTGAGACCAACCGCAAGAAGGTGGATGCGGCCACCCATGGCCGCGTCGGCTATATCTATCTTCCTGACATGGAAGATGCCGGCCTGAATCTCTTTGTCAAGCAGTACTATCCGCAGATTCGCAAGCAGGGCCTCATTATCGACGTTCGCTACAACGGCGGCGGCTTTGTCGACCAGATGATCTTCGAGCGCCTGCGGCGCATTCTTGCCGGCATGGAACTGGCCCGCAACTGGGACAACAGTGCGGGCAACACCATCCCACCGCAGATCTTCCACGGCTACATCGCCGCCATCACGAACCAGTACGCCGCTTCGGATGGCGACATCTTCAGCGAATTCTTCAAGGTCTATAAGCTGGGTCCGCTCATTGGCGAACGCACCTGGGGCGGCGTGCGCGGCATCCGCGGCATGATCCCCCTGGTCGACGGCGGCTCGTTCTCCCGTCCGGAGTTCTCCATCTACGGCCTCAACAGCCAATGGATCGTCGAGAACCATGGCGTGCAGCCGGATATTGTGGTCGACGACCGGCCTGACGATGTGGTGCGCGGCAAGGATGCGCAGCTCGATCGCGCCATCCAGGAGGTCATGAAGCAGATCAAGGCTCATCCTATGAGCCTCCCGCCAAAGCCGGCGGATCTGCCCGCCTATCCCAATCAACCGGGCTTGTAACCCACTCCAGCCGCATCGAGTGGAGCCCGCGGACTAGCGCCGCGGGTTCCACTTTAACGGCACAGAGTTTCTTTGCAACTTCGCAGGTCTCGCCATCAGACCATCCGTGATCCGGCCACCAAGCCTCCGCGCATCCCTGCCCTGTGCGCCTGTTGTTCACCACCGGTTGCGCCACTCCATCCCACCTTGGCACAGAGACCGGCGCCAGCTACCATAGAGAGGGAGTCGATTCGTTCTCCGAGATTCGATCGTTGCTTGTCTCCGCACAGCAGACGATCGTGCATCCCTGAGCGTCGAAAGCTACGTCAAACAGACATCTGATAAGCGCTGAACTGAAAACTCGGTCGGCGTCCGCTGTACCCATCCTCCCGGGCGGAAGAGCCCTCGGGGCAGGCGAAATCTGTGTGGGCTCGTCTCCGCTTGCGGAACGCTGCTTCCTTGGAATGTGGAGGGAAGGGCTGACAACTCAGTTTTGGAGTATCCAAATGAATCTCTTTCGCAGGAAGCCTCTGTCTTTCTATGGGGTCATCCTTCTGCTGTTCGCGCATACCGGCTGCGTGGCGCAGGAAAGGCTGAACTGGGCGCCTTTGACCAGTGGACCCTTCTACACCGGAACCGCCGATGCCGATCCACCCCAGTCCGGCTATATCGAGCCGTTCTTCTATGACTCACTGACCTCTTCGCTGGGACAGACCAACCTCTATATGCCGCAGCGTGTCAGCTTCGGCATCATCAACAACCTTGAAATCGACTTCTATGTCCCCTTCGACTACAACCGCATCGGGCCGCCCAGTACCGCCAACGGCCAAATTGAAACCGCTACCGGGATGGGCAACCTTCACTTCGAACTCAAAAAGCAGTTCATGAAGGATGATGACCACTACCATTTCTGGGCCCGCCCCTCCTTGGCAATCACCTATATCCAGTTCATTCCCACAGGAAAGTACCAGAACCTCAATCCCAAGCTCTTCGGCGCAGACCAGTACGGCAACGGAACCTACAACGAAGGATTGAACCTGCTCGCTCGCAAGCAATTCAAACCCTTCGAAGGCTACTTCCAGTTCGGAGACATCATCGAAGACCCCAACCATGTGGGCAGCGGATATACCTATAACAATGGCTTTACCGTCGTTCCAAACGGCCAACACCTGCGCGTGGTCAACGGAAATCTCCTCTATTACGCGGGTGCCTTTGAGGATGTTCTCAACAGCAAGCGTGGCCTCGGTTATCTCGTCGAATACAACGGCGAGTCCCAGAGCAAAACCAACCTCTTCTTCGGTCACGCCAACGCGCCCAGTTGGACCTACCTGGATATCTCTCCCGAAGCGGAGTACACCTGGCCGAACAACAAGAACTTCTCCATCACCTGGGGCGGTGGCGTAACGCTTACGGCAGCGGAGTCCGGTTACACCCACACCAAGACTCCCATGTTCACTATTACCCTTTATCGCAACGGCAAGTTCGGCTATCGCGGATCGGGCGAGTAAACATCCACTCTTGCCTCACCCATCCACAGTCGCTCTCTCGGCTCCGCGCCCTCCAGCAGTCCAGGCAATGCACCTGCTCGCATCGCCAAAACCACTCTCCCACGCAAAACCAGAACAGCCGCTTCGTAGCTTCCAGGCAACTGCGTATCCCAGCGCCAGGTCTCCAGGGCCACATTCCCGCGGATCGCTTCTCCACCCAAATCACCTGCGCTCAACCTCGCGGAGCCAATCGGAAGCGGTTCGCCCGGCTGAACTCCTCACGCAGCTCCGGCGTGCGCAGATTCTCTCGCACATAGGCCAGCCGTTGCTCCAGGGCCCACAGCACGGCGGCGATCGCCTCGCTGTTGGTCAGCGCAATATCCCGCCACATGCTGTACGGGCTTCCGCCCAGGCGAGTAATCTCGCGTAGCGCCCGGCCGCCAATCGCCTGCACCGCAGCCATCGCCTCCTCATCACCGGAAAACTGGTCCACCAGCAACGCGCTCATCGCCGTTGACACCATCTGCGGAAGATGGCTCACCCATGCGCACACCTCATCGTGCTGCTGCGGATCAATCTCCCTTACCCGCGCCCCAAAGCCCTTTACCGCCTCGCGCCAGGCGTTGGCTAACTCCACCTGCTGCGTCGGCGGCGTAAACAACCAGACAGCGCTCTGAAACAGCATCGCCTCAGCCAGCACCGCTCCCCCGGACTCCTTACCCGCCATCGGATGCCCCGGAAGAAATGCCGCCCGTCCCGGCCGGCCAAACAGCCTCCCGGCCAGCGCGGCGATCTCACCCTTCGTGCTGCCCACATCGGTCACCAGTTGCGTCGGCTTCAATCGCGGAGCCAGCCGCTCCATCCAGTCCAGAATCGGCATCACCGGCGTAGCCAGCACCACCACATCCGCATCCGTCTCCAGCACCGCCTCCCGGCTCTCCAGCGCTCGGTCGATCGCCCCTCGCCGCTGCGCCTCGGCCAACTCCACCCCGCTGACGTCCCACCCCGCAATCTCCCCGGCAAATCCCCACGCCTTCAGCGCCAACCCCACCGAGGCCCCTATCAACCCGGTTCCCACCATCAGCACGCTTCTCATCCGCGCTCCCGCCGGTGCGTAAACGTCCGCTCCGCCCGGCCTGTCTCCTTGCAGACCCGATAGTCCCCTGCAACCTGACCCGTGCCGCGCAGCAAGTACTTGTACGTCGTCAACCCTTCCAGACCCACCGGCCCCCGCGCATGCAGCTTGCTGGTGCTGATCCCCACCTCAGCGCCGAACCCATAGCGAAACCCATCGGCAAAGCGCGTCGACGCATTATGCATCACGCTGGAAGCGTCCACCTCGCGCAGGAACCGCTCCGCCGCCTCCTCATCGCTGCTCAGAATGCTCTCCGTGTGCGCCGAGCCATACCTGTGGATGTGTTCGATCGCATCCTCCAGCGACGCCGCCACCTTCAGCGAAATAGCCAGCTCACCATACTCGGTGCGCCAGTCCGTTACCGCTTCCACCTCTACCCCGCGCAGCAGCTCCCGCACCGTCTCATCGCCATGCAGCACCACGCTGCGCGCCCGCAGATGCTCCGCCAGTCGCGGCAGGAACTCAGCCGCAATCGCCCGATGCACCAGCACCGTCTCCACTGCATTGCACGCCGCCGGGTAGTCCGTCTTGGCATCTGCAATCACCCGCAGCGCCAGCGCCTCATCTACTCTCTTATCCACATAAATATGGCAGACGCCCTCCGCATGGCCCAACACCGGAATCCTCGTATTCGCCTGCACATACTCCACCAGCGCCTTGGAGCCGCGTGGAATCATCAGGTCCACCAGCTCATGCATCCCCAGCAACTCCTGCACGCGTTCTCTTCCTTGCAGCAAGCACACCGCATCCTCGGGCAAGCCCTCCCCGCGCAGCGCAGACCGCAGCACCTCCACCAGCACCCCCGCCGTACTCTCCACCTCTCGGCCCGCCTTCAGAATCACCGCATTGCCAGACTTCACCGTCAAAGCTGCAATCTGCGTTACCGCGTCCGGCCGCGCCTCAAAGATCACCCCCACCACGCCCAGCGGAACACTCACCCGGGTCAGGTGCAAGCCCTCATCCATCTCGATCGCATCCAGCACCTTCCCTAGCGGGTCCGGCAGAGCAGCCACGGAGCGCACCTGCTCGGCCATCTCCGCCAGCTTCGCCTCACTCAACTTGAGCCGCGCGAGCGTGGCCGGGCTCAAACTCTCTCCTGCCGCCTTCAAATCCTCGGCGTTGGCCTCCAGCAACCGTGCTCCTGCCTGCTCCATAGCCGCCGCCATGGCCTCCAGCGCCCGGTTGCGCCTCGTCTCATCCAATACCGCCAAAACGCGCGAGGCTCTCTTGGCCGCCTCCGCCACGGTGCGCGTCGCCACGCCCCTCGCCGCAGCCATCGCAGCCGAAATAGCCTCCGCGTTCAACTCTCTTCCCTCATCCATGCCGCCTCGGGCTCCTCCGCGGCAAACAGCGTACCCACCGCCTCGCCAGAGACGATCCGCTCCAGCACCTGCGGCGTTCGTCCATTGGCAATCATCGCCCGCTTGCCGGCATGCAGCACAATCTTCGCCGACTCCAGCTTGGACACCATTCCCCCGCGTCCGCGCCCGTTGCTTCCGTTCGCAACCGCCAGAATCCTCTCATCCACCGCACTCACCCGCGGTATCAGCGTCGCCCCCGGCTCGCCCGGATGCCGATCGTACAAACCATCCACATCAGAGAGCAGCACCAGCAGGTCTGCTCCAATGTGCTTCAGCAACAAGGCAGACAGCTTATCGTTATCGCCAAAGATCCGCTCGCGTGGCTTGTACTCTGTCGTGCGCTCCAGCTCAATGGTAGAAACCGTATCGTTCTCATTCGCAATCGGGATCACGCCCATCGTCAACAAAGCATCCAGCGCGGCGCGCAGATTCGCATGCCGCACCCCATCCCGAAAGTCGTCCTCCGTAAGCAGCACCTGCGCAATTGGGCACCCTAGCTGGTCAAACGCGTCGTCATACAGCGACATCAGCCGTGACTGCCCAATCGCCGCACAGGCCTGAATCTGGGAGAGCGCGGTCGGCCGTTCTTTCAGCCCCAACCGCTCCATCCCCAGACCAATCGCGCCGGAGCTCACCACCAGAACCTCAACTCCCTGCGCCCGCAACTCGGCAATCTGTTCCACCAGCCCACATACCAAGCCCAGCGCCACCTTGCCATCTTGCCGCATGATGACGTTCGTCCCGAGTTTCACCACAATCCGATGCAGGGCCATCTCCTCGCTGATCCTAAGCATGAATCTTGGACACCGCCGGCGCAATCTCCCGATCCACCACCGGCGCAAGCCGGCGCAGCCGCTCCACCAGCTTTGTCAACTGCTCCGGAAACAGCGACTGCGCTCCGTCAGAGAGCGCCTTGTCCGGATTCGGATGCATCTCCATCAGCAACCCGTCAGCCCCCGCAGCCACGGACGCCAACGCCATCGGAGGCACCAGATCACGCTTGCCCACCCCGTGTGACGGATCGCCCAGCACCGGCAGATGCGTCAGCTTCTTCAGCACCGCAATCGCCGAGATGTCCATCGTGTTCCGGGTATAGGTCTCAAAGGTGCGGATCCCGCGCTCACACAGCATCAGGTCGTAGTTGCCGCCAGACAGGATGTACTCCGCGCTCAGCAGCACCTCTTCAATCGTGGCGGCGATGCCGCGCTTCAGCAGCACCGGCTTGCGCACATGGCCCAACTCGCGCAGCAGATTGAAGTTCTGCATATTCCGCGCGCCCACCTGGAAGCAGTCAATGTACGGAAGCATCAGCTCAATCTGCGAGATCTCCATCACCTCGGTGATCACCAGCAGCCCTGTCTCATCCGCAGCCTCCCGCAGCAGCTTCAACCCCTCCAGTCCCATTCCCTGGAAGCTGTACGGCGAACTGCGCGGCTTGAATGCTCCTCCACGCAAAAACTGCCCGCCCGCGGCCGCCACCTGTTGCGCGCTCAGGTGAATCTGCTCGCTGCTCTCCACCGAGCAGGGACCGGCCATTACCACTACTTCCTCGCCGCCAACCACCAGGCCATTGGGAAACGTCACCCTCGTGCCCTCCGGCCGGAAACCGCGCCCCGCCAACTTGTACGGCGATGAGATGCGATAGGCCTGCGCCACGCCCCCCAATACCTGGAACTCCGTCACCTCAAAGTGCGCCGGCGTTCCCACCCCGGCAAGAATGGTCTGCGTCTCGCCGGTTGTGCGGTGGACGTTAAAACCCAACTCCACCATCCGCTCAATCACGTGCTGTATCTGTTCATCAGTGGCTTGGTCCTGCATCGCTACAATCATCACTGGATTCCTCTTTGCTCCCTTGTAAGATCTCTGCTTCCCTCGTCCGCGCGGCCCATCCGCCATCCACGGCAACTCATGGTTTCTGGCGCTGCAACTCCCGCATCACATCCATCACCCGTTCGTACACATCCTGCACCTGCGCTCCTGCCAGCGGTCCCGGATTCACCTTGCGCACATGCTCAATCACTTCTTTCTCCCGCAGCGGCTCGTAGATCGGCGCTCCGCTGCCCTGCTTCAACCTTCCAATCTCCATCGCTGCCGCTGCTCGCTGTGAAAGCAACTGGACAATCTGTTCATCCAACTCATCAATCCTCTTACGCCAATCGGTGATTTCCATGCTTCCTCATCGAGCAAGCCCAAAGGACTCGCGAAGATAGCCCGGCAACCACACTGCGGTTGGCCTGCTCGCCTCGTCTCCTGGCGCCGCTGGCCTCGCCGAATGGTCGCCCTGGGCGGGGTTTCGGGTGCACAACCGGCGGCTGCGCGATATGGAACTGCCTGCTCTCATCATACGTGCTCATGATAGGTGCTCCGGCGCTGATTCATGCAGTTTCTGCTCCTCCGCACAGGCTGCGCACAAACTCCCCCACCGCCCGCGGAGCCTGCTCCACCGGCGTCCTCTCAATCAGCCCTACAATCGCGCTGCCCACCACCGCCGCGTCGGCAAACTCTCCCACCGCCCGTACCTGCTCCCGCGTCGATACCCCAAAGCCCAGCGCAATCGGCAACTTCGTGAACCTCCGTAGCCTGGCCACCAGAGTCTCGGCATCTGCCGCCAACTCCGTCTGGGCGCCGGTAATACCCACTCGGGAGATCGCATAGACAAATCCATCGCTGGCCTCCGCAATCGCCCGCAAGCGCTCCTCCGGCGAGGTCGGAGCAGCCAGAAACACCGGCTTCAACCCCATCTTCCGCATCACCTGCCGGTACTCCCCAGCCTCTTCCACAATCATGTCCGTCAACAGCACTCCATCGGCGCCCGCGTCCTTGGCCGCCTGCGCAAACCTCTCCAGTCCCATCTGCAACACCGGATTCAGATAGCTGAACAGCAACAGACCCGCCTGCGGACGCGCCGCCCGAATCTCTCCGCACACTCCCAGCACATCCACCAGCCGCGTTCCCCGCGCAACCGCGCGCTGGCTCGCCCTCTGGATCACCGGCCCATCCGCCAGCGGATCGCTGAACGGAACGCCCAGCTCAATCACATCCGCTCCCGCATCGATCGCCTCCAGCGCCATCGCCCGGGTCGTCGCCAGGTCCGGATCCCCTGCCGTCAGGTAGATCACCAGCCCCGGCCGCTTCTTGAATGCGATCGCCATTAGCGCACACTCACCTTTCGCTCCGCCTCGCCGCCCAGGTTCATCTCCCGGGTAAGAATCCCAATGTCCTTGTCTCCTCGGCCACTCACGTTCACCATCACAATCTTCTCCTTGCCCAGCTTGGGGGCAAACTTCATCACCTCCGCAATGGCATGGGCGCTCTCCAGCGCGGGAATAATCCCCTCCGTGCGGCTCAACACCCGCGTAGCCTCCAGCGCCTCGTCATCCGTAGCGCTGGTGTAGGTCGCTCTTCCCGAGTCATGCAGCATCGCATGCTCCGGCCCCACGCTAGCATAGTCCAACCCCGCGCTCACCGAGTGCGTCGCCGCAATCTGCCCCGCCTCATCTTGCAGCACATAGCTGTAGGTCCCCTGCAACACTCCCGGAACACCACCCCCATCCTTGGCAAACCGCGCCGCGTGCTCACCTAACTTGTACCCTCGCCCGCCGGCCTCCACTCCGATCAGTGCCACATTCGGCTCCGGGATGTACTCATAGAACGCTCCAATCGCATTCGACCCTCCACCCACGCAGGCGATCACCGCATCCGGAAGCCTCCCCGCCTGCTCCAGAATCTGCCGCTTGCTCTCCCTGGAGATCACCCGCTGAAACTCCCGCACCATGGTTGGATACGGATGCGCGCCCAGCGCCGAGCCGAGAATATAAAAACTCGTCCGCACATTCGTCACCCAGTCGCGCATGGCCTCATTGATCGCGTCCTTCAGCGTCGCAGAACCCGAGCTCACCCCCCGCACCTCAGCGCCCAGCAGCCGCATCCGGAAGACATTCAGCTCCTGCCGCCGCATATCCTCCTCGCCCATATAGACCACGCACTCCAGACCAAACAAAGCGCACACCGTCGCAGTCGCCACCCCATGCTGCCCAGCCCCGGTCTCAGCGATAATCCGCTGCTTGCCCATCCGCCGCGCCAACAGCGCCTGCCCCAGCGCATTGTTGATCTTGTGCGCTCCGGTGTGCAGCAGATCCTCGCGCTTCAGATAGATCTGCGCTCCACCCAGCATCTCGCCCAGCCGCCGCGCAGCGTAGAGAGGCGTAGGCCGTCCGCAGTAGTTCTTCAGCAGACCATCCAGCTCGGCGTGGAACGCCGCATCCGCCTGCGCCTCGGCAAAGGCTGCCTCCAGCTCCAGCAGCGCCGCCATCAGGGTCTCCGGAACGTATCGCCCGCCATAGGCTCCAAACCGTCCTGCCGCGCCCTGGGTCGCCCCCGCTGGACGGGTCATGGTTGCTATCGAATCCACTATCGAACTCATCGTCTGTCCTCTTCCGTCCTCTAACGTCCTTGGATGATCCAGAATCCATCCTTTACCTGCCGCCCCAAAACACGAAAGCCGCAACCTTTGTGGTCGCGGCTCGGGGAATCTGGGGATCGCAGGATCAGGTATTTCAGCTCCGTGCGATACTACTCCACCGATGCCGCTAGGCCAAGCCAATAGCGGAACGACGGGGTAAATCGCGGGCTGAAGAAAATCTTCATCGCCAACCATCCTACACGGGTCGGCAGCGTGACGCAAACTCGCCTGACGCAGTGACGCAGGGCGCACGTCAGCAGAGTGCTGACCATAAAAGTCGCAGGTATTTCCGGTTGATCCTGCTGTACAATATACAGCCGGAGGATTCAAGCATGAGCCGTCCCACCCGGGAGATTTCTTCCCCCATAGCCCGTCTGGCAGCAGCACTGTCTGATCCCCAGCCGATGCGACGGGGCTCGCTCTATGAACGGCGCATGAAGTGCGGACAGCCTGCTTGTGCCTGCCAGCACGATCCCGAGGCGGCCCACGGCCCTTACTACGCTCTGACCCAAAAGGTTGCGGGCAAGACTCGTTCCCGCTATCTGTCAGCCGAACAGGTTCCCGTGGTGCGCTCGCAGATCGAAGCCGGACAGAGATTCCGCCAGAATCTGGAAGGTTACTGGGAAGCCTGCGAGCGATGGGCGGATGAGCAGCTCGGCGCCCTGCCAGCCTCCACTACGGAGGCCGAAAAAAAGGGCTCCAAACAGACTTCCAGGACGAAATCGTCCAGAAAACCGAGGTCCTCTTAGGTTCCGGGTCGGTCGCCGATCTGGATTTTGAAGCCGCGGAGACGGGGGACATATCATTGAACCTCAAAGGAAGACCTTATTCATGCATCGCACCCTACGAATCAATCTCTTGTGCCGCGCTGGTTTATATGGCCTCGTGTTCATCGCGTGTTTTGGCTCATCGGGTTGCAGTAGCTCGTCCTCATCCGGAAGCACGACACCCACGCCTCCGGTATCTTCAGTCTCCGCGCCCACCATCTCCCCAACCAATACCTCTGTTTCAGGCAACACGCCCGTTTACATAACCGACACTGAATCCGGCAGCACCATCATCTACACCCTGAACGGAAGCACGCCTTCAGCCATCAATGGAAGCACATGCGCTGCCAGCGCCACCACCCCCTGCTTCACACTGCTGGGCGGAGCCACCATCAACGCCGTCGCTCAAGACTCCAGCGGAAACATCTCCACAGTAAACCACCCAGACCTATACCGCCAATACAGCCTCAGCCAACTCCTGTGCAGGCTGGAATCCCCAGGTCGAATACGCCGTCAGTGACTTTTCAGCCCATCAAGCCGACATCACCAGCCAGGGCGTCACCCTCGGCGCGGACTGTAATGGGGGCGGCTATGTGAATTACCTCAACATGGGCTCTGGCGCCAATGGAAACCTCATTGCCATCGCCTATGGCCGTGGCTTCCAGAGTGATATCCGTGATAGCCTCCACTCCAGCTTTTATAACCCCACCCAAGCGGGCATTATAGATGGAGTCGGTACGCCAGTTACCCTCACCCTTACCCCATCCACACAGGGCCCCGGCGGTCGCATCAACATCGCTCCCTACGCGTTACCCCTCTTCCTCAATCCCGGCTTCTGCTTCTTCCCCCTCAGTTACTACGATCCCAGCGCCACCAATCCCATCCCCTCATGCAACACCAGCACGGTCACCAATGGGATATTCAGTCAGGAGCAAGCAGCCAATATCTCCGGTAACCAGCAGCTCGCCAGCGAAATCGGTTTCCAGGGTTTCTATCAGGACGCCAGTAATCTCGGTGGCAATACCGCGTCCATCTTCGAGTACAACTTCATGATGACCTATCTGCAGGATCCGGGTGGAACCGTCAATCCTGGAGCCACAACATGGCAAACACCGCAGACAAGCTCTAATTTCAGCCCAATCTATGAGTTCGGTCCTGCCGCCACCTATGCCACCCCCACCAACCCAAACACCCCGGTTCTCAACACTGCGTATTATGAGGGCCTGCAAGCTTATAGCAACGTTGCAAGCTCCAACTCGCTCTCCACAGTAGCGTTGACCGATACAGACCTGGGCATTGGACAGTTTGATACCGGCATGCGTATCCAGCTCAACGCTGGCTACACGGACTATATCGCGTTGAACCCAACCTGCACGGGATGGTCGAACCCTCAGCCCGTGAATCCCCAAACACCCGGGCTCGTCTATCACGCCTACATCACTCCCGGCACTGCCCCCTCACCCTGTGCATCCGTCGTGGCCCTTGAAAATCCATCCCAGCCAAATACCATCATTGCCATGTATCTTCCCCAGACGGATCCGGTGAACGCGCAGCAGATCACGGAAACAGACGTCACCACTGGCAAGAGCATCACCTTAGACCGTCGAGTTTCTACCGTTCCCTCCTATATGGGAATCACAAGCTATGCACCTGTGACAGCTCCGAACACGGAGACATTGAACGGAGTTACATACAACGCCAAATTCACAACAATTGTGCCGGTGGTTCGCTTTAGTGGATTGCTGGCGCCCAACCATGCCGGTCCAAATATTGATGAAAGCGTCACGTGTGATGTCTTCCTCCTTGTCGGCTCACCGGCTCAGGTGCTCACCGCCCTTCAGACGATGAACCAAAGTCAGGGCTGGAACTGGTAGTGCTGCAACAATGTAGTTGCCGTAGCTTCCCTCAAGCCGCTTGCTGCATGCGGACTGCATGCCTGGCAGGGATTCAGGATCCGCTTCGATGATCTCACTCTCTGCCCATTCATCCCATCGCCCTTGGCAAACACAAGGTTCAAGGGCGGTGGGAGCAAGCCCTCGGGTTAGAAAAAGCCTGTCGGCGCGAAGAACGTTCGCTAACGACCTTTGGGGGAGAAAAGGCTCTGGATCCTATCCGGAGCACCTTTTCTCCCCCAAGGCGCTTTGGGACTGGGTCAGCCGCGAGGAACCAGCCGAATTGCGCGTTGCACGCCCCGTTTGAGACAGAACCTACAGGTCTGGACGGTTTACCTTCGCCGCTGCGGCGGCAAGGAGCCAATCTCCCATTCAAACGCAGGTCTTTTACTTCGCCTCGCAGACGTCCGTGCCGACAACCCGCACAGAGACAATCTCATGTGGGTGAACCATAAAGCGGAAGCCGCTGTCCCCGCTCAGCGGAAGTTGCTGCTCGTCTCTCTCCACGGAGTCAGTCTGCCACGCCGCCTTCAGATGCAGGTACGGCAACCGAACCCAGACCGTGCGCGGCCCTCCGCCCAGATCCAGAAAGCGCAGGATCGAGCCATCCCCATCCTCGGCCGGCTTCCAGGTATCAAACAGAAGATCCGGATCGCTCCCATCCAGAAAGCTACCCTGGTGTGGATTCAGAACACAGGCCGCTCCGGACTGCGCCAACATCTTGACGGCCAGCAGACTCCCTCGCTCCTCTTCTTCAGAAGTTGTCAGTGCCTTATCCTGAGTTGTTACCGTATCCGCTTCGAGAGGAGTGATCTCCTCCCATCCCAGCCGGCTCAGCGCAGCTGGGTTGGTGGCAGAGGCGCTGGTGAGGACGTAATGGAACTCAAAGTGGCCGCCTTGTCCGGCTCGATAGTTCGTGTCCCAGTAGTTATTCATGATGTAGGAAAACACATTCCCGGGCCGGTCTCCGAACTGCTCCGGCCATGCTCCGCGGTTGATGTCGCCGAGGGTCGCAAGCGCCGCGTCCAGCGGTAGCAGAGCCACGGAGAGCCCATTCTGTTGCAGCGCGATCCAGTGCTGCACAGAGAACCACTCATGCCCCGCGCCGGGGTACATATTCTTCGCTGGATCAACCACTCCATTTTGAATCTCGTATTGGAACTGCGGATGATCCATGGAGAAGGGGAATGCAAAGTAAATCCCCTCCTTGGTATCCACGCTCTTCTTTTGAATGTCTTCGATAAATTCAATCTTCTTGCTTCCATCGAACAGCCGAATCCGAGTGTCGATTTCGGGCGTGTTGACATCGTGGCTCCGCATTCGTGCAACCCATCCATAGGGCGTGTGGGCTACCGAGATCAGGCTGCCTCCTTCCGCAGGATGAACCACTAACTCCGGCCTGGGATAGACGTGGCTGTACTCCAGCAGCGTGTTCGGCCCTTTGTCGCCGCCGGTCACGTAAAGATATTGTCCAAATCGGTAGGGGCTCTTGCCGTTCACCAGCTCGCGTTGCAGTTGCTTGTCAAAGATGCTTTTCACCGCGCCAGTTGTGGGATCAAGCATGATCCGGTAAAAAGCGTTCTCCATCGTCAGCCTGTGGTCTGGGGCAGTTACCGCCGGAGCAGTCGCAGGCTGCGTCTTATAAACCTTGTAGCCCACTGCGGGAACATCCGTCGCTAAAAACTGAATGTGGTTAAAGTCCGGACCGCTGCTCAAAACTTCAAATGGAACCTTCTCACCGCTCGTCGTATCCAGCAGTTCGGAGTTCTTCCGGAGATCCATCGCAACCAACTTGCTCTGCTTCCAGTTGAGACTATTGAAGACGATCACCCTTCCCGCACCCGCCGGAATGGCGTTCGCCAGGCTCGCCATACTATTGCGGGTGATGAAATCCGCCAGGCCGCGCGCACGCATCGCGTATTGATTCTTGACTGCCTGCTGGCCCACCGCCTCCATGCTCGTGGGGTCGCTGACGCTATCGCTGGAGTCCCAGGTGTGCTCATCCATCAGGACCATGTTCTGCCACATGCGGTCCAGAGCGCTCTTGTCGGCCCGCAGCCGCGGGTTCACGATAGAGGTGAGCGTGGCGAATTTTTCCGCTGTGGGCGCAAGCCCTTCATTCCAGCGCTCCATTCCCGCATAAGAAGCATCTGACGCAATACCATCCTCCCAATAAGGGCCGCCGTCTCCCTGGAGTGTGGGGATCTTGCTCCCGAACTGCTGCTGGATGCTCTGCAGCGCATGGTGAAATCCGGAGTACTCCAGGTGAGGATACGCGTAGACCTTGTTCCATTGCTCAACCAGGTGCGCCTGCTGCAGGAACAGATCAGAATTTTCTACCTGCGTGCCATACATCAGCGTCTCATCGCCAACGTAACCTGGATGCTCATACATCTGCAGGAACAGCGGCAACGTATCTCTGCCCGCATCCGCCACCTGCGGTAGCCCGAAGAAAAACTGCATCTGCATATAGTGGCGCGAATACCAGAGCAGCACCTTGCCTCCGTCCGGACCCTCCCACCACATGGGCGAGCTCTGATTCAGCCGACCCTGAAGCAGCACCGGAGCACGGTAGTTGTTGCTGCCTGCGGCAAGATCATGAACTCCCGCAGAGGCCAGAATCGAGGCATACGACCAGGAAAATGACGGAACATCCGTGATGTTCGCGTAGTTAAACGGAGCTTGATGCTCACGGCTGAACTCCGCACTGGGATACAGAGAGCGAATCAGCGTTTCGGCGGTAGGGAAGCCGGTGAGCAGATTGGCATACTGCGCCGGCACGTACAGCTTGTGGTCCCGGATGGCTTGGATGGCACGCTCCTGATCCGCGACCGTGTGGGTTCGGAAGAACTGCTCCAGGTCCCACTCCCCGTCCAGGCTGTATCGGAACTTCGGATTGCGCTCCATCATCCCCAGCGCCTCATCAATATTCTGGCTATGAATCGCAGCCACCTTGCCTTGGTAGTCTGAGTAGCCTACGTCCAGGTGAATCTCCGGAGCCAGAAAGATAGTCCACCTCTTCTGCGGGCTGATCGCTGCCTCCAGATGCTCTTTGCGTGTCCCGGCGCTCCAGCCAAGCTGCGCCTTTGTGCCGCTTGGGAAGTCAGGCAGTGAAAACACGAGCTTCTCATCGCCCAGATCCTGATTGCCGGGCGCAGCCTGGCGATAGACTTTGCCGTTCAAATTAAGTTCCACCTTAGCTCCGGCCTTCAGTGGACCCGCAGAGGTGATGAAGACGTCCACCTCTTCTCTGGAGCCGCCGTTCTCCTGATCAAAGAAGACGGTAGGTTCTATCCGAGCCGAAGAGAAACTGTGTTGGTAGGCAATACGATCAAGTTCAACGGCGTCATACGTCAGGCTGGCGCCGGGGATGGTCTGCCTGGCCTCTTCCACCGCCTGAAACGTGATTCGATTCTTCCCCTTCTTCAAGTAGTGCGCAGGAAAATCGAATACCACGTCAGCATGGGAGTAGGCCGCGTAAAATGAGCTTCCCTGATCGCCGTTGTTGTAGTCGAGCCTGGGATGCAGATAGAGCAGACCTCGCCGCCCGTTGATATCGATGCGCAGCGCAGGCACGCTGGAGGACTCGATGAGCAAAGCCGCGTGAAGCCGAAAGGCCCCATGTGGGGTGCTATCCAGAGAGAACTGGATCGCTCTGGGAGCCGACGCCGCATCCGCGCCAGTCTCTCCAGCGCCGGATTGGAAGACCGCCGGCTGCGTGGCATACCAGTCCTCCGCCGGATTGCTCTGGCCGACGATGAACGTCACTGGTTTTTTGGGAGTTCCGGAGCCGAACTCGAACGACGAACGGTCAAACCCACCCACACGAAAGACGACAGCGTTCTGGCTTCCTGCCGTCTGCTCTCCAAAGGCGCTTCCAGCCGTCAGAAAGGCGGCGGATAACAGAACCACTCCGGCTGCAAATCTCCTGGCCATGATCAGGTTCCTCCACGATCCACAACTCTACCAGACAATCTCTTCTGATTGATCCGAAAACGTCGGCGCAATAGCAAAGGTCCCGCATGGCCTCGCCCGCTGCAGCAGGGCAAAGAACGTCCTCCTCTGGGACATGGCGCTTTCATGGAAACAGCCCAACTGCTTCAGGAATCTGCCTCTTCGTCTCGCCTCACCCTGGGCAAGCTCACACCCTTCTGCCGAGCGCCTACCTGAGAACGACCGAAAAGCCCCGTGAGCGCAAGTCGCAACCAGAATCTCGCCCAGCATTCATGGGTGAACTCATCTATCTGTCTACCTATCTGCGTAGACCACGCGCGGTCTCTGTCTTGTACTCACCTTCACGCCGCATCATCTGTCTCGCCAGGTCATGCCTGTGCAAGAAGCCAAACAGCAAACAGCGCACTTGCTGCCGGCAAGAAGAGCGTTACGCACGCCATGAACACTCGCGTCAGCCGTAGAGCCCGACGCGGACATCCAACTCCAGGCAAACCCCGCGTCAAACAGACTCCACGCCCCGCGCAATCCAGACGGATCCTCCAGTCAAGCCGTTCTCCTCCAGCCATCCACTACATTTTGCTCGTCGGTCTTGCTAGCTGTCTCTGCGGTACAGCAAGTTGCGCATGGCCTCGCGGCGAGCGGCATTGGCCTCGCGATCCCTGGAGGCAACAGGGCTTTGCCCCACGGTCTCTGTTGGTTCCGGCGTGGAGCAGGATGGGCAGCGGTTCGCGTAGCCCGGCTTGTCCGGACGCAGTTCAAACTCTTCTCCGCAAAGGACACAGGCTTTTATCGGAAAGGCCATCGGTAAAACTCCGGGTCAGGTTGTTGGCGGCAAAGCGCGTGATGGGTAACACGCTCAGCGCCTATTGGACGCAGCCGGAACAGCTTGGGAAGCCGACCCCGCGCCTAGCCCTGCGGCAAAGCCGCCAGGGCCGCCTCCACCTTCTGCTTCAGCCCCAGCGTCTCCGCATGCTGTTTGCGCAGGCCTTCCACAATGTGCCCCGGGGCGCGGGCCAGGAATCCCTCGTTGTTGAGTTGCTTTTCGGCAGATTCCAGACCTTTATTCAGGCGGACAAGCTCGCGGTTCAAACGCTCTCGCTCGGCTGCCACATCCACCTGCCGCTCGTAGACGATAGCCACATCAAAGGTTGGAGTAGAGCGCGCGTTAGAGCCGCTCAGCGCCTCGCTCAGCGCCTCGATGCGGCTCACGCGAGCCATGCGAGCGAGCATCTCCGCGTTGGCGTGGGCAAGCGCAACCACCGAGCCGTCGGCGTGCAGACGCACGGGCACAGACTCCTTCTCCGGAACCTCCAGCTCCTTGCGCAGGGCGCGCACAGTGACGATCAGTTCCTGAAGCGTCCCCATCTCCATCGCCGCAGCCTGATCAGCGGCAAACTCTTTGGCCTGCGGATAACGCGTCAGCGCGATCGACCGGGCAGGGCAGGGCGTGCCGACGCTGGCGTAGAGGGCCTGCCACAGCTCTTCGGTCAGGAAGGGCATAAAGGGAGAGAGCAGACGCAGAGCCGCCTCAAATACGCTCACCAGAGCGTTCAGCGTTAGCGCCGTCAACGGATTCTGCCCCAATTCAAAGTTCAGCCGCAGTTTGACCAGCTCAAGGTACCAGTCGCAGAACTCGCCCCAGAAGAACTGATACACCGCGCTGGCGGCCTCATCAAACCGATAAGCAAACAGCGCACGCGTCACCTCCGCCGCTACCGCGCTCAGGCGGGAGAAGATCCATCGGGTCTCCAGCGGCGTGTTCTCCGCCAACTCCAGCCACGCCGAATCGCGGCCGCTCAGCGAGATTCGATAGCCGGCCTGCTGCGCGCGATCCAGGTTCATCTGCAGAAATCGTGCGGCGTTCCAGATCTTATTGGCAAACGCGCGATACCCCTCAGTCCGCGCCTCGTTGAAGGCGATGTCTGTGCCCGGCGACGCCTGGCTGGCCAGAGTGAAGCGCACCGCATCGGTGCCGTAGCGAGTGATGATCTCAATCGGGTCAATCACGTTGCCTTTGGTCTTAGACATCTTCTGCCGGTCCGCATCCCGAACCAATGCATGGATGTATACCTCGCGGAACGGCACCGCGTCCTTTAGCTCCCTCGGGCTGCCGTCCGGGTTGGGCAACTCCAGCATAAAGTGGCAGCCGAGCATGATCATGCGCGCAACCCAGAAGAAAAGAATATCGAATCCCGTCACCAGCAGCTGGGTGGGATAAAAGGCCGCCAGATCCCGATTCCGCCTGTCGATCGCTGGATCTCCTGTCCAGTTGAAGACGGTAAAGGGCAAAAGGCCAGAGGAGAACCAGGTGTCCAGCACGTCGGTCTCCTGCACCAGATCCGTGCTGCCGCAGTGCAGGCAGGTGGCAGGCGCCTCACGGGCAACGTTGATCTCGCTACACGCCGCGCAGTGCCACGCCGGGATGCGATGCCCCCACCACAGCTGGCGAGACAGGCACCAGTCGTGGATGTTGTTCATCCACTCAAAGTACGTCTTGGAGTACATCTCCGGAGTGAACTGGATGTGACCCTCGCGCACGGCCGCAACCGCGTTGGCCGCAATGCTGTCTCCGCCCGCCTTGGGGCTCTTATGCACCGCCAGAAACCACTGCATGGAGAGCCGTGGTTCAATGATCGCGCCGGTGCGCTGCGAGATCGGCAGGGTAAGGCTATGATCTTTGACGGCCACCAGCAGCCCGGCGGCCTCCAGGTCCGCCACGATGCGGCGGCGAGCCTCAAAACGGTCCAGGCCGTGGTAGGCTGAGCCCTCCAGGTCGATGCGCGCCTGCTTGTCCATGATGTTGGGTGAGGGCAATTCATGCCGCTCGCCGATCGCAAAGTCGTTCGGATCGTGAGCCGGCGTTACCTTTACCGCTCCAGTGCCAAACTCCGGCTGCGCCCAGTCGTCGGCCACAATCGGAATCTCCCTGCCCACCAGAGGAAGCTTCAGCATCTTGCCCACCAGATGCCGGTAGCGTTCGTCCGTTGGATGCACGGCCACAGCCGTGTCGCCCAGCATCGTCTCCGGGCGCGTGGTCGCAATCACGATGCTTGCAGAGCCGTCGGCCAGTGGGTAACGGATGTGGTAGAGGTGGCCCGCGCGCTCTTCGGACTCAACCTCGAGGTCAGAGACCGCCGTGCCCAGCACCGGGTCCCAGTTCACAATGTAGGCGCCGCGATAGATCAGTCCCTGCTCCCACAGACGGACAAAGGCCTCCTTCACCGCGTGGGACAGACGGTCGTCCATGGTGAAGTACTCTCGGCTCCAGTCCACGGAGGCACCCAGGCGGCGCATCTGGTCGGTGATCGCGGAACCGTACTGCTGCTTCCAGGCCCAGACGCGCTCTGTGAAAGCCTCGCGCGTGAAGTCGGTGCGTGATTTTCCTTCAGCGGCAAGTTGCCGCTCCACCATCATCTGCGTGGCGATCCCGGCGTGGTCCGTTCCCGGCACCCAGACCGCCGTATCGCCGCTCATGCGATGCCAGCGGGTCAGGATGTCCATCTCCGTCTGGTTGAGCATGTGCCCCATGTGCAGCCGCCCGGTCACATTGGGTGGCGGCAGTAGCTGCACAAACGGCTGGGAGACCTTCGCATCGCTCGGAGTGGGCACGGAGAAGATCCGCTCTTCCACCCAGAATTTGGACCACTTCTCTTCGACCAGCGAGGGATCATATGCCTTCGGTAGTTCCTGGTTCATTTAACCAGTAGACAGGAGATCGCCGCCGGCCGACAAGATGGCAACGGGTCCCTCAGCTCCCGCTACGCCGCGCCGGATTCCCCATACCTGCGCTTCTGCTCCTGCAAGCATCTCCCGGATCGCCTCAGAATCTCAGAATCTATGGCGATCAGCCTAACCCTCACCCACAGGCCACCGACGCTGGAAGAGTGGGCGCAAAGCACAGTTGCGTTGAGCGCAGATCGCCATCCGTAGGATCGATCAGCCGTCAACGCAGTGACTCGGAGCACCGCAGAGGACGGTGCGCCTATGATAAGAATGGAGCGAGAAGACGGTATGCAATCGGTTCACCGGCCTTCGCGACAACACTCAGCAGACAACCGGTTTCCGAACTCCGGCTGGCTTGGCTTCGTGAATTTGGGCCTCGTCGGATTCGTCATTCGCGATTTTTGCGTCCAATCAAATACCGGATCATGGCGCGGCGCCGTGATGCGGAACCACAATGCCAGGTGTTGGCGAAAACAAGAGTTGCCGAAAACAAGAAAATGGAGATGATTCATGTCGAAGGAAAGCTGTGATATCGGGTTGATTGGTCTGGCCGTCATGGGGCAGAATCTGGTTCTGAACATGAACGACCACGGATTCAAGGTTGCGGTCTTCAATCGCACCGTATCCAAAGTCGATGACTTCCTCCAGCAGGAGGCGAAGGGAACCCAGATCGAGGGAGCCCATTCCATCGAAGAGCTCTGCGGAATGCTCAAGCGGCCTCGCCGCGTGATGATTATGGTCAAGGCCGGCAGCGTCGTTGACCAGAATATCGCCCAGATTCTCCCCTACCTGGAGAAAGGCGACATCATCATCGATGGCGGCAACTCCTTGTTTACCGACTCCAATCGCAGAACCAAGGAACTGGCGGCGAAGGGCATTCTCTTTATCGGAACCGGCGTCTCCGGTGGGGAAGAGGGTGCGCGATTCGGTCCTTCCATCATGCCCGGCGGCAATCCGGCGGCCTGGCCCCATGTCAAACAGATCTTCCAGGCCATCTCAGCCAAGGTGGAAGATGGTTCGCCCTGCTGCGATTGGGTGGGCGAAGACGGCGCTGGTCATTATGTCAAGATGGTTCACAACGGCATCGAGTACGGCGATATCCAGTTGATCTGCGAGGCCTATCAGTTGCTCAGGGATGGATTGGGACTCACCCCGGACGAGCTTGCCCAGGTCTTCGGAGAGTGGAACAAGGGCGAGCTCGATAGCTACCTCATTGAGATCTCCCAGACCATCTTTGCCAAGAAGGACGAGGATGGAAACCCCCTGCTCGACAAGATTCTGGATACTGCCGGACAAAAGGGCACCGGCAAGTGGACCGCAATCTCCGCGCTCGATCTCGGTATGCCGGTTACCCTCATCGGAGAAAGCGTCTTCGCACGCTGCCTGTCTGCGCTCAAGGAGCAGCGTGTAGAAGCTTCCAAAGTGCTCCAGGGACCAAAGAACAAAAAGACCACAGTCCAACGCGCAGCCTTCATTGAAATGGTGCGGCGCGCTCTCTACTGCTCCAAGATGGTCAGCTACGCGCAGGGCTATATGCTGTTGCGCGCGGCGGAAAAGGAGTTCGGCTGGAAGCTCAACATGGGCGGAATCGCACTCATGTGGCGCGGCGGCTGCATCATTCGCAGCATCTTCCTGGGCAACATCAAGGCAGCCTATGACAAGAATCCCGACCTCAGCAATCTGCTTTTGGACGAGTTCTTCTCCAGCGCTCTCAATAAGTATCAGGAAGACTGGCGCAAGGCCATCGCCCAGGCCATTGAACTGGGCATCCCCACCCCGGCTCTCTCCGCCGGATTGACCTTCTTTGACGGCTTCCGTTCCGCCAATCTCCCCGCCAACCTGCTCCAGGCCCAGCGCGACTTCTTCGGTGCGCATACCTATGAGCGGGTCGACAAGCCCCGCGGAGAGTTCTTCCATACCAACTGGACCGGGCACGGAGGCCGCGTCTCTTCTTCTACCTATAACGCGTAATCCTCCGCGTAGCTTCTGCGCAGGTCAACTCAGGGCTGTGCATCAAGTCTTCCCCTCCCACATCGGAACGGACAGCTTAGATGCACAGTCCTGCCGCCTTTCTCTGCCCTGCCGCTGGGCCGGTCCCGGCGTCCGTCTCCGCCGCCCATACCGGCGTAAACTCTTCTTTCTGCATGCCTTCTCCGTAGCGCCTCTGGTCAGGACGGTTCTCCGCAAAAAAGATACTGCTGAGCCGCCGCTTCAGAAAACCAATCCGCACAAATATGCCTCTAATCCTCCTGTTGGACGGCTGTCCCCCTCTTCTGCGGCTCCCAGTTTGTTTTAAGTGAATGGAGTTACTCAAACTCGTCGGGAGAGCCCTACTTTGCTTCCAGGGCCGGGGCAGGCTAAGAAAAACGAGCTTCCACCGGAAGGCAGGTCTGGTTTTCCATCCCAAGAATCAAAGATGGCAGGAGCTGATGAGCCTGGCCGTTGGAGTCTACGCTTCAGGAGCGACGGCTTGAGAATGAGTTGGATGCTGGACAAAAGGCTGGCGGTTTTTCTCTGCTTCATGATGGCTTGCGCCTCAGCCCATGCCGCCGTGGCCCTGCTGATGGAAGAGCCCTATGGCTTCTTCGGCGCCGTCAATCCCACCGGACACGCGGCAATCTATCTCAATCACGTCTGCGCGGAATCCCCCCTCCAGCTTCGGCCCTGTCACGACGGCGAGTATGGAGTGGTCATCAGCCGCTATCACAAGGTGGATGGCTATGACTGGATCGCCATTCCTCTCCTGGGCTATCTCTACGCCGTGGACCACCTCGATCAGGTCCCTGCCACCGCGGATCGCGCCCAGATGCTGGCCTTGCAGAATGCCTACCGCAGAGAACACCTCCTGGCGCTCGCCCCGGATCATCACGGCCGGCCACCCCGGGGCGAGTGGGTTCAGTTGGTTGGGGAGTCTTACATTCGCAAGATGTACGGCTTCCAGTTTGAGAGCACCCCGGAGGAGGATCAGCGCTTCATCGCCCTCTTCAACGACCGTAGGAATGTCGGACACTTCAATCTGTTCTTTCACAACTGCGCAGACTTTTCCCGAGTGGTGCTCAATACCTACATGCCCCATTCGGTCCATCGCAACTTCATCGCTGACGTCGGGCTCATGACCCCAAAGCAGGTGGCGCGATCGCTGATGAACTACGACCACAAGAATCCTCAGCGGAACATGCAGGTCTTTGTCATTCCCCAGGTGACCGGATCCATCCCCCGCAGTCACCCCGTGGATGGTGTGGCGGAGTCGCTGGTAAAGAGCAAAAAATATATCATTCCCCTCGCGGTTCTCAATCCTGAACTAGCCGGTGGAGCGGTAGTCGCTTACCTTGCCGACGGTCGCCTAGATCTACCTCCCCAAACCAAAGTCTTTCGCCCAGGCGACGAAAAAATCAGGGGACTGCCGGACTCCTCCGACGTCCCATGGCGAAGAGCCCCCCTCAGCGAACAAGCTTCCGAAACGGCCTATCAGACCGAGGATCGGGTTGGCTTCGTTGGCGGCCTGATGCCTTAAAACCGAGCCCCTGCTCTCTCGCTGCGTATGGGAGGAGCACCGGGCCTGCCGCCAATCTTCACGCGAACCTCTCCTCTGGCCTTGCGGCTGCCCCTCCTGCTGGCTACCCACTCATCTGGTGCAAGGAACTCCAGCTAAAATGTTTCTCAGAGGAGATGCGGCGGGAACTCGAGATCAGCGCGCAGGCTCGGTGGTGGCGATCACCCTCCCCGCTGCCTGCAGGCTCCCGGAACCTCGCCGAAGCCTCTCGCGCGCCCCAATCGGAGCGGAGCCAACCGCCTCCGGAAAGATTATGGCAAGAACCATGGAACTAGCCGCCAAATCGCATCTACTACAGCAAAGGCTTGGGAGCTTAGGGTCTCTGCTGGTCGCCTACTCCGGCGGCGCAGATTCGGCCTATCTGGCCTATGCTGCACACCAGGCGTTGGGCCCGCGGATGCTGGCGGTGATCGCAGACTCGCCATCGCTTCCTCGCACGGAGCTGGCGGATGCCCTCGCGTTTGCCCACCGCCACGCCATTCCCGTGCAGTCGCTTAAGACCCGTGAGATAGAAGATCCGGCTTACGTCCGCAATGATGCTCAGCGTTGCTTCCACTGCAAGACGGAGCTCTTTGCCCGCATGGAACAGGAGCGCCAGCGGCTGGGGTTCCAGCACCTGGCCTATGGCATGAACCTGGATGATCGCGCCGAGTTCCGGCCCGGCCAGCGCGCCGCTGAAACCCTTGGCGTCCTCGCCCCACTCGCAGAGGCGGAGTTGTGCAAAGAGGAGATTCGTTCCCTGGCGCGTCAGGCCGGCCTGGAGATCGCCGAAAAGCCTGCCAGCGCCTGTCTGTCCTCCCGCATAGAATACGGACGCGCGGTTACCCCGGAGAACCTCGCCCAGGTGGAGCAGGCGGAAGACGCTCTGCACGCCTTGGGATTTCCCCAGGTTCGCGTGCGCCATCACGGCCAGTTGGCCCGCGTGGAGATCGCCCGCCAGGATCTGCCGCGAGCTCTCTCCCTGCTCGTCCTGGATCAGATCACTGATGCGGTGCGCCGCACCGGATTCCTCTATGTCACCCTGGATACCCAGGGCTATCGGTCGGGTTCCATGAACCATCTGCTGCCCGTCTCCGGACTGGCTGCGCCCCAGAAGACCAAAGCCGAGAAGCCGCTAAAGTGAAGAAACATGCTGGAAGTCGAGCAAGACCTGCCCCATTCCCGCTAAGAGAGAGTTCATGAAAATTGCATATCTTGATTGTTTCGCCGGCATCTCCGGCGATATGTTTCTGGGCGCACTCATCGATGCGGGAGTTCCCGCCGAGACGTTGCAGCAGTCCGTTGCGGCGTTGGGCCTCGGCGCCAGCATCAGCGTGGAGCGCGTGGATCGGAGCGGAATCTCCTGTACACGGGTGCGCGTGCTGGAGCATGGCAAGCCGGTAGAACCCAGCGATCCCGTCTCTGCGCAGCAGCATACCCATGCGCACGATGCCTCCCCCGCTCACACCCATCCGCAAGAACACACCCACACCCACGAGGACCCTCACCCCCACACCCATCCTCATGACCGTGCCCCGCAGATGGAATCCGCCGCTAGCGCCAACCCTGCTTCCGAGCATCATCATCATGGCCGCTCACTCAGCGTCATCCGCAGCTTGATTCAAGCCGCCTCGCTGCCCAGTCCGGTGCAACTCCGTGCGCTGCGCGCCTTTGAGTTGCTGGCGGTCTCTGAGGCTAAGATTCACAATGTCGGCATCGAGGAGATCCACTTTCATGAGGTCGGCGCGGTCGATGCCATCGTCGATATCGTCGCCAGTTGCGCCGGCATCGAGGCTCTTGCCATCGACGCCTGGTACTCTTCCCCGCTCAACGTCGGCTCAGGCATGGTGGTCTGCGCGCACGGAACCTTTCCCGTGCCGGCCCCAGCCACAGCGGATCTGCTGCGCGGGCTCCCAACCTATTCGGCCCACGTGGCGCAGGAGTTGGTAACCCCAACTGGTGCGGCCCTCGTGCGCGCCCTGGAGCCTGTCTTTGCCACGCAGCCCGCGATGCGCGTGCAGCAGATCGGGTACGGAGCCGGTTCCAGAAATCCCAAGGGCTTTCCCAACGTATTGCGCCTCAGCGTGGGTGAGACCTCGCAGGCAGATCTTTCCCCTGGCACCGTCAGCGTTCTTGAAACCGCGCTCGACGATCTCTCCCCGCAGATTCTCTCCTGGGTAGCCGACTCGGCCCGGGCTGCCGGAGCCGTGGATGTCATGCTGACCCCGGTGATCATGAAGAAAGGCAGGTCGGGCGTCCTGCTCACCGTCTTGTGTCACCCAGCCCAGAGCGAGGCCCTGCAGCAGCTAATCCTGCGCGAGACCAGCACCCTGGGAGTGCGCGTCCGGCAGGAGCAGAGGGTAACCCTGCAGCGCCGCCACCAGCCGGTGCAGACACCCTACGGTGAGATCCGCATCAAGCTGGGGGAGCAGGCCGGCGAGGAGTGGAACGCTGCGCCGGAGTTTGAGGACTGTCGCGCCGCTGCAGAGCGTTGCGGCACTCCGCTCAAGCACGTCTACCAGGCAGCGCTGGCCGCCCACCTGCAACAGCATCCTGCCCAGCCACACGCCGGCCCTTCTGCCAGCGGCGCGGCTGCCCACAACGCCACATCTGACCAGAAAGCCGGCCAATGACTCCTTCCGCCTTGTTGCGTCTGCTCTCCGCTGTGGAACGCGGCGAACTCTCCTCTGCCGATGCCGCCGAGCGCCTCGCCCGGCTCCCCTTTGAGGACCTCGGCGACGCCCGCGTTGATCATCATCGCAGCCTGCGCAGTGGACTGCCGGAGGTCATCTTCGCCCAGGGGAAGACCCAGGCGCAGACGCTGGCCATCTTCCAAAGCCTGATGAACGATGGCGTAGACGTGCTGGCCACCCGCGTAGACCCAGAGACAGCCCAGGAGCTGTTGCGCAAATTTCCCGCCGCGGTCCATTCTCCCGTGGCGCGCACCGTAAGTCTGCGCCAATCCCAGCCCGCCCCACAGGAGCCCGGCCGCGTCCAGCCCGCGGTAGGAACCATTGCCGTGGTCTGCGCTGGAACCAGTGATCTGCCGGTGGCGGAAGAGGCAGCTGTGACGGCGGAGACCTTTGGCACGCGGGTGACCAGAATCTATGACGTTGGCGTAGCCGGATTGCACCGTTTGCTGGCCGCGCGAGAGCCTCTCCTGGCTGCCGATGTGGTGGTTGTCTGTGCCGGAATGGAGGGCGCTCTGCCCTCGGTTGTCGGCGGGCTGGTAGGAGTTCCGGTCATTGCCGTACCCACCTCCGTAGGCTATGGCGGATCCTTCGGCGGGACCACGGCACTGCTCGGCATGCTAAACTCCTGCAGCCCCAATGTGCTGGTGGTCAACATCGATAACGGCTTTGGCGCAGCCTACAGCGCGGTGCTCATCGCTCGCGCCGCTCAGTCCCGGCCTGCGTCCCAAGGCTGACCAAGGCTCCTTCGCCTGCTTCACAGCCACTGTTCTCGCAAAGCAAATCTGGCTCGCGCGCCGTTCCCTCCCGGGCGCGGAAAACCCATAGCGGCGGCCCAATCCGATAACCGGCGGAAGGCCAACAGAAATAGCATTGGCCACGTGCCTCTGTCGGGCATATACTTAGGCTTCCGTCCTACAGGAGTGCAAACCATGTCCAAGCCCGTCTTTCTGTTCACACTCTTGCCCTTACCCATCCTTCTGCTGCTGGTGCTGTCGTGGCCTGTGGCGCAGGCGCCGCAACAGACGCAGGCCACCCCTTCCACAGCCCCCGCCGCGGCTTCCACAGCCGCGACAGCCGACGCCAATGCGGCTGCAACCACTCCCGCCTTTACCGTTCCGCCGGAGGCCATGCACATGGTCAACCCCGTCAAGCCGACGCCTGACGGCTTGGCTCACGCCAAGACCATCTATGGGTATGACTGCGCCATGTGCCACGGCAGCAACGGCAACGGCCAAGGCGACCTGGCGGCACAGATGAAGCTGACCATCGAGGACTGGACCAAGCCAGCCACCTTGCAGGGCAAAACCGACGGAGAGCTGTTCTACATCATCAGTAACGGCCATGGACCCATGCCGCCTGAGACCGGGCGCGCCAAAACAGCGGACATTTGGAATATGGTGGTCCTGATCCGTTCCTTCTCCAAGTCCTAACCCGATTCCACCTTCAGCGCAGTGAATCCGCGCTCCAGCCCGGACCCCATCCGCAAGGCTCTTGCTGCGCCACTGCCGCAAACCCTTCCGCGCCCCATGCAGCAAATCCTCGCGCGCCCGGCACCAGGAGTGCGCGCCTCTTCCTCACTCGCGCAGCGCCATCGCTCCACGGCAGCTTTCGCCCTCAGCCGGTATAGGTTCCTCCTGCGCTCCTGGCGATCATGCAGCGGCGGCAAAATCGGCTTCCAGCGAGGGGGCAGAACGCATCTCTCTCTCATTCCGTAGTATGCTGCCTTCCAGATTGCACCTGCTGCTCATGCTCAGAGGCTTGCTCATGCTCTGCGCCGGCATAGGCTGAGGCGAACCATGAAAAAAAACCGAAAACATCCCACGTTGAATGATGTGGCCAAGCGTGCGGGCGTTGGTACAACCACCGTGTCGCGCGTGATTAACGGGGCAGAGCACGTAGAGCCTCATACTCTCGCTCGCGTGGAGCGCGCCATAAAAGAACTGGGGTATATGCCCAATCATGCCGCTCGGGTTCTCAAGGGGCATGGAACCCGCACCATCGGCCTTGTGG
>JBMFGX010000008.1:0-123399 GCA_049977105.1 Acidobacteriaceae bacterium | reverse complement strand
GGCTATCGCAACCGCTATCGTCTCAGCATGGACATCCAATCCCAAAGATCGTACCTTCTTCAGGACCGGTTCCTTTCCGCTTGTGGCTCTGCGTTGAAGTTCCTTCCACAACAGCGTAACCCACGATCAGAGCATCGGCGCCGGTCACTCCATGGTGACTAATGGCCGAGTCCCACCAACCCGCCCTCCTCCGCCACAGTCCGCTTCAACTGCCCGCAGGCCGCATAGATGTCTCTTCCCCGCGGTCGCCGGATATAGGTTGCAATCCCTCCATCGATCAGGATCTTCTGGAACACCGCCACATCCTCCGGCTGGGGCTGTTGATAATCGATTCCCGGCCCCGGATTCCATACAATCAGGTTTACCTTGGCGCGCATGCCGGAAAGCAGCCGTAGTACCTCCCGAGCATGCCGCGGCCGATCGTTCACCCCACCCAGCAGAACGTACTCAAACGTCACCCACTCCCTGGTCCGCAACGGAATCTTTCTCACCGCCTCCAGCAGTTGCGCAATCTTCCACTTCCTCGTGATCGGCATAATCTGCATCCGTACATGGTCGTTGCTGGCGTTCAAACTCAGCGCCAGCTTGGGCCGCACAGCTTCACCAGCAAAGGCCTCGATCCCCGGCAGGATTCCACTCGTAGAGACCGTCATCCGCGACTCCGGCACTCCTACCCCCTCCACCAGCAACCGTACGCTCTTCATAAACTCGTCGTAGTTCAGAAACGGCTCTCCCATACCCATAAAAACAAGATGGATCCGATCCTTGCCCACCTGAATCCGATGCCGGTTCAGCACCAAGGCCACCTGCCCGGCGATCTCCCCCGCAGTCAGGTTGCGCCGGACTCCCAGCTTTGCCGTCAGGCAGAACTGGCAGTTCACCGCGCACCCCACCTGGCTGGAGATGCAGATGGTCGCCCTCCGGAAGCCCATCTCCGCCAGCGTCCCAAAGTTCGACCGATCGCGCCCATTCGCTCTCCGCTCCCAGAAGGACGACTTGCCCCCTGCAACGGTCTCCGCAGCCGACTGCACCTCACCAGCCTCTTCTTCGGCGGCCTCGCTTCCATCGCCGCGCTCTCCCCCATCCCCATCCGGCATCCACACCGTCTCTACCGTCTCACCATCCGCCATCCGCATCAGATAGCGCTCGGTTCCATCCACGCTCACTGCGGTCTGTGCCATCACCGGCAGGCCCACCACCCACCCCCCCGCGCTAAACTGCTCCCGCAGCCCTTCCGGCAGGGTGGTCACTGCATCCAGCGAGGTCATACGCTGCCTGTAGATAGCCTCAAAGAGCTGCCGCGCGCGATAGGGCTTCTGTCCCAGCGACTCCATCAGTCCGGTCAACTCCGCCAGATTCAATCCAAAGAGAGCACGCTTCTCCATCACCTCAGTTTACTGCTGTACCATCACCCCCCATGCCCCCTTCCAGGGTCTTCACCTACACCAGCGCCGAACTTCTTCCCATCCTTGAGGAACTCCGCTGCCGCGAACCCATCTTCCATCGCCGCGACAAGCCCGCCACCATGGCGCCCGGCTATTGGGAGGTGGGCGCCTCCGGTCGCCGCTACAGCCGTCAGTTCATCCTTCAACTCTTCACAACTTCTCCTCCCGTGGACGCCCTGGAGGCAGGCTGGCTCACCTCCCACCACGCGGTCCTTCCTCTGAGCGCCGATAACTATCTCTTCACCTACACCCTCCAGCAATCCCAGCGTGTCACCCGCCGCGCAACCATCTGGCAACAGACACCCACCGGCTGGCAAGTCCTGTTTCATCAACGTACGATCGCCACAACCGATGGGGATGATGTCGCTCCTGCGCAATCATGAAACAATGATCCGGATGCCCATCTCCGTTCCCGTCGCTGAGAATGCGATCCTCTCCGCCCCCGCTCCTCACCTGCGTGACATCCGCACCACCACCCTCCCCAATGGCCTTCTGGTCCTCACCGAGCGCATGCCCCATCTGCGCTCGATCGCCATGGGCGTCTGGATCGACTGCGGCTCCCGCGACGAACCTCTGGAACTCAACGGCATCTCCCACTTCATCGAGCACATGGTCTTCAAGGGAACCACCACCCGCTCAGCCCAGCAGTTTGCCCGCGAGGTCGACGCTATCGGTGGCAATCTGGATGCCTTCACCGGCAAGGAGACGATCTGTTTCAGCATCAAGCTCCTCGACCAGAACCTTCCTGCCGCACTGGATCTGCTTGCAGACCTCGTGCTCCACCCCACCTTCACCCCGGAAGACATCTCCCGGGAGCAAGGGGTCATCCTTGAAGAGATCAAAATGGATGAGGATAACCCCGACTACCTCGTCCACGACCTCTTTACCCGGAACTTCTGGCCCAACGACGCTCTGGGCCGACCCATCCTTGGCACAGCACCAACGGTCTCCAGCTTTACACAGCAGATTGTGCGCTCCGAGTACGCCCGTCGCTTCACCCCGGCGAACATGGTCTTCTCTGCCGCCGGCAACCTTCACCACGAAGAATTCGTAGCGCAGGTGGCAGCCTCCTTCCGCTCCCTGGCCCCAGGCTCGGGAGAAAAGATCGCACGCTCCCATGCTCCGCGCACAACGCCCCACATCACCCTCAAGCGAAAGAAATCTCTCGAGCAGGTGCAGTTCTGCCTCGCAGTTCCCTCGCCCCCGGTGGCCTCGCCCCTGCGCTACACCGCCTACCTGCTGAACTCCATCCTGGGTGGCGGCATGAGCTCCCGGCTCTTCCAGTCCATTCGCGAGGATCGCGGCCTGGCCTACAGCATCTACTCCGAGCTCAACCCCTTCCGCGACACTGGCTCCCTCGCCGTTTATGCGGGCTGCTCACCGGCCAACACCCGCCAGGTGCTTGACCTTACCCTCGCCGAATTCACCCGCATCCGCCAACACCCCGTCACTGGCGAGGAACTCCAGCGCGCCAAGTCCCAGTTCAAAGGCAACATGGTCCTCGGCCTGGAGACCTCCGGCTCGCGCATGTCCTCCCTCGCCCGCCAACAGATGTACTGGGGCCGATTCTTCTCGCTCGATGAGATCACCGCGGCGGTGGACGCCGTCACCGCTGCGGATATCCAGACTCTGGCCAACGAACTCCTGCAACCTGAGCATCTGGCGCTCACCCTGCTCGGCAACCTGGGCTCACTCAAGCTCACTCGGGTTGACCTCGGATGCTAGCCTGGCCGAATGGCGTCGCCGCTGCCGTAAGAACGCCACGAAGCCCCCATCCTCGCAGAGGCCCTGGCATCGAGATGCTGTCATCACGGAGCCGGAAACGTCTATACTCTGAAACTGGAAAACCTGAGCGCTCGTCCGGCTCTGCGAGGCATGTATGAACACTCCCACTCAACGTCATGAATCCGGCTTTACCCTGGTTGAACTGCTCATTGTCATGTCTGTGATTCTGATCCTGCTGACCTTGGCCATTCCCGCCATGCAGTCGGTCATCCGCCGCGGCAATGAGACCTCCGCCATCGCCAGTCTGCGCATGCTCAATGAGATGGAGGGCCAGTACAACTCTACCTATCCAGATCACGGATTTGCCTGCTCTTTGACCGCGCTGGGCGGCAAGATCGGCTCCGGCCCACCGAGCGCTGAAGCGGCCCAACTTATCCCCGATGACCTGGCCAGCGGACACAAGGCCGGCTACACCTTTACCGTCAGCAACTGCGCCAAGACCACCATCAATAACGTTGATCAGTACAACAGCTATCAGATCACCGCTGTTCCCAACTCCGTTGGACACAGCGGCAACCGCGGCTTCTGCACCGATGAAAATGGAGAGATTCGCTTCGATCCCAAAGGCGGCACCAACTGCACGGAACTACTTCAGTAGAGACCGCTGCACACTCCCGAACTCTAACCCTCCCAAACCTGAGCGGCCGCCTGCAAGGCGGTCGCTCGTTTACTGTTTGTCCCAAATTCATCTCGTCGGCGGCACTCTCCAAAGACTCAAGCCTCGCGCGCGTCTCGCCCGGATCAACTCCGCGGACATTTGACCGCCAGCCAAACGTTCTGCAGCAAGAGAACTCCTTTCAGCACTGCTTCCATCACCGTACCCTAGCCTCCGGGAACCCAGAAATCCCAACGAATATCCAAAGATCAGCGGAGATACCATCCCTTCGTCCCACAGCCGATCACCCCTTCCCTCCCTTATTCGCCAACAATTCATCAAAAACCACAGGAACCGGCAAACCACTGTTCCTGCATCTAACGTCTCTGGAACTCGTCGGCCTCCGCCGGTGATCAAATGACATCAGCCAGTTAGGCGTCCCGAGCCGCCTATTCCGGTAACCCGGCTCAACCCGCACACACTCAACCATCAGGAGAGGAAGTACATGACTGACCAAATCACTCCGCTGGCATCTCGCCCAGCCTGGAAGGCGCTTCAACAACACGCCGAATCCCTCCGCCACCAAAACCTGCGCGACCTCTTCAAGGCCGACCCTGCCCGCGGCGACCGTTTCACCACTGAGGCCTGCGGCCTCTTCCTGGACTACTCCAAAAATCGCATCACCGATGAAACCCTGAATCTCCTGATCAAATTAGCAAATCAATCCGGATTGCGCGAACAAACCGAAGCCATGTTCTCCGGCGAAAAGATCAATACCACCGAGAATCGCGCAGTCCTCCACGTCGCCCTGCGCGCTCCCCGGTCTCAATCCATCCTCGTCGACGGAGAGGATGTCGTCCCCGGCGTTCACCAGGTTCTGGACAAGATGGCCGCCTTCGCGAATCAGATTCGCTCCGGCGCATGGCTCGGATATACCGGCAAGCCCATCCGCAACATCATCAACATCGGCATAGGCGGCTCCGACCTTGGCCCCGTCATGGCCTACGAGGCCCTGCGGCACTATTCCCAGCGCGAACTCACCTTCCGCTTCGTCTCCAACGTCGATGGTACGGACTTCACGGAGGCCGTACATGATCTCGATCCGGAAGAGACCCTCTTCCTGGTCGCGTCCAAGACCTTTACCACGCTGGAGACCATGACCAACGCCCACTCCGCACGCGCCTGGACGCTCGGCCGGCTCAAGCAGATCGAGGCCATCGCCCGCCACTTCGTCGCCATCTCCACCAACGCCGAAGCGGTAGCTAAATTCGGAATCGACACCGCCAACATGTTTGGCTTCTGGGACTGGGTCGGCGGCCGCTACTCCATGGACTCCGCCATCGGCCTCTCCACCATGATCGCCATCGGACCAGAGAACTTCCGTGCTATGCTCGACGGCTTTCACGCCATGGATGTTCACTTCCGCTCCACCCCCCTCGAAAAGAACCTTCCCGCCCTGCTTGGACTGCTCACCGTCTGGTACACCGACTTCTTCAACGCCCAGACCGTCGCCATCCTGCCCTACGAACAGTACCTCAAGCGCTTCCCTGCCTACCTGCAGCAGCTCACCATGGAGTCCAACGGCAAGCACGTCACCAAGGACGGCTCACCCGTAGATGCCGATACCGGCCCCATCTACTGGGGTGAACCCGGAACCAACGGCCAGCACTCCTTCTACCAGCTCATTCACCAGGGCACCCGTCTCATTCCCTGCGACTTTATCGGCTTCTACAAGAGCATCAATCCTCTGGGACGCCATCACGACATGCTCATGGCCAACATCTTCGCCCAGGCCGAGGCCCTGGCCTTCGGAAAAACTGCCGATGAGGTCCGTGCCGAAGGTGTCCCGGAAAACCTGATCCCGCACAAGGTCTTCGCCGGTAACCGGCCTTCGAACGTCCTTCTGGCCGAACGCCTTACTCCCTACACCCTTGGGACACTGATCGCCCTCTACGAGCACTCTGTCTTCACCCAGGGTGTCATCTGGTCCATCGACTCCTTCGACCAATGGGGAGTCGAGCTTGGTAAAGTATTGGCAACTCGTATCTTAGGAGAGATTGAATCTGCGTCTGAACCATCCCTGACTCACGACACCTCCACCTCAAATCTGGTTCGCCTCTATCGCACTCACAAATAGCCGCCTTTAGCCGCATCCCCCAGAAGGCGACAGGTCCTGACCGTCATCCACCCAACCCGTGCAATGGCTTGCCTCCTGGAAAACAACAAAACAAAACTAGGTGGCAAGCAATTGCATTCAAATGATCGTGCGTTTATCGTAGAGAGAGAGCGGCAATCGCCTGAAGCTCCTCAGATCTCAGGTGGTTGCCTGATTCATAGCATCTGGAGCATCTCGAGGAGGCCTTGATTGTCACCTGCCGCCATAGCCCCGTCGCCCGCACCTCCTACGAAGACCAAGGTCCTTCCCGGTGCAGCGCTTAGTTCCTACACTGGAGACCCGAACTTTATGGCATCCCTGGCCAGGGGATTGGTGGTAATCGAATCCTTTACCCCCCAGACGCCGCAGATGACCATCTCTCAGATCTCCGTGCGCACAGGTCTCTCCCGCGCCGCGGTCCGTCGCTGCCTCTATACCCTTGTAAAGCTTGGCTTCGCCGGCGCCGATGAATCCCAGCGCTACTCCTTGCGCCCCAAGATGCTCTCCCTGGCCAATACCTACACCGCCTCCAGTACGCTGGCCAACGCCGCCCAACCCATCCTTGAGCGGATGTCCAACGTCTATCACGAGAGCTTTTCGGTAGCCACACTGGACGGAGACCAGATCGTCTACATCGCTCGCAGCAGCGTCACCCGCGTCATGTCCGTGGACCTGCATATCGGCTCGCGCCTGCCAGCCTTCTGTACCAGCATGGGCCGTGTTCTGCTCGCCTATCTTCCCCAAGACCAGCTTGAAGCAGTTCTCTCCCGTCTGGTTCTTACCCAATACACACCCCGCACCATCAACTCCATCGACAAGCTCCGCTTGGCCCTGCGCAATGTACGCCGCAACGGCTATGCCCTGGTGGATCAGGAGTATGAGATCGGCCTCCGCTCGATTGCAGTACCCATCTATGCAAGCAACGGACGCGTGGTGGCCGTGGTGAACCTCAGTGGCCATGCTCCTCGAATCCCCATGTTGGAGATGCAGACTCGCTTTCTGCCTCCACTGCGTGCTGCCGCAACAGAGCTTAGTACTTTTCTGCGCTAATAAGGACCTGAAACATCGCTGCAGGAAAACTTTCCCTCAAAGATCGCGTCTATCTTCATATGTCAAACCTTGCATGCATCTTTGATCGAAAAAACTGACATCCCCAAACGCTAACGACATCCTCCGCAGTGCGCCATCAGTGGCTCGTCAAGCCAGGGTAAGAACCACGACCATCCATCCCAGATAAAAAATTTCGTGGAAAGCGCAGTTAATTCACTAGGGTCCGGGCTTATCCCCCGGCGCCAGAGGGTATTAGAATCGACGCAATGTTTCTTAACGCCAGGTGTCGTGCTATCGCCGTCGTCTTCTGGCTGTTAGCTTTTATCACCATTCCTATATGGAACCGCACCGACCCTGCGGGCTATGACATCGTCATCTATAACAACGCCATCACCTCGCTTCACGCTGGCCATGATCCTTATCTTGACGCTATGGCGCGTCAAGAAGCCTTCCACCAGACCTTGGCCCAGCATCCCGGCGCCTACCCACCCTGCAGCTACGTCTACGCTCCGATTACGCTTCCACTGCTGCGGCTCATTGGCTGGCTCCCTGCGTGGGTGGCCTGCTCCCTCTACTGGCTTGTCCTCGTCGCTGGCGTCTTCTCCGTCCTTTGGGTCACAACCCGCGCCCGGGAACCGACCGAACAGACCTTCATCACGCTGATCGCACCCTTGGCTGTCTTCTGCCCTGGCCTGCTCGCGCATGACACCATCCTGAGCGGGAATATCGCCTTCATCCTCTACGCGTTGGTTCTATTGGGCGCCGCTTACGGCTGGCGACGCGGCATCTGGCGCTGGTGCTACCTCGCCATCTTCATCGCCTCCTGTTTCAAGCCTCCACTGCTCACACTGCTGGCCATACCGCTGTTCTCTGACCGTCGCTCCTGCCTGCCGGTCAGCATCACAGCCTCTCTCGGCCTCGGAGTCTTCGCAATCCAGTCCCGGCTTCTGCCCACGCTTTTCCTGCACTTCATACAGGCCGTGCAACTGCAGTTCACCTACAACCACGACTTTGGCTCCAGCCCCGCCGGCATCTTCAGCTACCTGCTCGTTCACTATGGCCGGTCGTATACACCCTCTTCCATCGTCTTCTATCTGCTCTACGCAGCCGTGATCGGCGGTCTACTCCTCCATCTCTCCCGTCAATACCTTGCCGGCAGGCTCACCCTGCAGCAATGGATGCCCGTTCTCCTCATCGGCACGATCCTGCTCAACCCGCGCATCATGGAGTATGATGCCGCCCCCTTGGCCATTCCCATGGCTCTGGTCACCTGGCGCTTCTTTACCCGCGGTGACGTCAACGCCCGTGCTGTCATCACCTATTTCAGCGTCTTCTTCCTCGCCAATCTCATCGCTGTCAACCTCCATGGCGCCTGGAAGCCTACCGAGTGCCTCCTTCTCACCACCGTCTTCTCTACCGGCGTCGGGATGTTGCTGCAGCAGGCAGAGGCCGCCGTCCCCACCGCAGAGAGGAATCGTACGGACTCTGTGGAAGATGCAGACGTTGGAGAAGATCTGGTCCCTGCCTGATCCCCCGCCTCTCGCCGTCGCGCGCAAGCCTCGTCCACACCTCGTTCCTGCATCATCCCCAGAAAAACCCCTCTGCTCGTCTTCGTCCAGCCATCCGTTCCACAAACCCCATCGTGAAGCCGTGCCTGACCCTGCACATCTCACCCCTGTGCCGTTTGCATAGTCCCCATGCGCCGGGAAGCTCTCTTCCACTTCCTGTCTTCCACTTCCTGTTGCGTTCTTCCTCTGGGCGCGTGCTCTCTCCTGCGCTTGACCCACTCTCACCCGGTTAACACCCGCAAAACCACCTCACCTCGCAAGCAAAGCGCACTTCCGTTGCACATTCGCCCGTGCGGTCTTCCCACACCATTACAAATGTCTTACACATGCCGCCCCTTTCTCCGCGTATCGTCAGCAACAGGACGGTAAAAGTCCCACTTATTTCCAAGGACGAAATGCCTACGATGAATTCAACCTTAATCGACGTTGAACCGGCAGTTGCCACCCCTGCAACCCCCGCCGGCGCTCTGCTTGCCGCTCAAGAGATCCAACTCAAGATCAAACAGGATCTCCGCATGGGACGCAGCTATCAGCAGGGCCACGTGAACTGGATCACAACCATTGCCATGGGACTGTTCCATCTTGGCGCCCTGGCAGCTCTCTTCTTCTTCTCCTGGAAGAACCTGGCAGCTTTTTGCATCATGTACTTCTTTGCCATCAACGTAGGGATTGGTATGGCCTACCACCGCCTGCTCACCCACCGCGGCTATAAGACCCCCGCTTGGCTGGAGTACTTCCTCACCGCCTGCGGCTGTCTCGCCCTGGAGGGTGGTCCCATCTTCTGGGTGGCCACACATCGTGTTCATCACCAGAACTCTGACCAGGAGGGCGACCCTCACACTCCTCACGACGGCACCTGGTGGGCACACGCCGGCTGGATCCTCTCCGGCCGCGCGCTCCACTCTGAAACTGCCCTTCTGGGCCGCTACGCCCCAGACCTCACCCGTGACCGCGTCCACGTCTGGCTCTCCAAGTATCACTACATTCCCTTGATCGCCACCGGTCTAATCCAGATCGCTCTGGGCGCCGCGCTTGACCCTGGCCATCGCGTCGTCGGCGCCATCGGCATGCTGCTCTGGGGAACCTTCCTGCGGGTCACTCTCGGCTTGCACGCCACCTGGCTGGTCAACTCCGCCACCCATATGTGGGGCAAACGCCGCTTTGAGACCAAGGACGACTCGCGCAATAACTGGTGGGTCGCACTCCTTACTGGCGGCGAAGGCTGGCACAACAACCACCACGCCCATCCGGTCAGCGCCCGTCACGGCCTCACCTGGTACGAGTTCGATATCAACTACTACGGCATCTGGCTGCTCTCCAAAATCGGCCTCGCCCAAAAGGTCCAGATCGCCAAGTTCGACCACAACGATCCCAAACCCGCCGGAGCCTAGAGCACAGATCAGACTTCCAGCACTGACACCAACCGCTCACTTTCTTCAGGCCCACTCGGTTCTTCCGGGTGGGCCTGAATGCTCTATGCTCATCAATGTATGAATCTCACCCGACGCCGCGGAGCCAAAGCGTTCTTCATCACGCTCGGCGTGTGCCTCACCGCCGTAGCCGTCATCCTCAACATCACCTGGATTCACCACAACAGCCGTCGCATCGCCCTCGACCTCCTGGGCGTGATTCTCTTCTCCATCCTCATCGCCGGCCTGGTGCTCAACACCGTCTTCCTGGTCCGCGAGGTGCGCCGCAATGAGCGTCAGGACTCCTTCTTGAAGGCGGTGACCCATGAGCTCAAAACGCCCATCGCCAGCATCCGACTCTACCTGGACACCTTGGAGCGACACCCCGGCGACGAAGAGCAACGCAAACGCTTTTACGCCATCATGCGCCAGGACAGCGACCGCCTCCTCGCTACCGTGGAAACTGTCCTCAAGGCCGGCGAACTCGGTCAGCGCCAGCGTGTCCAGCAGCGCACCCGCGTGGAACTCCATCCCCTGGTTGCAGACTGCATCACTACCGTGCTTACCCGCCACCATCTGCCGCAGGAAAACATCACACTCGATGAGGTCCCGGGCAGCGTCCGGCTCTTCGTACTGGCCAATATCGAAGACCTGCGCACCGCCATTCTCAACCTGCTCGACAATGCTGTAAAATACTCTCCGCAGGGTGTTCGCATCCATTGCAACCTCACCATTCAACGCTACACCTGGGTCGTCCTCTCCATCTCCGACACTGGTCTGGGCCTGCGCCCCCGCGAGTTGAAGCACATCTTCAAACGCTTCTACCGCGCTCCCTCCAACGATCAGGTTAAGATCAAGGGTACGGGCCTTGGTCTCTTCCTGGTCCACACCATCGCTCGCCAGCATGGCGGCAGCATCCAGGCCCTAAGCGACGGGCCAGGCAAAGGAAGCACCTTCCAACTGAAACTACCTCTCTTTATTGGAGATTTGCCTCCCAAAACACAATGAAATATCTGAATATCTTTTTGCTTTGGAAGTTCTTCGCCCTCGCCTTCAGCGCCCTTCTGCCGCTCGTCAATCCGCTGGGCTCGGCACTGCTCATCGTCGGCTTCGTCGGCCCGGTGCCCCTGCATCTTTACCGCTCACTGGCCCGGCGTATTGCCATTAACGTCCTCATCTTCTTCGGCACCATTGAGCTGATCGGCTCCGCCATCCTCAACTTCTTCGGCGTCTCTCTGCCTATCGTGCAGGTCTCCGGAGGACTGGTCATCGCCGCCATGGGCTGGTCTCTGCTCAATCAGGCCAGCACCTCCTCCAGTACCGACCAGCAAAAGTCGCAGGTAGAAGAAAGTGACCTGCAGAGCATCTCTACCTCTCTCTCTGAAAGATCGTTCTATCCCTTCACCTTTCCTCTCACCGTAGGTCCAGGCTGCATCGTGGTCACCCTTACGCTCAGCGCGCAGGCCACCCAGGACACCCTCTCCCGCACCCTCATCGCACATAGCGGCATCATCCTGGCCATCCTCTCGATGGCCCTTCTCATCTACCTGGCCTACGCAAACGCTCCCCACATCACGAAAGTGATCTCGCCCTCCACGGCGCACGGCATCCTTCGCGTTGTCGCCTTCTTCCTCTTCTGCATTGGCGTACAGATCACATGGGCGGGCCTTACCGTGCTTCTGAAGTCGCTTCTCCATCCCTAGGCCCTCACCCTGCTCTTATGACCCCGCCCCGCCTCTTGATCGCTGTCATTGAAGATGAAGAGCACCTTGCCCAGGGCCTGCTCTTCAATCTGGAAGCCGAAGGCTACCGCGCCCACCATGAGGCGGACGGCCAGGCCGCCTTGCGCTGGCTGCTGGACGCTGCGCGCGGCGCGCCGGAACACCGTCCCGCCGCCATCCTGCTCGATGTCATGCTGCCCGGCCGCGACGGCTTCTCCATCGTCCGAGCCCTTCGCGACTCGGGCTGCTATACCCCGGTCTTAATGCTGACTGCGCGTGGCCGCAGTGAAGATATCGTCGCCGGCTTTGCCGCCGGCGCAGACGACTACCTCCCCAAACCCTTTGACCTGGGCGTCCTCCTCGCTCGCCTCGCCGCCCTGCTCCGCCGCATGCAGTGGCAACAGTCCAATACCCTGTCTCCGCATACCCTCCCGGCAACCAACCGCTTCACCCTCCCCGGCCACATCATCGATCTGGACGCCTTGGAGATTCGACCCCATCACCCTGAAGATCCTGAGGCCAGGACCATCCATCTCACCGTGATGGAGGCAGAGTTGTTGCGTTATCTGCTTGAACATCCCGGCAAGATCATCTCCCGCTCTGAACTCCTGGAAAACGTCTGGCACGTCAGGGAAGACACCGACACACGCGCCATCGACAACTTCATCGTCCGCCTGCGCCGCTATCTTGAACCAGACCCGGCCAAGCCCATTCACCTGCTCACCATTCGCGCCGTCGGCTATCGCTTCCTGCCCGAACCGGAAACGGCTCACTGACCACTGCATCCTGCCGCTGAATCAGAGTAACTGTGCCCATGGGCGTACCCTCCCGCCCCCCGCGCCTCCAAGCCGCTGGATCCCCAGCAAAGACGCCCCAACCACCCCGCCGCTGACGCTGCCACGCAAACCCATCCCCCATTCGCCAGGGAAATCCTTCCCGTGGCATACTACGCGCATCCACCCATCGGTGGAGACAGTTTGTGTCGCAACTGCCGCCCCATAGGAGCATCCTATAAGTATGTCCACTCTTACCCTTCGCATCGAAAACATGCACTGCGGCTCCTGCATCCGTCATGTCACGCAGACTCTCAACGCCCTACCCGGAACCCACGCGGATGAGGTCCGCATCGGCAGCGCCCGCGTCACCACCACCGCCGAACCTGAAACACTTCAACAGGCTCTTACGACGGCGGGCTATCCAACCCTCGTCGAGCCAACCGCATGAGCGAGCAGCTACTGCGCATCCAGGGCATGACCTGCGCCTCTTGCCAGATTCACGTGCAGAAGGCGCTGCAGGCCGTACCCGGCGTTCGCTCGGCCAGCGTCAACCTGATGGCGCACACCGCCCAGATCTCCTCTGAAGCTCCTCTCGATGCGTTGGCCCTCATCCAGGCCGTGCACAACTCCGGCTATAGCGCCTCTCTGCCCGCGGACTCAAGCCAAACCCCGGCTGATTCTGCAGCAACCGTCGCCTCCGCGTCTGACGCAGCGGAAGAGACCGAAAGCCATCACCTGGGACTGCGCGCCATCCTCGCCCTGCTCACGGGCTGTATTGCGATGGCGCTCTCCATGCTGCTCTCCGCCTCCAACTCTTCCTCTGCGGCGGGCATCCATCTCCTGCCTGCGCAAACCCTCCGCTGGCTCCTCTGCGGCTTATCCCTGGCCACCATGCTCTTCGCTGCCCCAGAGATCTACTCCGCCGCCTGGCGAGCAGCACGCCACCGCGCCACCAACATGAACACCCTGGTCGCGCTGGGCACCCTGGCAGCCTTCGCCGCATCCTTCGCCGCCACCGTCGCCCCCGCCTTTTGTGTTCGCCACGGCCTGTCCTCGGATGTCTACTACGAAGCGGTGGTCTTCATCCTCGCCTTTCTGCTCGTCGGACGCTGGCTGGAAGCCCGCGCCCGCGCTCGCGCCACCAGCGCCCTGCGCGGCTTTGCCCGGCTTGAATCGTCTGACGCCCGCCTGCTTGATCTTCCCGCAGACGCCAACCCCGGCCAAAGCTCTGCGCCCATCGACTACAGCCGCCTCCCGGAGACCATCCTCCCCGTCTCCGCCATCATGCCCAAGGACATCATCCGCGTCCTGCCCGGGGATCGCATTCCGCTCGACGGCCTGATCCTCGATGGCCGCAGCTCCGTCGACGAGTCCATGCTCACCGGCGAGCCCTTGCCCGTGACCCGCTCCATTGGCGAAAGCGTCTGCGGAGGCACCCTGAACCTTGACGGGCCGCTCGTGCTGCAGGCCACCGCCGTAGGCCAGGACTCCACTCTCGCCCAGATGCGCCGCCTGCTGGAGCAAGCCCAGTCCAGCCGCGCGCCCATGCAGCGCCTGGCAGACCGCGCCAGCGCCATCTTCGTTCCCACCGTCCTCAGCCTCTCCGCTCTCACCTTCCTCATCTGGTCCGTCGCCCAGAACACCGGAGGCCATCATGAAGGTTTCAGCCGCGCCCTGTCCATCGCCATCTCGGTTCTCATCATCGCCTGCCCCTGCGCCATGGGACTCGCCGTCCCTGCAGCCATCACCGTCTCCCTCGGCCGCGCGGCTCAGTCCGGTCTGCTGATCAAGGGCGGCGAAGCCCTGGAACGACTAGCCGGGGTGGATACCATCGCCCTGGACAAAACCGGCACTCTCACAGAAGGCCGCCCCCGCATCGCCGCCTTTGCCCTGGTCCATCACCCCATCCTCGACCTCCCCACGCTTCTCTCCTGCGCAGCCGCTGCGGAGCGCCTCTCCAACCACCCCCTGGCCCAGGCCGTCGTCGCCTACGCTGACGCTCAGCAGCAAGCCACGGGAGCCACCAACCTTCCCTCCCCTCCCACCATCTCCAATCACCACACCCTTCCCGGCACAGGCATCACGGCCACAGTCGAACTGGCCAACGGCCAAACCCACCGTCTGGCCCTGGGTAACGCCGCGCTGCTCTCCTCCTCTGCCCTGCACAGCACGCCACAAGAGACTCCACAAAGCGCTCCACCCGTCGAACTGCAAGCCCCCAGCGACCTGAGCACCGCCACGCCTCTCTATCTTCTCCTCGACGACATCCCGCAGGCCGCATTCTTCGCCACCGACGAACTCCGCCCCAGCGCCGGCGCCGCGGTGGCGCAACTCCAAAGCCTGCGCGTTCATCCCCTTCTGCTTACCGGCGACGTTGCCGCCTCCGCCGCTCCCATCGCGCAACAGGCGGGAATCCACGATGTGCAAGCCCATCTGCTCCCTGCAGACAAACTCGCCGCCATCCGCAGCCTTCAATCCGCCGGCCACCGAGTAGCCATGGTCGGTGACGGCATCAATGATGCAGCCGCGCTCGCTCAGGCCGACGCCGGCCTCGCCATGGCCTCCGGAGCCGACCTGGCTCGAGAAGCCGGCGACGTCCTCCTTCTCCACCACGACCTGTCCCTGATTCCGCTCTCCATTCGCATCAGCCGCCGCACCGTGCGGATCATGCGCCAGAATCTGGGCTGGGCCATGGTCTACAACCTCATCGGAATCCCTCTGGCCGCCGGCATCCTTTACCCCCGCTTTCACATCCTGCTCAGCCCCATCCTGGCCAGCGCCGCCATGGCTCTCAGCTCGGTCAGCGTACTCACCAACTCGCTCCGCCTCCGCCGCCTGCCCAGCGCCTGATCTCACCCCAAGCCACGCAACCCTTCTTGAGCCCAGCCGCCACGCGATACACTTGAACCACCGCCCCCGGCGGATTTAACGTGCGCATCTTCACTCGCTACATCCTCCGTGAGATCACCGGCTACGCCCTGCTTGGCGGCGTTCTGTTCACCTTCATCCTCTTCATGCGCTATCTGCTCCCGCTCATGGAGCTTACCGTGCGTGGCGTCGCCTCACCCCTGGACATCCTCCGCCTCATCGGCTATCTGCTGCCGGGTTTCCTCTCGTTTACCATCCCCATGGCCGTGCTGGTGGGCATTCTTCTTGGCCTAAGCCGCCTGGCCGCTGACAGCGAAGTCACCGCCATGCGCGCCTCGGGCGTAGGCGTGCTCGCCTTTGTCCGCATCGTCAGCATCTTCGCCATCGTCTTCTGGCTCATCGGCCTGGCCAACTCGCTCTATGTAGCGCCCCGCGCCGCAAGCGCGCTCCTGGACTATGAGAACGCCAGCAAGACCAGCCAGGCCACCGTCGAGGTCCTGCCGCGGGTCTTCTATGAAGACTTCAAGAACTACGTCCTCTACGCACAAGACGTCATCCCCGGAGCCAACGGCACCGCGCTCTGGCGTCACGTCTTCCTGGCCGACCTCAGCAAGCCGGCCAACCCCCACATCATCACCGCCAACAGCGCCACGGTGCTCAGCGGGGGCCCTCAGACCCTTCGCCTGGAGCTCTCCAACGGCAGCCGCCATGACATCTCTCTCTCCAATCCCGGCCAATACGACATCTCCACCTTTGTCAGCACGGAACTCCCCATGCAGACCACCCCGCAGGAGGAAGACTCCCACCTGAGCCGTCGCGACACCCCCATGCACGCCCTGAACACGCGTGATCTTTGGGCTCTGGCCCAGGACCCCGGGGAGGGTTCGCGGCCCTACCGCATCGAGCTCAACTACCGCTTCGCCTTTCCCACCGCCTGCCTGGTGCTCATGCTGGTGGGCGTTCCTCTTGGACTCTCGTCCAAACGCGGCGGCAAAGGAGCCGGCTTCGTCGCCACCCTCGGCCTGGTCTTCGTCTACTACTTCCTCTCCTCCATGGGCATTGCCTTGGCGCGCCAGGACAAGCTCTCCGCGGCGCTGGGGGTGTGGAGCGCCAACATCCTCTTCGCCCTCGCTGGTCTGATCTTGCTGCAGCAGATCTCCCGCGGCGGAGCCGTGCTGGAGATCTTCTCCAGCATCGGCAGGGGGATCTCCAGGCTCTTCGATCGCCTGCGCAACCATCGCCACTCCCATGCAGCCGGCAACGCTCCGCAGCCCCACAGCGAGGGCGGCCCGATGCAGCGCCTGCGCAGCGCCCTCGGCATCCACTTCCCGCTCATCCTGGATGAGTACGTCATGGGGAGCTTCCTGCGTAACTTCCTCCTGGTTCTCGTCACCCTGATCATCCTCTTCATCATCTTTACCTTCTTCGAGCTGATCGGCGACATCCTCCGCTACCGCACTCCGCTCTCCGTGGTGGGCGACTACCTGATCAACCTGATCCCCTTCATCATCAACTCCGTCCTTCCACTCTGCTCGCTGGTCGCTGTTCTCATCACCTTCGGAACCCTCAACCGCAACAGCGAGCTGACGGCGATGAAGTCTGCCGGCATCAGTCTTTACCGCATCGTTGCTCCCATGCTGGTGGTCGCCACGCTGCTCTCCGCTCTGCTCTTTGTCTTCGATGAGACCTACCTGCCCGTCGCCAATCGCCGTCAGGAGGCGCTGCTCTCCCAGATCAAAGGCAAGCCCGCCCAGACTTTTCTCCGTCCCGATCGCAAATGGATGTCGGGAGACACCACCAGCTCCGGCGGCGGACAAACCCAGCCCAGCCGCATCTTCTACTACCAGTTCTTCGATCCTGACCGGAACATCTTCGACAACCTCACCGTCTTCGAGTTCCAGCCCGGCACCTTCAACCTCACCCGCCGCATCTTTGCTCGCAGCGTTCGCTGGGATGACAAACTCAACCAATGGGTCTTTGAAGATGGATGGCAGCGCACCTTCCAGGGCGAAACCATCACCGGCTACGAGCCCTTCACCCTGGCCACCTTTCCGGAGATCCACGAGCGGCCCAGCTACTTCAAGAAACAAGATCGTCAGTCGCAGGAGATGTCCTTTAGCGAACTCTCCAAATACATACGCGACCTCGAGCAGAGTGGCTTTGACACCATGCGGCTGCGCGTTCAGCTTAACCGCAAACTCGCCTATCCACTCATGACCCTGGTGCTGGCCATCCTCGCGATTCCCTTCTCGCTCTTCGCCGGCAAGCGCGGCAGCATCGCCGGCATCGGCACGGCCATCGGCGTCGCCATCAGCTATTGGGTCATCGCCGGCATCTTTGAGAACCTGGGTGACGTAAACTCCCTTCCCGCGATCCTCGCCGCATGGTCTCCAGACCTGCTCTTCGCCATCGCCGGAACCTACCTCCTGCTCCGCGCTCCCACCTAGGCCCGCAACCGCATGCACAGGACCCCAGGGGGCAACTTCCTTAGCAATCCCATTAGTACGCAGTGGACGGCACAGACCGAGGCCGGCTACCCTTTATCCGACGCCATCCCTATCGCGACAGATAACCTGAACTCGCCCACCCGCAAGGCAGCGGACGGCAAAGGACAAATACAATGATCGCTATGCAGCAACATTGGGACAAAGTATATGCGACGAAGGCGCCGAACCAGGTAAGCTGGTTCCGGCCGCATCTGGAACAATCTCTCACGCTTCTTGAACAAGCCACGCGCAGAGATCGATCGGCATCCATCATCGATATTGGCGGCGGCGCGTCGACGCTGGTGGATGACCTCGTCCAGCGTGGATACCGGAAGATTACCGTTCTTGACATCTCTCGGACCGCCCTCGAGGTGGCACAAAATCGTCTGGGCGACACAGCGCGATCCGTCCAATGGCTTCATGCGGATGTGGCACAAGCCAATCTTCCAACGCAATCCTTCGACGTCTGGCACGACCGCGCGGTCTTTCACTTCTTAACCACGCCCCAGGAGCGGCTTACTTATGTTCAGAAGGTGACCTCAGCGCTGAGACGGGGCGGTCACCTGATCGTGAGCACATTCGGGCCCGATGGTCCTACAAAATGCAGCGGCCTGGATGCCGTGCGATATGACGCGGAGTCCCTTCATGGAGAGCTTGGCGCGCCCTTCCGTCTGCTCGAAAGCTCCTTGGAATTGCACCAGACGCCGTCTGGGGCGGCACAGCAATTTCTTTACTGCCACTTCACGCTTGAGCAATAACCCGGATTCCACCCGCGAGGCCTGACGGCTGACATAACGTCTGACACCTCCAATAGCCCAATCCTGCATCATCCCTTAGAGCAACCGTCCACGTTCACGGCGAAGCACCTGATAGAGAGCGTCCGGCACACGCGGCAGATTCCGAACGCTCCTGTACCCTCACTGTGTTTTCTCGACTTCGATGGAGATCTGACAGACTGGCTGGTTGGAAATGGCCTCGCAAAGCCTTTCCAGCCGTGGCCTTGCTTTCACACGGCGATGTTTGCAATCAACCTGGAAGGCGCCACATGCGGCATCATCCCGCGAACCATTGGCGGACCCTATGCGGTGTTGGTTGCCGAACAACTGGCGGCGGCCGGGGCAGAACTCATCGTCGGGCTGACCTCCGCCGGCAGGATATCTCCGGAATTGCCGCTGCCGTGCCTCGTAGTCGTGACGAGCGCAATTCGTGACGAAGGCACTTCCTTGCATTACCTGCCGGCCGGCAAGGAAGTAGCCACCCCAGCCCCAGCCCTCGTCCCACTCCTGGAACGGGAGTTGCCTGCAACAGGTTGGACGGTTGTCTGCGGAAGCGTGTGGACAACCGACGCTCCCTACCGGGAGACAAAGACGCAACTTGAAAAATGGTCCAGGGAAGGCGTCCTTGCAGTGGAGATGCAGGCAGCATCTCTATTTGCTTTCGGAAACGCCAGAGGCGTTTCTATCTCGTCTGTGGCCATGGTCAGCAACGCCGTAGACCATCAAGGTCAACAGTTCGACACCGGCTCACCCCAAGACGGCTTACGGATCATCGAGGCTTGCGCGCGCGCCTTCAGAGCATGGGCAAAGGACGCCGCACCCGTCTCGAGGGGCTCACAACACGCATAGAAAAATCGATTGAATTTCGGCAAGCAAACAAGAAGCCTTGCTGAGGCGCGCGATCTCCAAGCCCCTCCCGCGATACGGATGACGTTCCCCATCGATCGCAGCAACAGGTGGACTGGTTCGGCGAGAAGCTCGGCGGTCCCTGTGCAGAACCGTTTCACCGCACGGCGCAGCCTGAAACACGCCCTTTGGCTGGGCTAGCCGGGGATGGGAATCGGCCCGTCCTCTCGCCAACGCCAATGCCAGGGCCAGAGAAGAATCCCGTCGCTTCCAGAAGTTGGGCGGCCCAACCACCCTCCCATCGGCTGGAAACTCACACGCGCCAAGACTCACCAGAGGTCCGGCGACAGCAACAAAATCACGCGGTCACAGATGTTGAACCACCCTGCCCGACGGACACCCACCTTCGACCGAGACACCGGAACCTGCATGGGCCGTTTCTCCGCGATTCGGCTCCAATCCTCCTCGACCTATCCAGACTCCCAAATGCCATCGATGCTCCAAACGGCAGAAGTCGGCTCAGAACCACTGTCATGGCAGAAAAAAGACCAACCCTCCCAGAAGATCCGCCCCGCTGGCAGCCTGCCTCAGCGCCCTCTGCATCACGCTCCCGGGCCCGGGCTCGATCGGCTAAACTAATCCCGACATGAAAATCTCAACCCTCCCTCTTTGCACGCTTGCTCTGGCTGTGGCTACGCTGCCTCTGGGTGCGCAGACTGCCGCCAGCCACACCGTTCATCACACCACCGGGCAGACCGCCCACACCGCCGGCTGCGCCACACCTCCGCGGATCTCACCCGCAATCCCCGCGCTTCCGGCGAGTGCGCCATGCCCGCGCATCCTCTACACGCTCACCCACGTCCCAGATACCCATCTGGACTACGCCTCTCCTCTGCTGAGCGCAGATGTACGCGACGAACTCTCTGGCAAGCGCTCCACCTACTCCCTGATCTACGTTGACACTCAGATCGGCGCCGGTCCGCTGGTCCAATCCGGCAAGTACCTCACCGTGCACTACACCGGCTATCTGGCAGACGGCAAGAAGTTCGATTCCTCCGTGGATCGCGGCGAGCCAATTACCTTCCCCTATGGAAGTCACCGCGTCATTCCCGGCTGGGACACCGGCTTTGAGGGCATGCACGTCGGCGGAAAGCGCCGTCTCTACATCCCCTACCAGCTTGCCTACGGTGAAGCCGGCCGCCCTCCCATGATCCCGGCGAAGTCTGAGCTGATCTTCGACGTCCAGCTCATCAGCCAGAGCGACCAGATGCCGAAGCCGACCATCCCCTTCCGCCGCTCCATGCCGGCTCACCCTGCCCCCAAACCAACTGCCGCCGCCCAACCCTCCAAAACGCAGCCGGCCAATCCGCAGTCCTCCACAACCCAGCCGGCCAATCCGCAGTCCCCCAAATAAGCCATAGAGAATCGAGTGTAGAGTGTAGAGAAGAAGGCAATGGCCCCTTCGCAGGGCGATCTTAGGTTCACCGTTTCTTCTCGACACCCTACACTCGACCCTCCGTCTCTATGTTCTCCCGCGTCAAGCCGCTCTTTCCCTATCTCCGCCGCTACCGGCGAAACCTGCTTGCTGGCGGTCTGGCCCTCATCGTCTACAACACCGCGAAGGCCATGATTCCGCTCATCATCGGCGGAGCCACCAATGACATCCAGCGTGACCTCTCAGCGGCCAAAGTGGAGCACCTGGCGCTGCGTTTGTTCCTCACCGCTCTCGTAGCCGCCGTCGCGCTCTACCTCACCCGGCAAATCATCATCGGCGCCTCTCGTGAGATCGAGTTCGACCTCCGCAACGATATCTTCGCCCACCTCTCCCGCCAGCCGGCTGAGTTCTTCCAGCGTCACCGCACCGGTGACATTATGGCGCGCACCACCAATGACCTGAGCGCGGTTCGCCAGTTACTCGGGCCGGCCATCATGTACTCGGCCAACACCCTCGTCTTCACCGCGCTGGCGTTGCCCTTCATGCTGCGCATCTCCCCCCGCCTCACCCTGTTCGCCTTCCTTCCTCTGCCCTTCGCTTCAGTGCTGGTGCAGTACTTCGGCGCCCGCATCCACGCTCGCTTTGAACGCATCCAGGCGATGTTCTCTGACATCTCGGCGCAGGCTGAAGAGAGCTTCTCCGGCGCGCGCCTCGTCCGCGCATTTGCCCAGGAGGATGCGCAGATTGCCGCCTTTGAGACCTCCAACCAGGAGTACATCCGCCGCAGCCTCAGGCTGGCCCGCCTGATGGCCATGCTCTGGCCCACCCTCGAACTCGTGCTCGGTCTCTCCCTGGTGGTCAGTCTCCTGGTCGGTGGTCATCTGGTCGTCCTTCACCGCATCAATGTGGGCCAGTTCACCACCTATATGGTCTTCATGGTGCAACTCACCTGGCCCATGATCGCCATCGGTTGGGTGGTCAATCTAGTCCAACGCGGTACCGCATCGGTCATCCGCATCAATGAACTGATGACCGAGATGCCCAGCATCGACGACTCCCTCGCCGACCTCAGCCTGCTCAACAACCCACCCCCTGCGTCCACCTCACAGTTCGACTCGGCGGCAGCCGTCCGCACCCTCCCCATCGTCGGCAACCTCGCCTTCCATCACCTGAACTTCGCCTATCCCACCGGCCCTCAGGTCTTGCATGACATCACTCTGGAGATCCCGGCCGGCTCGTCGCTGGCCATCGTCGGGCCAACCGGCAGCGGAAAATCCACGCTGGTCTCTCTTGTTCCTCGCCTCTACGATCCCCCCAGTGACTCTGCCAACGCCATCACCCTGGACGGCCGTCCCCTGCGCCACTACCCCTTGCACCTGTTGCGCGCCGCCATTGGCTTTGTTCCGCAGGAGACATTTCTCTTCTCCACCAGCATCGCCGACAACATCGCCTTCGGCGTTCCTGCATTCCCCGGCAAGGAAGCGGAGCTGGAGCAACAGGTGGAAGCCGCAGCCCGCATCGCCCACATCGCCGATGAGATTCTGGAGTCTCCCAAAGGCTTCCGCACGATCGTGGGCGAGCGAGGCATCACGCTCTCCGGCGGCCAGAAGCAGCGCATCGCGATCGCCCGCGCCCTTCTTCCCAATCCCCCCATCCTGATCCTGGATGACGCCCTCGCCAGCGTCGACACCTACACCGAAGAGCAGATCCTCTCCGGCTTGCGCAAGGTGATGCAGGGGCGCACCACCATTCTGATCGCCCATCGCTTATCCACCGCGCGCAACGCGGACCGCATCGCCGTGCTCATCGACGGACGCATCACGGAACTTGGCACGCATGAAGAGCTCCTGGCTCGTGGCGGCTACTACACCGACCTCTTTGAGAAGCAATCTCTTGAAGAAGAGATCCTTACCATCTAAGTTCACCCCTACCAGATCACGGACTGGAAGACGCCGTTGCAGGAGGGCGCAGCCGTGGTTTTTGGGGAGGACAGGGTCGAGAAGCAGGCCAAGGCCAGTGTGACACGGATGCAAGCCATGATCGGTGAGCTGAGGCTGGCCAAGTATTTTCAGCCAGTGCGCACGATAAAGCCATCTCAGCCTATTCCCTGGGCCCAATTGGCTTGGCCCGCAGCCGCCACTGCGCCTCGCGTATCAGGGAAGCAAAGAGCGTCTTCGTTTTGCTGCCGCAGTTGTCCAGAAAGGATGGTGCGCGAAATGCTTTGAGTGCCGCCACACTTGACGCCCTGAACTCTCCCTTCTTCCTTAGCGCATACGCCATAGCCTCATATCGCTTGCCCTTCTCTGACCGTGCAAGTCTGTGCCACGCGGAAGGGAGAATACTCTCAATATGTTCGTAAAATCGAGCATCCTCCGAATACCAAAACAATTCGCCCTTACTCATATAGGAACTACTAGGAGTAAGCATATAGTCGGCCATTACGCGATCAAGTAAAACGATCTTCCCTGGTAAGGCCGCCAACACCCAAATAGGCCAATCGGTTATAGGCGCAAGTTCAAAATACCAAAGCGGCAGACCGCGGTGAATACCGTTACGGAAAACGACTGAGGGGGACGCCACAAAATTGTGGCGAATGATTTCATCAAGCCCATAGCTGCCAGGAGACATAGAAGGATATCGTTCCCGCCTTAACTCTCCATCTTTCGTGATCCACCGAACAAAATGACAACATGCACCAACCGACGAATCCGCTTCGAGCGTTTTCACCTGGATCGCCAATTTCTCCGGATCCGTCCAATAGTCGTCTGCATCCAGCCACGCAATATACTTTCCACGGCATTGTTCAAACGTTTCGTAGTAGTTACGCTGGATGCCAAGATTTTCACTTCGTTCCAATACCCGGACCATGTCCGGGTGCCGCTCTTTATAGGAGTAAGCAACTCGAAGCGTCGAATCCTTGGAACAGTCCTCGCCAATGACGATCTCGATTGGAAACGTTGTTCGCTGCTCAAGAACACTGTCAAGCGCCTTCGGCAGCCATCGTTCTGAATTGTATGCGGTAACCGCAACACTAACCAAGGGTGAAGAACCTGGCGCTGAGGGCGAGTCTGGTCTCGTCATGATGATCTTGACCTTTCGGGCTGAACCTCTGTTCATCGGCGCATCACGTCAGAATATGCCATTGCGATCTCGTCGACAAACTTCTGGCGAGAATAGTTCTGTCTTACATGTTCATAACCAGCCTCTCCAATGCGGTGCGCCTTTACCGGATCTTCGATCAAGGAGATAACCGCATCGGCTAGTTCTTTACTATTGCCATGTTGATGCAGATACCCAGTCACGTCGGGTTCTATGATCTCGGGAATACCACCAACAGCGGTGGCAACAACCGGCTTTCGCATGGCCATAGTCTCCAGGATTGACAGCGGGAAACCCTCTTTGTGAGTACAGAGCACGCATATATCCATCGCCGCAATCAGTCGCGGCACATCGGTGCGATGACCTGTAAATATGAACTTATCTCGAATGCCCAACTCATCCAGCTTCCTGCCGACCTCCTCATAATGACTACGGTTTAAATCGACCAGCGAGTTATCTCCTACCACTAAAAACCGAGCGTTGGGGAACTTCCGCAAAACCGTCACTGCGGAATCGGCCAAAGTATAATAGTCCTTCTGTCGCGAAACGCGAGCTACCATTCCGATCAGGGTGCATCCATTCGGAACCCCAAGCTCCATCCTGACAACTGCATTACATTCCGCCATATCCACAGTCGGCGCCTCGATGGCGTCATAAATCACACGCGTTTTACCAGCAGGCACGGACATCCCAAAACTCTGTTTCGCTTCTTTCGATACAAAGATAAAACTCTGAATTGGAAGCAGGGAAAGCTGTTCGCGTAGCGCCAGATGCGGGTAGCTGACCCGGAGATGACACACCATGCGGGAGCGCGCGAGAAGGGCCGCAAGGCTATTGTGATGCGCCGCCCTTTCGTCAGAAAAGTGCACAATATCCGCTCCAACTCGTTGAATCTGGAGCGCAACGACCCTCGATTCCCTGAAAAATCTTACTCCATGTCTCAAACTCGGCACCGGAGCTGCATACGTCACTGTCTCGATGCCCAGCTCTCGGAAAGATTCCTGCAAAGCTACAGCATCCTGCAAACAAAAGGCGACATGGCGGAAATGGTGACGCGTCGCCTCGACCAGACGGAGGGTAGCGATCTCGACTCCACCGATCCCACTCCATGGCATAAAATGAGCAACCGTAAGCCGCTTATCCGATTCGTCTCTGGGCCTCATACTCTCGCCCCTGCAAAGAAAAAGGTTCGGATCCTGGGTAAAATCTGGCTACGAACGTACGCCCGAAACACCAGCCCAACCGTGATCAAGAAGATCGGTAAGGTAGCGATGACCTGAAGAAAGTAAATGGCAAGATTCCGCGCTGGAAAAAGAACGCCTACCAGATACGTTGCAATAGCGAAGGGGACCGCAGCCAGGAACATTGGCGCCCATACCTTCCACACAACATCGAAGGCGCTGAGATCGACTAACTGTGAGACGTATCGCGGCCAAAAGACTAGGTGCACGAAGAGGCTGGGCGCCAGCGTTCCGATCGCGACTCCATAAATTCCGTACCAATGAACCAGAACAATGCTTAGGGCCAGATTCGCCACACCTTCGCCAACGGCCCATAGTGCGCTCACCTTATGCTTTTCGACACCGAAGGCAATCGCGCTTGCGGTCCTATTCGCATACGCAAATAATAGAGGAATGCAAAGGATGATGAGGACGGTCCCCGACCGGCGTGTATACGCATGCCCCATCCATAGACCGATAAAACTGGGTCCGCGCAGAATCAAGGTAACCAGGATAGGCAGCGAAACCATCAGCATGGCGCGAGTGCCGTTCTTGTAAAGTCTCAGCAGGCTCGCAGCGTCGCCTGCCGCTTCGTACGTGCTTGCGGCTGGAACGAATGTAGCCCCCATTGAGTTAACTACCGAACCAGCATAGCGGCACAGCGAGTTCGCAATGGCGTAGAAGGTGACTGCGGAGGCAGAAACGAACGCACCTACTACAAGATTGTCGGTCTGGTAGACCAACTGCACAGCGACCGTGGTGAGAAAAGCATAGGAACTATAGGTCCAGATCTTCCCCAGAATCTCCCTCTTCGGTCTCCGAAGATGGATTCGCAGTTCAGGATAGAGTCGATGCGCAACCCACATCAGGAGGAGGTTGCCGACGGTTGCCGCAACAAGTTCGCAGAGGGCAATGGCGACGATGCCGTGTCCAGTGCGTAATACCGTTACAACTCCAACAACCCGAACCGTAGTTTGCACCAAACTGACAAAATTCTGTAGGTCGTAGCGGTTTAGTGCCGAGAGGACACCACCGAATACCCCAACCGATAGGGTAATCGCTGTTGTTAGGCCAATAAGTACAACCGCTTTTCTGGCCTCGCTTGCAAGCGCAGGCGGAATCTTGAACACGAGCGGAAACACTGCAGCCAGCCCTACGCTCAGCAGCAGCGCCAGCGCACTAATCTGCAACCGGATCCAGAGTGCAGCAGAAATTGCCTCTGAGGCGCCCTCGTGATCCTTTTGGGTATGCCCCTTGGAAACAAATCTCAGAACCGAACTTTGCATGCCAAGATCAAGCAGGCCAAGATAGGCAATGACTGAAATTGCCAGCACCCAGACGCCGTAGGCGACATTCCCGAGACGATGCAGGATAAATGGCGCGAGGAAGAATCCGACTGCCAAACTGGCAACCGTTCCGAACCAGTTAAAAAGCACGTTTCGAGCGATGTGTCGTACCCTCAACTCCAAACCAAAACTCCTTCTTGCCAACGTCTCACTGCCGCGCCGACATTCCGGCTTTACCTGCATTCAAATGCAGAATCAATTTCATCGGCGCATAAGTGATGCTAACAGCCTCCGCCGCCGTCGCGGGAAGGGGGGCACACATAAGTCGGGCCGGGCACCGTCAACCGAGTGCAAGCCCAGCGATGTCCTTGTATGCAGGGATCTTGTCGATCCATTGGCCTGTTCGCCGCCTCAGGACACGCCAGCCAATCCTGCAAGATTATCTTCCCATGGCCAGATCCTGATTCTCCTCGATCAGCGCAAGCTGCTTCTCGATCTCGGCAGGAAGAATCAAATCGTCTGCATCCGGAAAAGCGATGCAATCCCCCGCCGCTTCCCTCACCGCCGTATTCCTGGCGCCGGCGATTCCTTGATGGCTCTGCTTGATAGATCGAACCCGATCTCCAAACGAACGAACCATCTCCTCCGTGCGATCCGTCGATCCGTCGTCGACAACCAGAACCTCATGCGCAGGGCAGGTCTGGTTCAACGCGCTTTCCAGCGTCTCACGCAGCGTCCGCTCCGCGTTGTACGCAGGGATTGCGATGCTGATCCTGGTCATCGTCGATCGCCTCTATCCATCTGCTTGCCCCACCCCGTCAGCAGCCTGCGATCCGGCGGCATACCGCCCTCTCTCAAAAATTGCCCATGCCACTTCCACCTATTATTCCTTGTATGCTTTACAGCCGCAACACACAACGCATTCAGCGGTGCATCCCACGAACGGCCTCAACTCACACCGGCTATACTGTCCTTTTCCATGACCCTCTATTCGGCCACCTCCAACCCAGGCAAGCTGGCTGAGTTTGCCGACGCCGCCCAACCCTCCGGCATCACGGTGCTCGCTCTTCCCGGCCTCAATGCGATCCCGGAACCCGAGGAGAACGCCGCCACGTTCCAAGGCAACGCCGACATCAAAGCCATTGCCTACTCCCTTGCCGCCCCCGGCCTTCTGGTCTTCGCCGACGACTCCGGCCTGGAGGTCCCGGCCCTCGGCAACCTGCCCGGCGTCCGCTCCGCCCGCTTCGCTCAGGACCATCACCCCCACGATCCCAGCCACCAGACTCTTCCCCACTCCTCCCGCGACCAGCGCAATAACGCCTATTTGCTGCAACAGATGGCAGACCTGCCCTCCTCTGCCTCCCGCGCCGCCCGCTTCGTCTGCTGCCTTTCTATGGCTCGCAACGGAGAGATCCTCCTCCGCTCCCAAGGCAGCGTCTCCGGCGAACTCCTCCACGCTCCGCGCGGCTCCGATGGCTTCGGCTACGATCCCCTCTTCTACATCCCCAGCCTCAAACGAACCTTCGCCGAACTCCCCCGCCAGGTGAAGTGGCAGATCTCGCACCGTGGCATCGCCTTCCGCTCCCTGCTGGAACAGTGCCATTCTGCGTGGCACCTCCTCCGCCGCACACCTTAGGCGATATTCGGAGAGCATGGCTTGACTGGCCTGTTTTCCAGTGGCGATAATCAGGTGCTCTTAGTTATGGCGGGGGCTCTGCTTCGCACCGCTTGGACCGACCAACCGAGGTTGAGGAAAATGACCACACCATCGTCATCGCGCTCTCAAACTCTCTTGCAATTCCGTAGATCCACACCACAAGGCTGGGACAATTAATGGGTTCTATCGAAGTCACCCCGCATCACATTCATTCTATTAGCTTCTGGCAGTCCACAAATGGAAAGAAAGTGGTCATGGCGGTCACCGGCGCCATCATGTTCTGCTTCATCGTGGGCCACATGATCGGCAACCTGCAGATGTTCCTTGCGCCGGAACATATCAATGCGTACGGGCACTTCCTGCACCATGACATCACCGAGGAACTCTGGATCATACGCAGCATCCTGCTGCTGACCATAGCCCTGCATATCACCGCTACGGTGCAACTCGCGCTGCGCAGCAATGCCGCGCGGCCGGTTGGATACTCTCGTAAACAGTACATCAACTCCTCCTACGCCTCTCGCACCATGTACTGGAGCGGCCCCATCGTTCTGGCCTTCCTTATCTTTCATCTCCTGCAATTCACTGCCGGCTACATTCACCCGCAGGCGCAGTTCGTTGCCGGAGATGTCTATGGCAACGTCGTCTCAGGATTCCGTGTTTGGTGGGTCTCGGCCTGGTACATCTTCGCCCTCTGCCTCCTCGGCTTGCATCTCAGCCATGGCCTCTGGAGCGCCTTCCAGTCCTTAGGCTGTGCGCATCCACGCCTCACCGTCTACCTGAAGAGCGCTGCCCGGGCCATCGCCGTGCTTATCGTTCTTGGATACATCTCCATTCCAATCAGCGTTTTGCTGGGGGTCATAAAATAAGATGAAACTTGATGCAAAGATTCCCTCCGGACCGATCGAAGAAGCCTGGTCAAAAGCCTGCTTCGACATGAAGCTGGTCAATCCGGCCAACAAGCGCAAGCACAGCATCATCGTGGTAGGCTCCGGCCTCGCTGGCGGCTCTGCGGCGGCGTCGCTCGGCGAACTTGGCTACAACGTCAAGTGCTTTTGCTTCCAGGACACTCCCCGCCGCGCTCACTCCATCGCCGCACAAGGCGGCATCAACGCCGCGAAAAACTACCCCAACGATGGCGAAAGCGTCTTCCGCCTCTTCTATGACACCGTCAAGGGCGGTGACTTCCGCGCCCGCGAGGGCAATGTCTACCGTCTGGCCCAGAACAGCACCAAGATCATCGACCAGTGCGTCGCCCAGGGCGTCCCCTTCGCCCGTGAGTATGGCGGATCGCTCGCCAATCGCTCCTTCGGCGGAGCACAGGTCTCTCGCACCTTTTATGCCCGCGGACAAACCGGCCAGCAACTTCTGCTGGGAGCGTACCAGGCGCTGGAGCGCCAGATTCGCGCCGGCACCGTCAAGATGATCGCCAAGACCGAGATGCTGGATCTTATCGTCATCGATGGCCAGGCTCGCGGCATCGTCACGCGCCACCTGGTCACCGGCAAATACAGCATCCATATCGCCGATGCCGTCATCCTCGCAACCGGCGGTTACGGAAACGTCTTCTATCTCTCCACCAACGCCAAGGGCTCCAATGCTTCGGCCATCTGGCGCGCCCATAAGCGTGGGGCCCTCTTCGCCAACCCCTGCTTCACCCAGATCCATCCCACCTGCATTCCCGTCTCAGGCGACTATCAGTCCAAGCTCACCCTGATGAGTGAATCCCTGCGCAACGATGGCCGTATCTGGGTTCCAAAAAAGAAAGGGGACACTCGTCCTCCCAACCAGATTCCAGAAGACGAACGGGATTACTATCTCGAACGCCGCTACCCCAGCTTCGGCAACCTGGTGCCTCGCGACGTCGCCTCTCGCAACGCCAAAACCCTCTGCGATGAGGGCTACGGCGTGGGCAAGTCCGGGCTGGGCGTCTATCTGGACTTCTCTGAGGCCATCAACCGCCTCGGAGAAAAAACCATCCGCGAGCGCTACGGCAACCTCTTCGATATGTACCAGCGCATCACCGACGAAGACCCCTACAAGGTGCCCATGCGCATCTTTCCTGCCGTGCACTACACCATGGGCGGTCTCTGGGTGGACTACGAACTGCAAAGCACCATCCCCGGTCTCTTCGTTCTGGGCGAGGCTAACTTCTCTGACCACGGAGCCAACCGCCTCGGAGCCAGCGCTCTCATGCAGGGCCTCTCCGATGGTTACTTCATCATCCCCTACACCATCGGCAACTACCTCGCCACGCACAAGTTTCCCAAGGTGGAAGACTCCCATCCTGCCGTGCAGCAGGCCGTCACCGAGGTTAAAACCAGGATCGACACGCTACTCTCCATCAAAGGAAAAAGAACCGTCGACAGCTTCCATCGCGAACTCGGCAAAATCGTCTGGGATTATTGCGGCATGGCCCGCACCGCTGAAGGTCTCAAGCTGGCAATCCAGAAGATTCGTACCCTCCGCGAGGAGTACTGGAAGAACGTCACCGTCCCGGGCAGCGGCGACGACCTCAACGAGAGCCTGGAAAAGGCCGGTCGCGTTGCCGACTTCCTCGAACTCGCCGAACTCATGTGCATCGATGCCCTCGATCGCAATGAGTCCTGCGGAGGCCACTTCCGCGAGGAGTACCAGACGCCGGACGGCGAAGCTCAACGTGACGATGAGCACTACTCCTATGTGGCGGCTTGGGGCTACACCGGCCCCGGAGCTGCCCCGGAACTTACCAAGGAACCGCTCGAGTTCCACTACGTTCATCCCAGCCAGAGGAGCTACAAGTAAATGAAAGTGACATTGAAGATCTGGCGGCAGAAAAACAGCAGCGACAAAGGTCAATTCGTCAAATACCCTGTCGACAATGTCGATGCCGAGATGTCCATCCTCGAATGCCTGGACGTCCTCAATGAGTCCTTGATCCTCCGCGGCGAAATCCCCGTGGCCTTTGAACATGACTGCCGCGAAGGTATCTGCGGCTCCTGCGGCTTTGTCATCAACGGCATTCCCCACGGCCCGGAGCGCGCTACCACTGCCTGTCAGTTGACCATGCGCCACTTCAAGGACGGAGAAGAGATCACCCTCGAACCGTGGCGCGCCAAGGCATTCCCCCCGGTAAAAGACCTCGTCGTGAACCGCCGCGCCCTGGACCATATCATTGAAGCCGGCGGATATATCTCGGTAGCAACCGGACAGGCGCCAGAGGCCAACGGCATCCCCGTCGGCAAAGTGATCGCCGACCAATCCATGGACGCGGCCGCCTGCATCGGCTGCGGAGCCTGTGTCGCAGCCTGCCCCAACGCCGCCGCCGCGCTCTTCACTGGAGCCAAGATCACTCACCTCGGCGTCCTCCCACAGGGCGAGCCGGAAAGAGACCGCCGCGCTCTGGCCATGGTGGCACAGATGAACGTCGAAGGCTTCGGCAACTGCACCAACATCGGCGAATGTTCGGCCGCGTGCCCCAAGGAGATCTCCTTGGAGGTGATCGCTCGGATGAATCACGATTATCTCTGCGGCAGCATCAAGCGCCGCGAAGACCTCCCAACGCCCGTCTCCCCGGACCTCGCGGAAGCATAACCGCTTCCTTCTCGCCGCACGAAAAGCAAGCAAAGAGCATACAAACAGACTCCTCTACGGGAGTCTGTTTGCGTCTGGCCTCTGCCCTCGGCGCCAATCGGCAATCTCCAGCCTGATGCGTGCAGCCTGTGCCCACCTCATCGCCTCCCCTGCGTCAGACCGAAAGCTGCACCCGCTCAGCGGCAACAGGGTGATAATCAAAGCAAGTATGCTCAACCCCGCACAGATTCACGCCAACGCCATCGTCATTGACGGCCACGCCGATACTCCCCAGCGTTTCGTAGACGAGGGATGGAACTTCACTGACCCTTTGGGCCACGGCATGCTCAACCTGGAGACCGCCAGAGCCGGAAACCTGGCCGCGGAGTTCTTTGCCGTTTGGGTAGACCCTCGCCAATGGAAGGGGCGGATCGCGCACCGAACCTTGCAACTCATCGACGGCGTCTATGAGCAACTGCGCAAACACCCCTCCACAATGTGCCTGGGTTGTACCCCGGAAGATATACGCCGGGCACACCGCGATCAGAAGTTCTGTGTGCTGCTCGGCATCGAGGGAGGCCACTCCATCGAAGCGGACCTTGGACTGCTCAGGATCTACCATCGGCTCGGTGTTCGCTACATGACCCTCACCTGGTCCAATACCAACGAATGGGCAGACAGCTCCGGCGATCTCGATGATCCAACCGTAGAACATCACGGAGGTCTCACCGCCTTTGGCCGTGAAGTGGTGCGTGAGATGAACCGCCTCGGCATGATCGTGGACGTCTCGCACGTAGCCGACTCCACCTTCTGGGCCGTCATGGAGACATCCCAGCGTCCGGTCATCGCGTCCCACTCCAGCGCCCGCGCCCTCACCGATGCGCCGCGCAATCTGACCGACGATCAGCTCAAAGCCATCGCCGACCGCCGCGGAGTAGTAATGGTGAACTTCTACCCATCCTTCATCGATGCCCGCTGGCGCGCAGGCTGGGCGGCCACCCAGCCTCAGCGCGAAGCACTCTACCACGCAGCTGAGCAACCGTACCAGGAGCGGGGCCAGCCATTGCCCTATCACGTTCTCCTCTCCATCGATCGAGCCTTTTATGCCGAACATCTCCAGCACCAGCTTCCGCTGGCTCCTCTCAGCGCACTGGTGGATCACATCGATCACGTCGCCAAGGTCGCCGGTATCGACCATGTAGGGCTGGGGTCGGACTTCGATGGCTTTGCCATCGCTCCGCAGGGCTTGAGCAGCGCCGCCGATCTTCCCAGCATCACGGCGGCCCTGGCCGAACGCGGATATGACTCCAGCCAACTCACCAAGCTGCTGGGAGCAAACCTGTTGCGGGTCCTGGAAGAGGTGCAGAACGGTACATCGTAGAGTTCAACACCAGGCATGCAACGCCCTTTCGACAAAAGCTCCGTCCTGCCGGTAGGCTAGGCTCTACACTCCGCTCCTCGGAGACCCCGTGACCGTCATAAAGAAATCGCGCCTGCTTCGGCTCGCCGCCGCGTCCCTCATCGCCGGGATCCTCGCCGTCAACGCCCTGCACGCGCAGTCCTGGGTGATTGGACCCTTCGTTCGGCCTCTGGATGCCCCGGTCATCGAACCCAACCGCTTCTACAACTTCACTGACCCGGTCACGCAACAGAAGATCCTCTGGGACAATCTGGCTACCTTCGACCCTGGCGCTGCCATCGCGCCGGATGGTGAGGTAGCCATTCTCTTTCGCGCCGAAGGATCCTCCGCAGAGAACCCGCCCCACGGCCTCACCTCCCGGCTCGCTCTTGCCACCAGCAAGGACGGCCTCTTTTTCACCGTCGACGGCGCTCCCCTGCTCTACCCCTCAAACCATTCGCCGCAGCAGCATCTCGCTCCCAACGGCTTGCAGAGTCCCCGCATCGTAGTCGCTCCCGATGGCAGCTACGTGATCACCTACACCCAATCGAGCCCAGACCCCGGAACCAAAGGCAGGGTGCGGTTCACCATCCAGGTCGCAACCTCAAAGAATCTGCGCGACTGGATCCAGCGCGGCCCGGCCTTTACCATCCCTGCCCATGGCTCTCCCGGCAACACCGCCCGCGGGAGCGATGGACAAGGCGCTATCCTCACCAAACTCCGCCACCAACGCCTCCAGGCCGCAAAGCTGCACGGCAAGTACTGGATGTACTGGGGTCAGAAGGCGATCCATCTGGCCACCTCCACCGACCTCATCCACTGGACGCCGGTCCTGGACAGACGAACCGAAAGACCCCTCACCGTCCTGAGCGCCCGCACCGGTCACTTTGACAGTGGATCCGCTGAGGTCGGTCCGCCTCCGCTGCTCACTCGGAGCGGCATCGTCTTGATCTACAACGGCATGAACTCCCTGCGCAGAGCCGCCAGCGCAAAAAGCGCCCGGCAACCCGCCTCCCCAGGCCACGCCGCCTCGAATACCCCAACTCTGGCTGCATCCACAGACAAAGACCCGACCGGAACTGCCCATCAACATTCGCTAGAGGCCAAACTCCCCGCTGACCCTACGCTTCCCCCCGGAGCCTACGCGGTGGGTGAGGCTCTGTTCTCCGCTACCGATCCCTCCCGGCTGCTCGGCCGCACAGACCATCCTGTCCTGCAGCCAGTCTGGCCCTACGAGCGCCATGGCCAGTACGCCGCGGGAGCAGTCTTCGCCGAAGGTCTGGTCTCCTGGCAAGGCGAGTGGCTGCTCTACTACGGAGCAGCAGATTCGGTCATCGGAGTGGCTCGCGCCACCCTGCGCTGATCCCAACTCCCTTCCCCAACTCCCTGATTACACGCCTCCGCCCAACTTGCACCCGCCCTCTTTCCCTCGCGTCCAACTGCTCACTTCCCACCCCGCTCTTGGACGTTTCCCTGCCTTGGAGTAGCCTTGAAAGTGGATGAAAACGCAGCTTCCCTTACTCCACCCCAGGCTTGGCGCTACCCGATCCGTCCTCTTCCCGGCAGTTCTCGGCTCAGCCCTCCTCGGGTGCGCCGTTCTCTGCTCCTCACCGGCCCTCGCGCAATCCACCGCGCCGCAGGCATCCCAGGCCGCGCAGGCATCCCAGGCCGCGCCGGCACTTCCTTCAGCGCCCACTGCCCAGGCGACGGACGCTCTACCCGACGCTCCCTCCGCCATCGCGCATGATCTTCCGCCCGCTGTTCCTACTGGACCCACCGCCGTACTGGACTCCTCCATGGGCAGAATGACCTGCAAACTCTTCAACCAGCAGGCACCCCTCACCGTCGCCAACTTCGTCGGCCTGGCCACCGGGACCAAAACCTGGACTGACCCGGAGACCTCCTTGCAGGTCACCGGAGTGCCCTTCTACAACGGCACCACCTTCCACCGTGTCATTCCCGGCTTCATGATCCAGGGCGGCGATCGCCTCGGCACCGGTGAGGGCGACGCCGGCTATTACGTCCCTGACGAGATCTCCCCCGCGTTGCGCTTTGACGTTCCCGGCCGTCTCGCCATGGCCAACTCCGGCCCCGGAACCGATGGCAGTCAGTTCTTCATCACCGAGGCAGCCCATCCCGAACTGGACGGTAGTTACACCATCTTTGGGCAATGCGACCCCGCCTCCATCGACGTGGTGAAGAAGATTGCGCGCGTTGACCGCGACGAGCAAGACAAACCTCTCACCCCGGTTGTCCTCAATAAGGTCACCATTGTGGCGCCTGGAGATCCGCTCCCTCCCTTGCCACCGCCGCCGACCTCCCAGTCCTCTACAGGAGCCTCCAACGGATCTCAGACGCCACAATTGATCCCGCGCAGGCATTAGCGCAACAAAACCTCCTCCTGGCCCAACTTCACCAGCCGCCTTTCCTTCAAGGATCCTCCCGGATCCTGCCATCCCTCCCGCCGCGATCCCTTTCTTCCTTCGGCGGACGTCCAACGGAATCAACCAGCCACCACAACAGCCACTACAAAGGAGATGCAATGCCCACTACCGCAACCTTCAAAACCTCTGAAGGAACCATCGTATGTAAACTCTTCGAAGCCGAAGCACCACAGACTGTGGCCAACTTCATCGGCCTCGCCGAAGGTTCCAAAGAGTGGAGTTCTCGCTCCAAAAAAGGTCCAAAGCTCTACGATGGAACCATCTTTCACCGCGTCATCCCAGAGTTCATGATCCAGGGTGGAGACCCGGAGGGCACAGGCATGGGTGGACCGGGATACAAGTTTGCCGATGAGACCAAAGGCAGCCCCCACGACTTCAAGAAGCCCGGCAAGCTGGCCATGGCCAATGCTGGCCCCAACACCAACGGCAGCCAGTTCTTCATCACCGTCACCGATACAAGCTGGCTCACCGGAAAGCACACCATCTTCGGTGAAGTCATCGAAGGCTACGATGTGGTGGAGAAGATCAGCAAGGTTCCCCGCGGAGCCATGGACCGGCCCAAGACCCCAGTTGTCCTGGAGAGTGTCACCATCAACCGCAGCTAGCCATCCCTTCCTCTCGCTCTCGGCATAAGCGAAGTAGCGCTCATCCATGCGCTCTTGACCGGGCAATGCGCCCCGCGCATCCCCCGGAACATACGCACTCTGTGCTCGAACCTCAGCCACCTGCCCACAGCGCAGGAAGAGCCCATCCTGAACTTGGATGGGCTCTTCTTGCTTCTTCCTTCTCCGTCACGCCATGCCGATCACCGAGCAGATCTCCTTCACTGCTGCGGCACTCTTACGGAGTGCAGCCTGCTCCTCCGCCGTCAGTTTGATCTCAATCACCTGCTCCAGCCCCTTGGCGCCCAGCTTGCACGGAACCCCCACAAACAGCCCGCTGATTCCATACTCCCCCTGCAGATAAACCGCGCACGGAAGGATCTTCTTCTTATCCTTCAGAATCGCTTCCACCATCTCTACCGTGGAAGCTGACGGAGCGTAGTACGCGGAGCCCGTCTTCAGGTGCTTCACTATCTCTCCACCACCATTCGCTGTGCGCTGCTCCAGGGCCTTCAGCCGGGCGGGCTCAATCAGCTCCGTAATCGGAATGCCGGCCACAGTCGAGTAGCGCGATAGAGGCACCATCGTGTCCCCATGCCCACCCAGCACAAAGGCCGTAACATTCTCCACAGAGACCTTCAACTCTTCCGCTATAAAGGTCCGGAAACGGGCCGAGTCCAGCACTCCCGCCATCCCGATCACACGCTCCCTCGGCAGTCCTGACTTCTTGAACGCCGTCTGCGCCATAGCGTCCAGAGGATTCGACACGACGATCAGGATCGCGTTCGGGCTCGCAGCCGTCACCTTCCCCACCACATCGCTCATGATCGCAAAGTTTGTATTCAGCAGATCATCGCGGCTCATTCCAGGCTTGCGCGCAATTCCGGCAGTAATCACCACAATGTCAGAGTTGGCCGTATCGGCATAATCATTGGTGCCCACAATCGAGACGTCACGCTTCTCTACCGGCATCGCCTCCAGCAGATCCAAACCCTTCCCCTGAGGTACGCCTTCAATCACATCGATCAGAACAATATCCGCCAGCTCCTTGGCTGCTATCCAATGGGCTACTGTCGCGCCTACGTTACCGGCTCCTACAATCGTTACCTTCTTCCGCATAATTGCCGCTCTCCTTCGACCCTTCCAGTCTTCATGCGTACCTTTCGATTCGCACCGAGAATCATATGCCGCTCAAACCAGCACTGACCAGAAATCAAGATCGATTATCGAATCAGAAAGCGGTAATCGGATCTACTCACACTTGCCCTGCCTATGGCAATCCTGCACCTCACCCACATCGCTCAATCGTTTTGCGGTTCCTTCCCTTCGCTAGGCGGAATCGATCCAGAGCAACACGTCCTTCGCCGCCGGTGCCGCTCAACCCCCACTCAGCAGCCGTTCCGCTCCCACGGACCTCCACTGTCAACCGCGCAACAAAATGGGGAGCATCAGGATCTCTCCCGATGCTCCCCCTTCCCCGCCCCAAAATTAGAACTGGTTCCAGAGCAACTGATTGTAGACATCATGATGGAACTGGACCTCGTTGGCCTTCACCACCGTGCCCAGCAACCGCGGGCAGCGATCCGCCGACGCCTGCTTCAGTTCAGCATAGCGCTCCTTCACATCCGAGCCCAGCAACTCATCAATCCAGGCCGCTCCTCGGAAGTTCTCCAGCGCCGTATAGATGTTGTCCGGCAGGTACCGCTCGGCCTGGCGCAGATTCTTGATCTTTGCGGTCTGGCCATGCAGCCCGGTCTTGAAGATCGCGTAGAGAACCATGTAGGGGTTTGCGTCCGGACCCACCGAGCGAACCTCCACGCGCGCCGACTTCGAGTTGCCAATGGGAATGCGGATCATCGAACCGCGATCAACCGCCGAAGCTTTGATCTGGTTCGGAGCCTCAAAGTGCGGGTCCAGACGGCGATAGGCGTTCACACTGGCGTTCAGCAGAAGGCAGATGTCATTTCCGTGGGTCAGAATCTTGTCCACAAAACTCCAGCCCAGCTTGGATGTCTTCTCCTCGCCATTCGGATCCCAGAACAGGTTCTTCCCCCCCTTGGAGATGGAAACGTTCGTGTGCATACCGGAGCCGTTGACCCCCGTAACCGGCTTGGGCAGGAAGCTGGCCGTCATACCCATCTGCGTCGCCACCTGGCGGCAAACCAGCTTGTAGAGCTGAATCTGGTCCGCAGCCGCTACCACGTCACCGTAGGAGTAGTTGATCTCGAACTGAGACGGCGCAACCTCGGGGTGATCCTTCTCATTCTCAAAGCCCAGCGCACGCTGCACCTCGGCAGTGGTGTCAATGAACTCGCGCAGCGGATCGCCAGGCAGCGAGTGATAGTATCCACCCTGGTTGACATACTCAAACTTGCCCGTCGTGTGGAAGGTGCGCTCCGCATCAATGCCATCGAACAGGAAGCCCTCAATCTCATTGGCGGCATTCAGTGTATATCCATTTTTGTTGAACTGCTCGGTCGCAAAGTCCTTCAGCACACCGCGAATATCGCCGGAATAATGGGTTCCATTCTTGTCAATCACCTCGCCAAACACCAGCACCTTGCCGGAACCGAAGACATCGGCCGGCGTCCAGTAGAAGGCGCTCCAGTCCAGGGCCAGGCGAAGATCGCTCTCCCGCTGTGCCGTGAAACCGCGGATCGACGAACCGTCGAAGGTCAGATTGTCATAGCTCTTGACCAGGAACTTCTTGTCATAGTCCAGCATGTGCAACCGGCCTTCCAGGTCAGAGAAGAGCACGGTCACAGCCTTGATTCCCGGGGTGTCAGCCAGATACTTCAGTCGCTCTTCCTGAACCACATCGGCAGCCACACGATTCCGGCGCTGCTCCTTTGCCTTCAGGTTAAGCTCTTCCAGCTCCGGATACGACAACTCCAGAAAGTTACGAAATTCGGTTGACATAGCTCTCCTTGGTTCGGCAATCAATTGCCTTGGTTGAGATTTAACTTGCATGGAAGCGAACGAACGTCCGCAGAGAACGCCTCAGCGGCTTCATTCAGGGCTAGCTTGCGCTTGAGTTTAAAATTAGCAGAACCCGTCATTAAGAATTCATAAAGAAACCCGCCAAACTCAACGATTCCATCCCGCATCAGCAAATCTCTCCGCATCCACCCATCACCGAGGCCTGCGCAGAGCTCCAGCCACCGCGTCCCAACCTCTGCTCCCCCATACCCTTACCGACACACCGGGTCGCCACACTCCGTCGACCGTGCGCCCCCACAAGAGCCACAACCCTGCCCCACCAACCTCGTTCTCAACTGCTCCGCTCACCCGCCATCAGGGCAATCCACTCCATCCCGCAAGTCTCCCCTCGCCGTCCACGTTGAACCGCGGATAGAATAAACGTTGATCGGATGCGGCGCTGGCTTCCTCCAGCGCCTTTTGCTTGTGCGCCTTCGCTCTCGCTTGATCATAATAGAGGAGTTTATGGCTACTATCCGCGTTGCACTCGTTCAGATGTCCTGCGAGCCTTCGACTCAGGCGAACCTCGCCAAAGCCGTCGCTCGCGTCCGCCAGGCCGCCCAGGCTGGGGCTCAGATCGTCTGCCTGCCTGAACTCTTTCGCGCTCAGTACTTCTGCCAGCGTGAGGATCACGCCCTCTTCGCCATCGCCGAGCCGATCCCCGGTCCCTCCACCGCGGCCCTCAGCGCCGTGGTCAAGGAATTCGGCCTGGTGCTGATCGCCAGCCTGTTTGAGCGTCGCGCGCCCGGTCTCTATCACAACACCGCAGTAACGCTGGACTCCGCCTCTGCCGCTCCCGATCATATCGCCGGCATCTACCGCAAGATGCACATCCCGGACGACCCACTCTACTACGAAAAGTTTTACTTCACCCCCGGCGACCTCGGCTTCCAGGCACAGCAAACCGCTGCCGGAGCCATCGGAACCCTTGTCTGCTGGGATCAGTGGTACCCCGAGGGAGCCCGCATCACAGCCCTCCAGGGCGCTCAGGTCCTCTTCTTCCCAACTGCCATCGGCTGGCACCCAAGTGAAAAGGTGGAGTTCGGCGCTCACCAGTATGACGCCTGGCAGATCATTCAGCGCGCCCACGCCATCGCCAACGGCGTCTTTGTCTGCTCCGTCAATCGCGTCGGCCACGAACACGGCGAGGTGATTCACAACGGAGAGCGGATCAGCGCCCCAGCAGACGGCGCCGGTGACCGCGCCGCCACCGGTATCGAGTTCTGGGGCGGTAGCTTCATCGCCGATCCCTTTGGGCGAGTCCTCGCCAGGGCTGGACATCAGGAAGAAGAAATTCTCATTGCGGACCTCGATCTCAACCACATTGAGCTCACCCGCCGGCACTGGCCCTTTCTGCGCGATCGCCGCATCGATGCCTACGCCGGAATCACGAGCCGCTTCCTTGACCAACCCGCTCCCTTCTCTTCGAAATCGCAGCCAGAAAGGTAGACGATCTATGCTCGCTTCCCTCCTTTTGCTCACCATGATGCTGCCGCTTCAGAGCGCGGACCCCACCTTGCCGCCCTCCGGAACCCACCTCAAGACCACCGCCGTCGGGCTCGGCGTGCAGGTCTACCGTTGCGCCCCACAGCACGGAACCTATCAGTGGACGCTCGAGATGCCCATCGCCCGCCTATTTGACCCCACCACTCGTGAGCCCGTAGGAACACACACCATGGGGCCCACCTGGACATGGAACGACGGTAGCTCCATCACCGGCCAGGTCATCCGGCAGCGACCCTCCGGCAACGCTGCCAACCTTCCTTGGCTGCTGGTGCGAACCCACCCCACCGGCACAACAGCAGGAACTCTGACGGATGTCACCTTGGTCCGCCGAACCGACACTCAGGCCGGCGTTCCCACCATGGGCTGCGACGCCGTCCACCAGAACAATGAAGTCAGGGTGCCCTACCAGGCAACCTATTCCTTCTACACCACCACCCCTTCCGCAACCCAGTGAACACCCAGCTCAGCTACCATCTCCACCGAACCTGGCAACAAGAAAAGCCAACCCCGTGACAACATCCAGCAAAACCGCCAAGAGCAACTATCATCTGCCCGCCGAGTGGTCCCCGCACGCCGCAACCTGGATCGCCTGGCCGCATAACCCCGCGGATTGGCCCAATAAGTTTCAGCCCATCCCCTGGGTCTACTGTGAGATCGTTCGCCATCTCTCACAGGTAGAAGATGTCCACATCCTGGTCAACGATCAGGATGACGAACGTCGTGCGCTCAACATGCTGCGCCGCCAGGGCGGCAACGCCGCCCGTCTGCACTTTCACTGCTGGCGCACGGATCGCGTGTGGCTGCGCGACTCCGGCCCCATCTTCGTCAAGGACGCGCAGGGTGAGGTCTCTATCACCCACTGGAAGTTCAACGCCTGGGCCAAGTATCAAAACTGGCGCAACGACGCTCTCGTTCCCCGCCATGTGGCAAAACTCAAAGGCATGCCCATCGTGGAACCCGTCACCACCCTCGCCGATGGCAAAATCCACCGCCTGGTGCTGGAGGGCGGATCCATCGATACCAACGGAGAAGGAATCCTCCTTACCACCGAAGAGTGCCTCTTGAGTGAAGTGCAGCAACGCAATCCAGGCGTCAGCCGACAGCAACTCGAAGCTGCCTTCGCCGAATACTTCGGCATCCAGAAGGTCATCTGGCTCAACCGCGGCTGCGCCGGAGATGATACCCATGGCCACGTGGATGACGTCTCCCGCTTCGTTGCTCCCAATACCATCCTCACTGCGGTAGAGCCCAACACCAAGGACGAAAACCATCTGCCTCTGGCTGAAAATCTGGAGCGGCTGCACGCCGCGTGCAATCTCAAGGGAAAACCGTTCACCATCAAGACCCTTCCCATGCCCGCGCCAGTGGTCTTTGAAGGGCAAAGATTACCAGCCAGCTACGCCAACTTCTACATCGCCAACAACCTTGTCCTCGTGCCGACCTTCAACGATCCCAACGATCGCATCGCCCTGAATACCCTCGCCGAGTGCTTCCCGGACCGCACCGTCACCGGCATCCATTGCACAGACTTCATCTGGGGCCTGGGAGCGCTGCATTGCATGACCCAGCAGGAGCCGGCATGAACCCCGCCATCCCTCGCATCCGTCGGCCAGACTCTCCCTCCCTTCCGCCCAGAGCCTTCCCTGTCTCCGCTGACACCCAATCCGTCGACTCCCTCGATCAGCAGATGATGCTCCTTGCCATGGACCAGGCCCGCGCAGCCGAGGCAGCCGGCGAGATCCCCGTCGGTGCCGTGATCCTCTCGCCCCAGGGAGAGGTGATCGCCCTCGGCGCCAACCGCGTCCTGCGTGACTCTGACCCTACCGCGCACGCGGAGATGGTTGCCCTCCGAGCGGCTGGGGAAGCTCTCCGCAACTACCGGCTGGTGGGCTGCACACTCTACTCCACACTGGAGCCCTGCTCCATGTGCGCCGGAGCCATCCTGCACGCGCGCATCGCACGCCTGGTCTTTGCCGCGGCGGATCCCAAGGCCGGCGCATGCGGTTCCGTGCTGGACGTCATGAACCATCCCCGCCTCAATCACCAGGTCGAACTGGCTGCCGGCGTGCTAGCTCAGGAGTGCGGCCAGATGCTCACCTCCTTCTTCCGCGCCCGGCGCTGAAGTCGTCTTCGCCACAACCTCCCGCAGCCTGCGTTCTCCTGCCCTCTACTGTGCAACCACCTTGGCCGCACGCAGCAACACCATCTCATCCAGAATTCGATCCGCAACCGCGCTCTTAGCCATCTCCGGCAACCGCACCTCGGCCGCTTCACTCAAAAAAACTCCCGCATTCCGTTCCGCATCAAACCCAACCCCTTCCTGGCTGATGTCGTTCAAAAAAATTGCGTCCGCGCCCTTGCGGCGCAGCTTCTCCCGGGCACGCTCCACATCCAGCCCCATCTCCGCGGCAAAGGCGAGCACCAGTGTTCCCCGAGCCCTCCTCTCGATCACAGCGCGAACAATATCTTCCGTCGGCTCCAGCTCAATCTTCGGCGGAGCGTCACGATGAAGCTTGTTTGCGCTCACTTCGCGTACTCGAAAGTCAGAGACGGCCGCCGCCTTGATCACGATCGTAGCCTCAGCCAGGCGATACAGCACGGCCGCATGCATATCCTCCGCCGTCTCCACCGCCATCAACTCGCACCCTGCCGGAACCGGTAGCGTCCTGGCCGCTGAGACCAGAATCACCCTCGCGCCCCGACGCTGCGCCGCCTCCGCCAAAGCGTATCCCATGCGGCCGCTCGAACGGTTGCCGATGTATCGAACCGCATCAATAGGCTCACGCGTTCCTCCCGCGGTCACCAACACCGTCTCTCCGGCTAGATCCTGTGCCGTCAGCACCGGCTCTACACTCGTCACACGCTGCGCCTCCTGCTCAAAGACCGCCTGCACAATGGTCTCTGTATCCGCCAGACGCCCATCACCCGTCATGCCGCAGGCCAGGTAGCCGCTGCCCGGCGCAACAATGCGATGCCCCCGCCGCTCCAGCGTCTCCAGATTGGCTCTCGTCGCCGCATGGTTCCACATCCTTACGTTCATCGCTGGAGCCAGCACCACCCGTGCGTCCGTAGCCAGGTAGGTCGTTGATAGTAAGTCATCGGCCAGCCCCGCGCTCAGTCGAGCCAACGTGTGCGCCGTCGCCGGAGCGATCAGAAATACCTCAGCCCACTGCGCCTGCTCGATGTGTTCCATCGCCGCCCCATCTGCGCACGGCTCCCACATGCTGGTAAAAACCTTGTGCCCGGTCAGCGCGGCAAAGGTCAACGGGCGGACAAACTCCTGCGCCGCCCGCGTCATCATCACACGCACCTCCGCGCCTCTGCGCTGCAGCTCCCGAACCAGCTCCGCAGCTTTGTACGCAGCCACCCCTCCACAAACTCCCAGCAGAACCCGGCGTGCCTCAGGCATGCATCGCCTCCATCTTCTCCGCCCTCCGGCTGGTCTTTCCAAACGCCGCCGCTCGAGCCTCCACCAGCAGGTTGTCGATCAGCCGCGTCTGCCCCACCCATGCCGCCACCGCAATCAGTGCTCCTCCACGCGTGTCGGCAACCGGCAGCAACGTGGCCGGATGCACAACCTCCGCATAATCCAGCCGCACATCCTCTGCACCGGCAAGCTGGCTCAACATAGCTGCGCGCAACGCCGCAGCACTCGTCTCTCCACCCTCCAAAGCTCTCTCCGCTGCCTCTAGCGCGCGGTAGAGCGCCGTCGCGCGCTGCTTCTCCGCCGCAGAAAGCTTCAAATTCCGCGAACTCATCGCCAGGCCACTCGGCTCACGAACAATCGGGCACACCACCAACTCCACAGCGAATAGAAGATCTCGCACCATCGCCCGCAACACAGCCACCTGCGCCGCATCCTTCTGGCCAAAATAGGCTCGATCCGGATCTACCACGTGGAAGAGCTTCGCCACCACCGTTGCTACCCCGCGAAAATGCCCCGGCCGCGAGGCCCCATCCAGGCGATCACCCACCTCGGCGACCTCCACAAACGTCGTCGCACCCTGCGGATACATCTGTTCAACGTTCGGAGCAAAAAGCAGCGTTACTCCCGCAGCCTCCAGCTTCGCGCAGTCTTCCGCCATCCGCCGCGGATAGGTCTCAAAATCCTCACCCGGAGCAAACTGAGTCGGATTCACAAAGATCGAGACAGCTACCGCGTCGTTCTCTGCCTTTGCCCGCCGCACCAGCGAAAGATGCCCATCATGCAACGCTCCCATGGTAGGAACCAGACCCAGCGTTCCCGTCCTCCGCAAAGCGCGACAGGCCGCTTGCATCTCGCCAACTGTTGTAAGAATCTTCATACTCAATCCCCTGCCGGCCGATCCAGCGCCGCGGCTTTATGCAGCACCGTTGTCGCCTCTCGAAGTCCGGCCGCGGCATCTCGGCGTCCGGTCACCACATCTCGCCCGCCTGCACTCCTGGCAGCGCCCTCGCGTTGCCCAGCGTCCGTAGACACCCGCTCCAACACGCCGCCTTCCGCAAGCTCTGCGCTCACCGCTCGCGGCAAGTGGTAGCTCTCCGCGTCCCCAGGGAACTCTCGCGCCAGCACATCATTCCGATACCGCCCCAGCGCCTCAGAGAAGAACGCCGCGGCATCTCCGTACCTGCGCACAAACTTTGCCGCAGGCGAAAACGTCAAGTTGAAGAGATCGTGGAAGACAAGGATCTGCCCATCACAGTCCGGGCCGGCCCCAATCCCGATCGTCGGCAACAAAGTCCGAGCCGTGATCCCAGCCGCTACCTCTCGCGGAATCCCCTCCAGCACAATCGCCGCAACCCCCGCCCCTTGCAGAGCGGCCGCGTCAGCATAAAGTCCCTCCACAGCCTCAGTCGAGCGCCCTTGCACCTGGTATCCGGACATGCGATGCACAGATTGGGGCGTCAGTCCGATGTGCGCCACCACAGGAATCTCAGCCTCAACCACCCGTTGCACCACAGCCGCTCGCGTTCGCCCACCTTCAATCTTCACCGCGTGCGCGCCGCCCTCTTGAATCAACCGCGTAGCATTTCGAACCGCCTCCTCCGCCGACACGTGATAGGACCCAAAGGGCATATCCGCTACCAGCAACGCGCGCCGCACCCCCCGCGCTACCGCCCGCGTGTGATGCACCATCTCATCCATGGTCACCGGAAGCGTGCTCTCATAACCCAGCACCGCCATCCCCACCGAGTCGCCCACCAGGATCACATCAATACCCGCTGCATCCACCAGGCAGGCTGTGGGATAGTCATAGGCCGTCAGCGCCGTAATCGGCTCTCCGGCTCGCTTCTTTTCCAATAGGGTTTGGACTGTAACAGGATGGTCGTGACCATCCCCTCCGCTGCTGCGCAGACGCTGCGTTAGGCTCATCGTTCTCTCCAGTACCGCTCCGCCTTCCAGCCGCGGATGAGGTCCGAACACCCCGAGTATACCCCCACGCAAGCGAGGGTTTGCGATAATCGACGTATGGAACTTTTGGTCTACTCCGCAGACTGGTGCCGCGACTGCCGCGAAGCCAAGCGCTTCCTCAAACAGCACGCCATCCACTTCACTGAGATCAATATCGAAACCACCCCAGGGGCCGCCGACGCCGTCATCGCCAACACCGGCAAGCGCGCCATTCCTCAGTTCGTACTCAACGGAAAGTGGATCCAGCCCTACAAGCCCGGCCACGGCTTTCTCTACGACGAGATGGCCAAGCTCTTCGGAATCGAAAAGCTCGCCTGAACTCCACCTCTAAACCGGCTCGTCCAACGCCGCGTCTTCCGTCGGCGCCTCGCCTTGCTCTGCCTTGTTGCCGGCCCGCGATCCAAACGGCCAGCGCAGCCGAAGCACCCGCTCCCGGTCGCTCTCGCGATGCGCCTCGTCGCTCCGCCCCTTCAGCAGATCACTGATCGTGATAATCCCCAGCAGCTTACCCTCCGAGTTCACCACCGGATATGAGGTCAGCTTGGACTCCGCCATGGACATCGCACAGTTCCGCAAGGTGCTTACCGGCGATACCGTCAACGGCTTCCTGTTGGCATCCTCAATCAGCCGCACAGACAGATCCTTCTTCCGCGCGGCCGCAATCATCTGCGCTCGCGTGATCGTGCCCATCAGTCGACCCTCCCCGTCCACCAGAGGAAAGATCCTCTGCCAGTGGGACCACGCCTCACCACCGCGCTCCTCCATCTTGCTCAGCCAGGCCGCCGCATCCTCTCTCGTGGCGTTCTCCGGAAGCGCAAACACGCTGGTGTGCATCGCACGCGTAACCAGAATCGACTCCAGAGGATCGGCGCCAAACTCCCGGCTCAGATGCATCCCGCGCCGGCTCATGCTCTCCGTCAACATAGACCGAGGCAACACCAGCACGCTCAGCGCATAGGCCGCCATGCACGCCAGCAGTACCGGCAGCATCAGCCCACCGTTATGGGTCAGCTCCAGAGCCAGCATCGCCGAGGTCAGCGGCGCTCCAATCGCCGCCGCAAGCACCGAACTCATCCCCACCAGCACCCACGCACCCGGCGTCATCACCGGCATCAGGTGCGCAAACACCCCGCCCAGTGCTCCTCCAAACATCAGCAACGGCGCAAGAATACCCGCCGCCGTATTCGAGCCCATCGAGAACGTCCAGCTCAGGGTTTTGATCAGCAGTATGCCGCTCAGCAGCGTCCACGTGATATCCCCGGAGACCATCTGCTGAATCACGCTATAGCCCACCCCCAGCGACTGCGGAAAGATATATCCACACAGCCCGATCACCACCCCTCCAATGGCCGGCCACCACATCCAATGAACCGGCAGCTGCTCGAACATCAGCTCGAAGAAATGCACACCCTTGCTCAGCAGCGTGGACAGCAGCGCCGCCACAAGACCCAGCAGCAACGCGCCCAGCATCGCCGAGTGATAGATCGGTGCACCCGTTGGAACCATGTGCAGCAGGCTCTGCGGTCCCAGCAACAACCGCCGAACCGCCCCTGCGGAGACGCACGCGATCGCCACCGGTACCAGCGAGCGCGGCTTCCACTCAAAGAGCAGAACCTCCACCGCCAGCAGCGTCGCAGACATCGGGCAGTTGAACATCGCTGCCATCCCCGCCACCGCCCCGGCCACCATCACCGTCGTCCGCTCGGACCCCGTAACCGGCAACAACTGCCCCACCACACTGGCCACCGCTCCACCGCTGATGATCACCGGACCTTCCGTCCCAAACGGTCCCCCAGAGCCAATGGCGATCGCCGTGGCCACAGGCTTCAACAAAGCCACACGGGGTGTCACCTTGCCGTCTTTAAACACCACCGTCTCAATGGCCTCCGGCAAACCGTGGCCGCGCACCCCGGGCGAAAGATAGCGCGCGATCAATCCCACGATCAACCCGCCCAGAACCGGCATCAGAATCAGCCACCAGTGCCTGCCGGCCAGCCATGGAGCTCTTTCATGAAAGCTCCACCGCTGAAAATAGAACAGGTTCGTGAAGAAAGAAACCATCTCTTCCAGCGCCCAAGCCAGAACCGCAGCCGCCGCCCCCAGAACCGATGCCAGCAGACTGATATAAAAAATACGGCTGTCCGCGGAAAAGTCCCGCAGGGAATCAGCCGATTCAAAGTCGCTCAACGTTCTATGCTCCTCATCCGCGCTCCGCTATCGCCGACCGCTCAACCGCGCCCTGCAACTCTCGCAACGCATGGATCAGGTGTTCGCACAAAGGCGCCAGTTCACTCAAATGCTCCGCCACCAGCCGGTTCAGAATCTCCTGTCCCTGCGGCGTCAGCTGCACCAGCGAGCGCCGCATGTCCTTCGGATCACTCTCTCGATGCACCAGCCCCGCACGCTCGGCGCGGTCCACCAGCTCCACGGTGCTGTTATGCCGCAGTACCATCCGCTCCGCCAGATAGGTGATGGAGGCCTTCTGGCCCTCCGGAATCGCGGCGATCACTTGCATCAATTGATATTGCTGCGCCGGAACGCCGCACCTCTCCGATGCGATCTCACTGAAGCTGAGAAACTTCCGCATCTGGAAACGAAATTCAGCTAAACTCCGCAGCTTGTCCTGCGCTGTATTCGCGTCGATGAAATCTTCCATGGGCACCTTGCCTTATTCTATCGCGAAGCGACAATTATGCGCGACAAAGAAATGCAATCAGCCGTCTACTCCCCGACTTCTCCACCCCCAGCGGGCTAGCAACCCATGCCCGTAAGGCTCCCAGGGAAAACATCTCTCCACGTTACACTTACACTGAAACGCCCTTGCGTCGGAACCGCTGTTTCGCAACCTGCCGTCGAACATCTTTCCTCTTCAGCCGGTGGCGCGATCTCTCGTCCTGCCGCCCCTCTTCCATCCAAACCGTCACCTCCGGAGTTACCCCATGATTGCCCGTTATACCCGACCCGCAATGGCCGCCATCTGGTCCGAACAACGCAAGTATGAGAACTGGCTTCGGGTGGAGATTGCAGCCACCACTGCCCTGGCCCGCGCCGGCGTCGTCCCCTCCTCGGCCGTCGCTGCGCTCCAGCAGCGTGCCTCCTTCACCGTCGAACGCATCCATCAGATTGAAGCCGAGACCCGCCACGATGTGCTGGCCTTCACCACCGCCGTGGCAGAGTCGGTGGGAGAAGAGGCTCGCTGGCTGCACTATGGCCTCACCTCCACCGACGTCGTCGATACCGCCCAGGCTCTGGCCCTCGTAGAGGCCTCCGCCCTCATTCGCCAAGGGATCCTCCGCCTGCGTCAGGTTCTACGTCGGCGCGCTGTCGAGTTCCAGCACACCCCCACGATCGGCCGCACCCACGGGGTCCACGCCGAACCCACCACCTTCGGCATGAAGCTCCTTCTCTGGTACGCCGAGATGGGCCGCAACCTCAAGCGCTTTGACGCCGCCGCTGAAGATCTGCGCGTAGGCAAGATCTCCGGCGCGGTGGGAGCCTTTGGCAAGCTCAACCCGCAGCACGAGGCCGCCATCCTGGCTGAACTCGGGCTCCAGCCTGCTCTCATCTCCACTCAGGTCCTGCAGCGGGACCGCCACGCCGCCTACATCACCACGCTCGCCGTGCTCGCCTCCACACTCGATAAAATCGCCCTCGAAATCAGGCACCTCCAGCGCACCGAGGTTCGCGAGGCTGAAGAGTTCTTCTCCCCCGGCCAGAAGGGTTCCAGCGCCATGCCCCACAAACGCAACCCCATCACCTGCGAGAACATCTGCGGCCTCGCCCGGGTCATGCGAGGCAACGCTCAGGTTGCCCTGGAGGATGTCGCCCTGTGGCACGAACGCGACATCTCCCACTCCTCCGCCGAGCGCGTCATCCTTCCTGACACCACCACCCTGGCCGACTTCCTGCTTGACCGCACCGCCACGCTCATCGATCGTCTCCTCGTCTATCCCGACCGAATGCTTCGCAACCTCGAATCCACCAACGGACTCGTCTTCAGCGGCCAGTTGCTCATCGATCTTGCCGCCGCCGGCATGAGCCGGGAAGATGCCTACCGCCTCGTCCAGAAACACGCCATGAATGCCTGGACCAACGACCTCAGCTTCCGCTCCCTCATCCAGAACGACCCGGAGATCCAGGCACGGCTCTCCTCCGAGAAGATCCAAGCCGCCTTCGATGTCCGCCGCCAACTCCAGAATATTGACGCCATCTTCACTCGGGTTCTCGCTGAAGGCTGAAGGACACTGAAACCGACCCAGCACCCCGCCAACAGATACAAAACACCATGCAACAGGACGCAATGCAGAATCTGTTTCCTATTCTTCCCGTGGTCGACGCGGCCCTCCAATCGGCAGCCGAGCGCTCCGGAACATCGCTGGCCTGCAGGCCGGGCTGCTCGCAGTGCTGCGTGGGCGCATTCGCCATCACCCAGCTCGACGCGGAACTTCTCCGCTCCGAACTCGCCCGCGCTCCCTCTGCACTGGCAGAGCGCATTCAGCATCGCGCTCGCCTCTCCTGGGCCAGGCTCCGCACCACCTTCCCCGGCGATCCGCTCCGCGGACTGCTCTTTACCCAACCAGAGCACGAAGAGGCCTTTGCGGAGTTTGCCAACCAGGAGCCCTGTCCCCTGCTCAATCCAGCCACCCAGACCTGCGATCTCTACCACGCCCGCCCGGTCGCCTGCCGAACCTTCGGGCCGCCGGTAAAGGATGAGCAGGGCCATCTCACCGTCTGCGAGTTCTGTTTCGTCGATGCACCCGCGGAAGAGGTCGCACGTTGCGAGATGGACCAGAGCTGGCGCTCCCAGGAGGAACTCCTGATCGCCGCCTCGGAGCAACGCTCTGGCCTGCACGGTCTCACCCTCGTCTCCTATGCGTTGGCCCAGGACCCACCGGACCAGACCGGAGCCTGACCCCACCGGCGTGGCCTCTGCTCCCTTTCCCTTGACCCAGGTCTTCCTTCCGCCGGCCTTTTCACCCGCAGATCCCTGTTTCGCCAGACAAGCTCCCACACACCGTATTTCTGCGCGAAAATAAAGAGCGATGCCCCTCCCACCCAGCTCCCACAGCGCCCCACAGACCGCCGCCGAATCCCATCCCCCGCTCCAAACCATCGTTCTCGCCGTTACGGGAGCCAGCGGCTCGATTCTTCCCATCGAGATGGCGCGGGCTCTTGAAGCCGATGCGCGCGTTGGCCGCATCCATCTCGTGGTCTCCCCCAGTGCGCTGCGCGTTCTGGCGGAAGAGAATGGCGCTGGCGGGCGCCAAGCGCTCATCGAGCAGTTCCTCGGATCTCGCTCCACCAGAATCTCGCTGCTCGCGCACGAAGATATCGGAGCCTCCATCGCCTCTGGCTCCTACCCGGTCGATGCCATGGTCGTGCTGCCCTGCTCCATGGGAACCTTGGCCGGCATCGCTCACGGCCTCGCCGGCAACCTCATCGAACGCGCTGCTGATGTCTGCCTCAAAGAGCGCCGCCGCCTCGTGCTGTGCATACGTGAGACCCCACTCAACTTGATTCATCTGAACAATATGCTGGCCGCCGCCCAAGCCGGAGCCACCATCTTCCCCGTCATCCCCTCGTTTTACAACCAGCCGCAAACCATAACCGATGTCGCCCGCAACTACGTGCACCGCGTCTTGCAGCATATCGGCCTTCCCCAGCCTGAAGCCTATCGCTGGGGAGCCGAGCGCCAGAACAAAGAAAAGGAATAAGCACAGCCCAACGCTCCCTCTCTACTTCTTCCCTCCGCATTTATCCTTCAGCGCAACTTATTCAGAGTGTATGTCCCGCCCACCGGCGCTGGATTCTCCTTCAAAAAGTCCACCGTAACCGCAGCCGCACGGTCCGGGCAGCTCTTCGGCGCCAGATGACCGCACCCGGACAAAATGTCCAGCTCAGAACTCGGATCCAACGCGTGCATCTGTTCCCCCACTGCAAGCGGAATCAGTTCATCACTTCCACCCCACACGATCAGCAGCGGCTCCGTCAGGTCACCCAGCCTGGAGTCCACCACATCCTTTCCCGTCTCCATGGACGCCATGCTGCGATCGATCACCCACTGTTGCTGCTGTTCCTGACGCAGCGCCGCCCGCAGAACAAACTCCGGCAAAGGCTTGGCGTTCGGCTCCAGCAGTTCCAACAGTTGCTGCATCTGCGCTTCGTCGGTGGGGTGAAAGATCTGCGGCCCGCCGCCCAACTGGAACTTGAGGCCTGCACTGTCATAGATCACCACCCGGTTCAAAATCTCCGGATGGTCAAGCGCCAGCTTCAACACAATCCACCCACCCATCGACCAGCCGCCAACATCCGGCCTCTGCAATCCGATAGCCTGGATAAAATCGGCGACAAACTGCTCCTCGGTAGAGATGGAGTAATCACTCCCTCCCGGCTTCGGCGAACGCCCGTAACCCAGCAGATCCGGAGCATAGACGTGAAACCCAGCCCGCTTCAGACGCTCCAGCATCGGAGCCCAGCTCTCATCCCGGTCTCCCAGCCCATGCACCAGCACCAGTGGTATCCCGCCGCCCGGGATCCGCGACTCAGCCTCGTAGTAGTGCACCCGCCCCTCGGGCAGCATCACATAATTGCTTTGCACACGATGCAGAAACAAACTCAGGTGAACCCCCTGCTGCATCACCCACAGCGGCCTCTCGTAAAAAACCGCCGCTGATCCCACCCCAGCCAGAACCAACACTACCAGCAACCGTCCCAGCGTCTTCATACCTCGCCCTCATCCCATTCCATTTCCATCTCTAACGCTCTGCGTATCACTGTACAGGCGCGCGCCGTCAAAGCGAAGTCTCCCTCTTCCAACACCCCTTGCACATCAGCCCACACCACCTCTCCCACATCGCTGCCGGCACGCGCTTCCCCTTCAGATTCATCGCCCCGCAGGTGGCAGAGAAAATCGACCACCAGGTAGTGATACTGCACTCGGCCCTCCGCGTCGCGCTGGATAATGTCAAAGGGCTCCACCACCGCTATCGGATCCACTCGCAGCCCGGTCTCCTCCATCGTCTCCCGGATGCAGGCCTCGCGGACCGTCTCACCCAACTCCATCGCTCCCCCCGGAAGGCTCCAGCATCCCGCCATCGGCTCCGCCTTGCGCCGCGCCAGCACAACCTGCCTGCGCCCCGCCACTCTGCGCAGCACCACCGATCCCACCCCGGCGATCGGCCGCTCCGGATACTCCCGGCGCTGCGAACCCTCGTGTTGCGAGCCGTGTCTGCTTGAAGAGCTCATACCTCTATTTCAAAGGCCTTCCATACTCTTCGCTGAAGACGGTGCGGGCCGGATCGAATCGTCCCCCGTCGAACTTGTCCGCCCCCCTGAGATGTCCAATCGCCAAAAGCGAAACCACCCAGTAACTCATCGGCAAGCGCAGCGTCTCACAGACCCTCTGCTGCTCAAAGCCCTCCATCATCGCTGTATCGTAACCCAGCACCTCGGCCATCCACATCATGGTGGTCGCGGCGATAGAGACCTGCTTGTTCAGCCAACCCGCCATCTCCTCGGGCGAAAAACTCGAAAGATACTGGGGAACGTTGGAGGAAGCCTGGGCCGCATAGATCTCCGGCATTCCCGCCGCCGAACCCATGCGAATCATCTCCTCCAGATCCCTTCGCCAGCCATCCCGATCTCCACAGCAGACGATCACCGCTGACGCCTCCTCCACCTTCGCCTGGTTGTAGCTGGCCGCACGCAGCCGCTTGCGCTGTTCCGAGCTCTGGACCACAACAAACCGCCAGGGTTGCAGGTTGTATCCACTGGGCGCACGTAGACCCGCATCAACAATCTGCCACAGATCTCTGGGCGGAATCGGCTCCTGCTCAAAACTTGGCGTCGAGCGCCGTTCGCGAATAGCCTGAATCAGGGGCTTATGGAAGCTTGCCATGACCTCGTCTCCGAAGTTCTCTTTCCACTCAAATTCATCTCTTCAGGAGCTGACGCGCTTCCTGGGAGCGCCGCCCCTTTCCTGCAGTTTTCCGTCACACTCTTCCGCGACACACTCTTGCTAACTTCCATCACTCATAAGCTGCAATCTCTATCCACACCACCCGATCTCTGGCTACATCCCATCTCTCCAGGCGGATCCCACGCTCGCCTGCAGAGAACCATACCCCGCATCCAGGCAAAGCCGTCAATCCAACCTGCCGATCCTTCCTCAATCGTTGATCGTTCACCCATCGTGGAATCCTGAAATAGAGATAACCCTCCCTTTAGGTTACCCCCACGCATCACGGAATGCTTGATACAAGCTGTTCTGTCACCACCGGCTGCGCGCCCGTTTCAGAGCCGTCCGCTGCCGCGGAGCCCGGCGGCACGGTAAACACCCATACGCTATGAAACGCCTGGCGTAGCTCGATATGCGCATCAATCATCGCCCGCGCGGCCGCCTTGCTGTGCTCCTCCGCCGCAGCGCTATTGCTTAAATCCTCGCCAATTAGATAAAGAATCAGATTCAGGTTCTTGCCATCCTCTGAACCCTCCGCCGCAAGACCGGAGAACCGGTAGACCGTTGCCGCGCCTTGGTCACCGCTGGACGTCAACACCAGCGGATGAGTCGGGCTCACGCCGTTTATCAGTTCAGGAGGAGCCGCGGACCACTGCTCCGATCGCAGTCGGTCAAGGTTCGTGGTAGTCACAAAGTTAGCCGGACGTAGCAGACGATCGGCCTCACCATAAAAAAGCCAGGCTAGCCAAAGCTCATCTGCATTGGCATAGTCTCGCGCCGCCTTCCAGTACCACAGACCATCGTGGCCGTCTGCCAGCCTCGCTCGTGGATAAAAGCCCGCCAGCTCCCACTGCCCCGCATCCTGTCGCACCAGGAAAGAAAGCAGCCATGGAACGGCGCCCTTGGCCTCCACCATCGCAAATCCATACACCCCCGACGGCAGATCCGGAATCGCAAAGTCCACCTCAGACGTCGTGCCCACCAGAGGACAACTGAAGTTCGTAACCGAGCCTTGCTTCGAGCCCACCGCGCTGGAATCCAGCTCGAAGATCTGCGTCACCTCCAGTTCATCTCCCTGCACCCTGGAAGAGGTCCGCTGCACCAGCGTCGCAGTAGGAGCAAACGCCGATCCGCTCGCAAACTCCGCAATCATCCTCGACTGGACCTGCGCAACATCATCTGCCTGTACCGACCGCGCCAGTTCGTCCGCTACCTCACTCAGGCTGCTCCGCACTGCAGCGGTCATCTTCGCCTGGGTTGTGCAGGTCTGAGCATCCAACCCTCCAACCGTCAGCGCAAGCATCAGGAACGCGCCTCGCAGCGTCCCCACTCCCCTCCGCCAGACTCTTTTCCTCTCGTTCACTGTTCCACTCCCGTCCGGAACCTTCCGCCTGCAATCTGTGCAATATCCTATGCGATCACCCTACCACCTCTGGTCTGTCCAGCTTACGAAGACCGCACGGTCAAGTCCACCAACGGATCCCAGTCACGGCATTCAAACCGCGCCATCGCAATCCCGGCACGCTCCACATCCTCGGAAGCGGGGCGGAGACGCCTTGACCGCACTTCCCCGCCGGAACCTTCCCGGAACCTGGCCGGAGTCGGCCGCCGGGCAGCCGGTGCCCTCCACCTCTCCAACACCACCAGGAACGCGTTTGACGCTATTCTGATCCAGTGAGGCTATCTTCCTACCCTTGTCGGCGTCCCACCCAGAAGGTGCAGCAGATCCTGTCTCACACTCTTCGTCTAGGGCTGGCTGTCAGCTGGCTCTCGCTCGCCGTGGCGGGATCAGGAGCCGCCGCGCAGACGTCTCCTCAAACCTTGCCTCCCATCCAGCCAACCGCGAGCGCCGCCCAGCCAGTTCCCGCCTCTGCTCCGGCCACCGCCAGCCCGCCGCTTCGCGCCCAGATCCTCTATGCCAACGGTCTGCTCCAGGTCCGCGCCGATAACTCCAGCCTCAACCAGATCCTGCGCTCAATCTCTCAAAAGACCGGCCTCCAGATCACCGGCGGAGTCCAGGAACAGCGCGTCTTCGGCAACTATGGTCCCGCCTCCATCTCCACCGTCCTCAGCACCTTGCTAGACGGTGCCGGCGTAAACATCCTGATCCTCACCGGCCAACCTCCCCAGCTCATCCTCACCCAGACCAACGGACAGCCGGATCCACCCAGTCCCAACGCGCCGATCTATGCCATCTATGACCAGGCCCCACCCGTGCCTCCGCCCGCTGCCCAGGGCGCCAACTCCCCCTCCAGCGGCAGCCTCTCTGGCAGCGGAGCTACCAAGCCGGCCATACCCTCCGTCGTCTCTCACGCCGTGCCTGCGAATGCCCCCATCGCAACGCCTTCAGCCCAACCACGGCCTGCGGCTATGGGCAAAGCTGCTGCGCCCGCCAAAGTTCTCACTCCTGAGATGGTGATGCAAGAGCTCCTCAAAATGCAGCAGCAGCAGACCGCGCAGCAAAAGGAAAAGCTGAAAGCACTCAATCAGCAGGTACAGCAGGAGCAGCTTCAGGCAACCAAGGCAAGCGCCGCGGCTGGGACCCCGGCAAATCCACCCAGCCAGCCGACCGGCAACACCACGCCGCAGCCATAACCCACTTCTCTCTGCACCGGGCTCGCGCGCTCATCGTCTCCTCGCTTCCCGCGTGCAAGATCTACCTGATAGATCCGGCATCCGCTCCCTTGCCGACGGATCCTTCTTCAACCCCACCCGCAATCCGCCTCAACAGGTCGGCGCTGCCCAAACCATCGGCCTCGCGGTCTTTCGTCCCACGCCCATCCCGCTTTGCCCTTCAGCCAACGGTCAACTCACCGTCAAGCTGATCTCTCGCCATGGATCAGTATCTGCGCTCCAACCAACGCCGCGGCGCGCTCCATCCCGAACACCCGCCCCACGCCTGCTCTACCGATTCGCGCTGACGCTCACCCCAGCCGTCAATCCACGCCGCACGGTGGACTGCACGTGGACGTGAAAGATGCGCAACATGGCCAGACAGACGCCATACGCCAGTAGCACCCCGAAAGCCAGAGATGCAAAAACAGCCCCCACCAGTAGAATGGTTGAACTCATCCGAAAACGACTCCTCTGGCCACTGGCTCTGCCTCCTCTACTCCGGCAAGCAGAATCAGGCATGATTCACAGCCAAAGTTATTGTGGACGATTCATCCGAACTTGGAGCATCAATCTTCACTGCCCCTAGTATCGAATGATATTCCACGGCACATCATCTGTCTCATATCGAACCATCTTCACCAATCCCTTCGCGGGCTGGCGCAGGCTCACAACCAACAGCGCTGCACAGCCTCATCAAACTCCCTGCTTCCTCCCATCACCCAGATCCATCGGTTCCTCGCCGCTGCAAGGAATGCCTTGTCGACCTCGAACACAAAAACAGCCACGACGGCATGTCACGCTAAAACGCGCTTCCTCCACCTCGGGCCATGCCCCTGCTCCCATCACTCGTCAGAGCCCCCATCCATCCCCGGCCCCACCGGTTGGGAACCACCCTGCCTGCGGGTAAACTAAGGGCTTGGCCACTTCCACCCAAACCGGCGCTCCGGCTGGACAATCCCTGTCCCTTAAGACGGACTTCCACTCCTCGGATAGGCCTTCGGAGCCCTCCCGCCGCGAAACCCGCCGCCGTACCCTCACCCACATCGACGTTCGCGGAGCCCGCCAGCACAACCTGCGCAATATCTCCGTCTCTATTCCTCGCAACACATTGACCGTGGTCACCGGTCTCTCCGGCTCGGGCAAGAGTTCCCTGGCCTTCGATACCATCTACGCAGAAGGACAGCGCCGTTACGTCGAGACGCTCTCCGCCTACGCGCGCCAGTTCCTCGATCAGATGGAGCGGCCCGATGTCGACTCCATCGACGGCCTCTCTCCGGCCATCTCCATCGAGCAGAAAACCACCTCCCGCTCGCCCCGCTCCACCGTCGGAACCATCACCGAGATCTACGACTATCTTCGCCTGCTCTACGCCTCTGTCGGTCAGCCGCACTGCCCCAACTGCCACCGGCCCATCTCCCGCCAGTCTCCCGAGCAGATCGTCGCCCAGATCGTCGAGCGTAGCCTCGCCGAGTCTCCCGGGGAGCGCATCACCGTCATGGCGCCCATCGTCCGTGGCCGGAAGGGTGAGTTCCGCGACGAAATCGAAGCCCTCGACAAGAAGGGCTACCGCCTCCGCATCGACTCCGAGATCGTTGAGGTCGAAGAGGGCATGCGCCTGGAGAAGCGCAAGAACCACACCATTGAGGCCATCGTCGATCGTGTCATCCTCAAACCCGCCGCAGCCGAAGAGCGCGCTCCGTCCCCCAATCCATCCGCCGGCCAACCCACAACCCAACCCCACTACGACACGCGTCGTCTGCTCTCCGCGGTCACCACCGCCCTGCAACTCGCCAACGGCCTGGTCCTCATCGCTCTTTCGTCTCCTCGGGGCAAGCCCAATCCGGCTGCGGAGACTCTCTTCAGCTCCTCCATGGCCTGCCCGGAGTGCGGCATCAACGTCCCCCGGCTGGAGCCGCGTAGCTTCAGCTTCAACTCCTCCTACGGCGCCTGCCCGGAGTGCAACGGCCTCGGCTCCATCTATGACTTTGATCCCGCCAAGGTCATCACTGACTGGTCCAAACCTCTGCTCGACGGAGCCATGGGTCCCGGATCCTCCTCACAGTATCTGCAGCGCCTCATCCGCCTGGCCGCCCAGAAGTACAAGATCAATCTCAGTCAGCCCTTCTCTGCACTCCCCCGGGAGCAGCAGCAATTATTGCTCGACGGGCCGCCGCGCAACGAGATCGCCCGCACCGGCTTCCACGGGATCCTCAACTGGCTGCGCGACAGCCTGGAGGACACCCGCTCCGAGGGGTATCGCGAATACATGCTCCAGTTCATGTCAGCTACCGAGTGCACCAGTTGCCTCGGTCGCCGCCTGCGCCCGGAGTCTCTGGCCGTCACCCTTCCTCTCGCCGCCCAGTCCCCCGCCTCCACCAACCAGCCGGGCCAGAACGCCGCCAGCCAACCTCTCCTCAACAGCGGAGCTCACACCACCACCATCGACGTCTCCATCGCCGACTTCACCGCTCTTCCCATCGATCGCGCCCTCACCGCCGCCCGCTCGCTTCGCTTGACCGGACGCGATCTCCTCATCGCCGACCGCCTGCGCCAGGAGATCCTTGACCGCCTGGAGTTCCTTCACGCCGTCGGCCTGGGCTATCTCTCCCTCGACCGTAGCGCCGCCACACTCTCCGGCGGCGAGGGCCAGCGCATCCGTCTCGCTACTCAGATCGGTAGCCGTCTGCGCGGCGTGCTGTACATCCTCGACGAGCCCTCCATCGGTCTCCATCAGCGCGACAACCAGCGTCTCATCGCTGCCCTCCAGGCGCTGCGTGACCTCGGCAACACCGTCATCGTCGTCGAACACGACGAGGACACCATGCGCCAGGCCGACTTCCTCCTGGACCTCGGCCCGGGAGCCGGCAAAAACGGAGGCCAGGTCATCGCCTCCGGCACACCCGAGCAGGTCATGGCCAACCCTGCCTCCATCACCGGCCAGTACCTCGCCGGCCACATCTCCCTTCTCGCCCGCCCCACCCCCAATGCTGCGCCGCGTCCCCTCACGGGCCGTTGGATCTCCATCGAAGACGCCACGGCACACAACTTGCAGCACCTCACCGCGCACTTTCCCCTCGGAGTCTTCACCGTCGTCACCGGCGTCAGCGGCTCCGGCAAGAGCACCCTGGTCAATGACATCCTCTACCGCGCGCTCGCCCGGGAACTCTACGGATCCCGCGAACAGCCGGGGGCCCACAAAGCCATCTACGGAGCGGACCAGATCGATAAGGTCATCGGTATCGACCAGTCCCCCATCGGCCGCACCCCACGCTCCAACCCCGCCACCTACACCGGCGTCTTCACCGCCATCCGCGACCTCTTCGCCATGCTTCCAGAGTCCCGTGAGCGCGGCTACAAGCCCGGCCGATTCAGCTTCAACGTGCAGGGTGGCCGCTGCGAGGCATGTCAGGGAGAGGGCCAGCGCCGCATCGAGATGAACTTCCTGCCCGACGTCTATGTCCTCTGCGAGGTCTGCAATGGCCGCCGGTATAACCAGGAGACGCTCGGAGTCAAGTTCAACGGCTACTCCATCGCCGACATCCTCGAACTTCCCATCGAAGATGCCCTGCCGGTCCTCAAAGACATCCCCGCCGTCTATCAGAAGTTGCAGACGCTCGTCGAAGTAGGCCTCGGCTACATTCACCTCGGCCAATCCGCCACCACACTCTCCGGCGGCGAGGCTCAGCGCATGAAGCTCGCCCGCGAACTCTCCAAACGCCAGACCGGCCGCACCCTCTACCTCCTGGACGAGCCCACCACCGGTCTCCACTTCGATGACGTCCGCAAGCTGCTGGAGGTTCTGCACCGGCTCACTGACCTCGGCAACTCCGTAATCGTCATCGAACATAACCTGGACATCATCCGTAACGCGGACTACCTCATTGACATGGGTCCCGAAGGCGGCGAGGCTGGCGGCCGCATCGTCGCTCAAGGACCTCCCGAGGTTGTCGCCGGAGCCCCCGGCTCGCACACCGGCTTCTTCCTGGCTCGCTACTGCCGGCCTGGCAACCCGCAACACGGCGCATCCGCAACCCAGATCCCTCCCTTCAACCTGCCCGATCTATCCGGCCCAGACCAGCAGCTCCGAGCCCTCAAACGGAAGAACCCTCGCTCCACCGCCAGAAAGAAGCCGGAAAAGAAGACCGGCGTCCCCTCCCGCAGTCCGTCTCTGCCCGCTCCGGTAAAGACGCGGGCATCCAGACCCTCCACCCAGCCCTCTCGCCCACCCGCGGCGCGCACAGCAGCCCAGACATCCACCAGATCCGTGGCAAACTCAAAGATCACCAAGACGCCCGCGCGCCGGGCGAAGTAATCTGAACTCTGTCCTATGAGCCCTAATCCCCTCCCCGATGCCGTCGAGTCCAAATCGCTCGACATCCAGCACGATACCGATCCGGAACACGACCACGGACTGGCCCGGCGGATTCCCCACCTGGGGCATGCTCTGCTCTTCTTTTCGCTCTCCTGGATGGTCGTCAGCGTCTCTGCGATGGCCATCTTCAGCCTCACCCATCTTCGCCAGGACTCGATCGCCCAACACCCCGGCCTTCTTCTCCTGGCGCAGGCCCTGGCCTACCTCATCATTCTCGCCATCTCCTACTCTCTCTTCCCTCATCTCTGGGTAGTCTCCTTTCTGCAGGGCATCCACTGGGGCAGCCTCGCGGCCCGTCGCAAATGGCGCTGGATCGTCGCTGGCGGTGTTCTGCTCAGCGCCGCCGCCCAATCCTGCCTCTATCTCCTCCCCCAGCCCAAGACCACACCCTTTGACCAGTTGCTCAGCAAGCCATCCTCCGGCTGGTTCCTGCTCGCCTTCGCCGTCCTTCTGGCCCCCATCACGGAAGAGATCGCCTTTCGCGGCTTTCTGCTGCCCGCGCTCGCCACTGCCTATGACTGGCTCTCTCTGGAGCGCTCTCCCGCTGCCCTTGACCGCTGGGAACGGAGCACCCAGCACTCCACCTCCGCCCTGGTCTTCGCCGCCATCTTCTCCAGCGTCCCCTTTGTCCTGCTGCACGCCGACCAACTCTCCCATGCCTGGGGCATCCTCGCCGTGCTCTACGGCGTCAGCCTGGCGCTCAGCTTCGTGCGCATCCGGACGCACTCGGTGGCCTGCTCCACCCTCTTGCATGCCACCTACAACCTCACCATCTTCGCCGTCACCCTGTTCTCTACCGGAGGCTTCAGGCACTTCAGCCGCTAGGGAATCCCAGCCGTCAGGAACGATAAACTAAAAGAGATATGATTCCCACCTTTGAATGGACGCCGGCAGGCATCAACTTCCTCGACCAGACCAGACTCCCTCTTGAAGAGACCTACGTTCTGGCCACCGACTACCGCCAGGTAGCCACCATCATCCGCGACATGATCGTTCGCGGAGCCCCCGCCATCGGGGTCGCCGCCGCCATGGGCGTCGCCATCGGCATCCAGCGCAGCTCGGCCACCGATCTTCCCACTCTCTCCGCTGAGGTGGAAACCATCGCAAAAACCCTCGCGGAGACCCGTCCCACCGCTGTGAACCTCTTCTGGGGCATCGCCCAGGTGCGCGACCTCTACACCCGCCTGGCCGCTGCCGGCACCCCGATCCCGCAGATCAAACAGCAGGTGGTCGCCCTGGCCAACCGGCTCTACGCCGAAGACATCGCCCAGTGCAAGGCTCTGGGAGCCCACGGAGCCGACCTTCTGCCCCAGCAGGGCACGGTGCTCACCCACTGCAACGCAGGAGCCCTCGCCACCTGCGGCTACGGCACCGCCCTGGGCGTCATCCGCGCCGCGGTGGAGCGCGGCCACCGCATCGACGTGCTCGCCGACGAGACCCGCCCCTACCTCCAGGGAGCACGCCTCACCGCCTGGGAGCTGATGAAAGACTCCATCCCCACCACCGTGCTCTGTGACAACATGGCAGGCCATCTGATGAGCAAAGGCCGCGTGCAAGCCGTCATCGTCGGCGCAGACCGCATCGCCGCCAACGGCGACACCGCCAACAAGATCGGTACCTACAGCCTCGCCATCCTGGCCCAGGAGCACAACATCCCCTTTTACGTCGCCGCGCCCTTCAATACCGTCGATCTGGAAACCGCCAGTGGAGAAGGAATCCCCATCGAACAGCGCAATGCCCGCGAGGTCACCCACTCCAACGGCAAACAGATGACTCCCAATGGCGTGGGCATCGAAAACCCTGCCTTTGACGTCACCCCGGCGCGTTACATCACCGCGATCATCACCGAGCGCGGCGTCCTGCGCGCCCCTTACGCCGACTCCATCCGCTCCATGGCCTCCGCATCCATCCCCACCCTGGCTGCCGTCTGATCCACCGTCAGCACCCTGCGCCGGCCGCGCCTCCTCATAGCTCGCCTCGTGTCCGGAATCGCTTCCGCGCCTCCTGCAGAGCCTCTGCGCATCTTCAACAAACTCCTTCAAGATCGCCGTCGGCTTGGTCACCCTGTAAACTGACAGTTGGCCATGTCAGATAGAACGTTTTACGTCACCACTCCGATCTACTACGTCAACGCGCGCCCCCACATCGGCCACGCCTACACCACCATCGTCGCCGACGTGCTGGCTCGCTACCACCGCCTGCAGAAAGACAACACCTACTTCCTCACCGGCACCGATGAGCATGGCCAGAAGATCGAGCGTTCCGCCGCCGCCGCGGGCGTCCATCCCCAGACCTTCGCCGATCAGGTCTCCAGCTCCTTTCAGCAGCTCTGGCGCCGCATGGGGATCACCCACAACGACTTCATCCGCACCACCAGCGCCCGCCACAAGCAGGGCGTGCAGCATCTCTTCTCTACCCTCTATCAGCGCGGGTTCATCGAGCTGCGAACCTACACCGGCCAGTACTGCGTCTCCGATGAGGCCTTCGTCGAGGTCGCGCCCGGCGAACCCTGTCCCGACTGTGGCCGCATCACCGAGACCCTCTCGGAAGAGAACTTCTTCTTCAAACTCTCTGCCTTCCAGCGCCCGCTCATCGATCTCATCGAATCCGGCCAGATCGCAATTACCCCCGACACCCGCCGCAATGAGGTTCTCAGCTTCCTCCGAAGCGGCCTCAAAGATCTCAGCATCTCCCGCAGCTCCTTCACCTGGGGCATCCCCGTGCCCGAACCGGCCGCCAGTGCAACCACACAGAAACACGTCATCTACGTCTGGATGGACGCTCTGGCCAACTACATCACCGCGCTCGGCTACGGCAACACCGACCAGAGGCTCCTCCAGACCTTCTGGCCGGCCAACCTGCAACTGGTGGGCAAGGAGATCATTCGCTTCCACTGCATCTACTGGCCGGCCTTCCTCCTGGCGCTGAATCCAAAGCTGCAACACAAGAGTGAAGACCAGCCTCCGATCCTGCCTGCGGAAGAGCATAGCGCCTGGGCTCGCTCCTGGCTCCCGCAAGCCGTCGCAGCCCATGGATGGTTGCTCTTTGAAGAGTCCAAGATGTCCAAGTCCCGCGGCAACATCGTCCGTACAGAGACCATCCTCGACGCCTTCGGAGCCCTCTGCCCAGCTTCCGATCCAGTCGCAGAGCCGATCTCAGATCGGGCTCCAGACCCGACCTCTCACCCCTCCGCCACCCCTCAACACCGCGATCTCTTCGCCTCCGACGTCCTGCGCTACTTCCTTCTCCGCGAGATCCCCTTCGGCCAGGACGGCAGCTTCAGCTTTGACGCCCTCATCACCCGCTACAACGCCGATCTGGCCAACGGCTACGGCAACCTCGTCAGCCGCACGTTGAACATGATCTCCCAGTACTTCGCCGGATCCATCCCTGCTCCGTCCTGGCACCCTCAAGCCGACGAAGACCCCGCGCGCACGGAGCGCAGAGCCGCCGCAGCCGCCCTCCGCGACGACTTCCCGGCCCTCCAGGACCGCCTCCGTCCTCTCCTCGACCGTTACGCCTTCCACGAGTATCTGACCGAGGTCATGCGCCTCATCTCACGCATCGACAACTTCCTCTCCACCGCCGCGCCCTGGAAGCTCGCCAAATCCAGCCTCCCCGAGGACCAGCGCGATCTGGCCTCCACGCTCTTCGTCTCCGCTCAAGGCATTCGCCTCGCCACCGCTCTTCTCTATCCCGTCCTTCCCTTCGCCACGGCTCGCGTCTGGGTCCAGCTTGGGCTAGGCAGCCTGGAGGATGCCGCGGCCCGTGGCGAACTCAAACTCCTCCACTGGGACAGCTTCCAGCCCGGAGCCCAACTGGGCCCCCTGGGAGCCGTCTTCCCCCGTGCAGACAAAGGACTCGCGCAAACCATGACAGAAATGGAAAACCCCATCGCTCCAGCCCCCACGGCCTCCGCCCAGCCCCAGCCCACATCCGCTCCCTCAGCAGTCAACACCACTCAAGCCCCGCCCGCGGAACGTCCTTCCATCTCCATCGACGACTTCGCCCGGATCGAACTGCGCGTCGCCCGGATCGCGGTCGCTGAACGCATCCCCAAGGCCGACAAACTTCTGCGCCTGGAGGTCGATCTGGGCAACGAACGGCGCCAGATCCTCTCCGGCATCGCCGAGTGGTACACCCCGGAGGATCTCCTCGGCCGTCGCATCATCGTCATCACCAACCTCGCGCCCCGCAAGATGCGCGGCCTGGAGTCCCACGGCATGCTTCTGGCCGCCAGTCAGGACGGCGGCCAGCCCTACCTGGCAACCGTTCCTGACGACGCTCCCATCGGCGCCCGCCTCAAGTAAACCTCCCTCTACCCTGCATACTCTGCCCTCATGCTCATCGACTCTCATTGCCATCTCGATAGTTATCCGAACCTCCCCGAAGTGCTCGCCCGCGCTCGCCAGGCAGGTGTAAGCAAACTTCTGGCCATCGGGATCGGCGACGGTCCGGAGACCATGCACCGCGCTCTGGAGTTGGCCCAGGCCCCCAGCCAGGACCTTCCCCAACTCTGGGCTTCGGCGGGCATCCATCCCCAGGAGGCGCACCGCGCCGACTCAGAAGCCCTCGCCAGACTCAGTACCCTCGCCCAGCACCCACGCTGCCTCGCCATCGGCGAGATCGGCCTGGACTACTACCACATCGAAAACCCGGAGATCTCCGTCCAGCAGTCGGCCTTCGTCCACCAGATGAAGATCGCCGCCGCTGTCCGAAAACCCATCATCATCCACTGCCGCACCTCTGAACTCGCTACACCCGCCGCCAAGGCCAGGTTCGGAGCCGCAAACGCATGGGAGGACCTCCTCCGCCTCATCCACCAACACTGGACCCCCACCGGACTGCCCGGCATCATGCACTGCTTCTCCGGTAATCAGGAGCAGGCAGACCGCTCTCTGGCCGCCGGCTTCTACCTTTCCTTTGCAGGCAACGTCACCTACCCCAAATCCACCATCATCCAGAAGATCGCTGCCTCCGTGCCCTCGGATCGCATCCTGGTCGAGACCGACGCTCCGTTTCTGGCCCCCATCCCGCTCCGAGGAACCACCAACGAACCCGCGTTCGTCGTTCACACCGCCCAGTTCATCGCCAACCTGCGCGGCGTCTCATTAACCCAACTCGCCGCGAGCACCACCTCAAACTTTGGCGCTCTGTTTCCAGCGTCACAACCTGTTTCGCAATCCGTCTGACAGGATGGCGCTGTCACCTGCCAGACACATCTCATTGGCAAAAGGGGAGTACACCATGGCGGCTGATAACAGCTTCGATATCGTCAGCAAAGTAGAAATTCAAGAGGTTAAAAACGCAATCGATCAGGCCAGCAAGGAGGTCAACGCTCGCTTTGACCTCAAGAACTCCAGATCCTCCATCACCCTCGAAGGTCAGGACACCGTGCAGTTAGCCTCGCAGGATGAGTACACCCTCAAGGCGGTCATCGAAATTCTGGCGCAGAAGTTCGTCAAACGCAACGTCTCGCTCAAGAACCTCGAGTATGAGAAGGTCGAACCGGCCGCCAACTCCTCCGTCCGCCAGAAGATCAAACTCAAGCAGGGCATCTCCTCGGATGCCGCAAAGAAAATCGTCGCCGCCATCAAGGACTCCAAACTGAAAGCCCAGGCCAGCATCCAGGGAGATACCGTGCGGGTCACCAGCAAGGATCGCGATACCCTGCAGCAGATCATCGCTCTGCTCCGCGGCAAGGACCTCGGTCTCGAACTGCAATTTACCAACTACCGCTCCAGTTAAATCCACCCTCCCGCCGTTGCCCAGCGCAGGACAATCCTGCGCTGGCTTGCCCTGCGCCCAGCTCCCTCCCACGCCCGCCCTTGCCCATCTCCCCAGGGGCGGCTCCTCTTCGGCTGCGCGCCAACGCGCACCTCTGCCCATGGCATCCCATGCAACCGAGCGTCGGCGGCGCCGGACGCCACATCCCTGCGGCCATAAAAAGCACAAAACCAATCACCTGTCAGACACTCCCACCAGAACGCATCCCCTTTGAATGCGCCCTCCCTCCCAACCGCTGATCTCCCTGACCTGCTACTCTTGTTAAAAGATGAGCACGATCTCCATCGCCTCGGCCGCCGAAGTCTTTGACCTCCTCAAAGACGATCTCGCTGCAGTCGAAGTTGAGTTCGCTCGTCAGGCTGGCTCTCCGGTCGCAGTCGTCACCGACATCGCCAACTATCTCATCGCCGGCGGCGGCAAGCGTATCCGCCCGCTCCTCCTTCTGCTCTCAGCCAAAAGCCTGCACTGCCAGAGCGACGCCCGCATCCGTCTCGGAGCCGTCGTCGAAATGCTCCATACCGCCACGCTGGTGCATGACGACATCATCGATGAAGCCAACCTGCGCCGTGGCCGGCCATCCTCCAATACCACCTGGGGCAACGCCAAGTGCGTCCTCGCCGGCGACTGGCTCTACATGCAGGCCTTCCGCACCGCCCTCGATGAACGCAACTTTCGCATCCTTGACCTGCTCATCTCCCTCACCCAGGAGATGGTGGAGGGCGAACTGCTCCAGATGGAGAAGCTCGGGCGCTTGATCAATGAAGAAGAATACTTTGACCTGATCTATCGCAAAACCGCCTGCCTCTTCAAGGTTTCCATGCAACTGGGCGCCGTCATCGCCGAATCCGAAGCCCCCTCCTCCGCCTCCTTCGAAGAGGCTCTCGGCGAGTACGGCCGTAATCTCGGCCTCGCCTTCCAGATCGTCGACGATGTTCTGGACCTCACCGCTAATGATGACGTGCTGGGCAAGCCCGCTGCCTCTGACCTGCGCGAAGGGAAGGCGACCATGGCCGTCATCCACGCCCTGGAGCGTGGCACTGGTGCAGACCGCGAAGCCATCCGCACCGTACTGGCGGATCGCAGCTTTGACCGCGTCGCTCACGCCGACATTCTGGAGGTCCTGCAGCGCCATGGGTCACTCGCCTACGCCATGGATACCGCCTGCGCCTACGCCGAAGCCGCCCGCCAATCCGTGGCTGACCTGCCGGATAGCGACTACAAACGCGCTCTCCTCTGGGTCCCGGGCTTCGTCACCAGCCGCGACCGCTGACCGATCTCCTGCAGAACCTCAAAACTCTCCCGCTCCCCTGCTGGAGCCAAAGCAGATCCCAGCCAGACCTCTCGCCACGCGCGCAGCCGGCTCGCCGCTTCATCTCCTCACCGTTCCGCGTCCTCCTCAGAGTCATCTTCCTCACCCTCCGAACCGGTCCCCTCGGAAGAAAGCTCAGCCAGATTCTCAACCCGCACCGGGCCCGCCCGCTCCGGCTCCAGCAGCACCTGCACCCGGCTCTCTGCCTTGGCAAGCTGTTCCTTGCATGCGCTGGTCAACTGCATCCCTCGCTCAAACAATCTGACGTTCTCCTCCAGCGAAAGATCGCCCCGCTCCAGCCGTTCCACCACCGTCTCCAGCTCCGCCATCTGTTCTTCAAAACTTGCCATCACTCACCCTCTTTCCCAAGCCCCAACACCTGGATCGTCAAAGCATACCTGCCAAACGGAGCGCTCACCTGCACTCCCTGCACCTCGCCCCGCACGCTCTCCAGCATCTGCCGGGCAATCGCCACTCCCTCGGCCACCGCCGCATCTTTGTCCGCAGCCGCCGCCATGCGCTCCAGAATCTCATTCGGCATGGAAACCCGCAGATCGTTCTTCATGAACTCCGCGTTGCGCAGGCTGGTCAACGGCCAGATTCCCGCAATCACCGGAATCCGAAAGCCTTCGATCCGGCGCAGAAAAACCTCCAGCAACTTCAGGTCAAACACTGGCTGCGTAATCGCGTACTCTGCACCCTCCTCCACCTTGCGGGCAAACCGCCGCACCTCGTGATCCATATCGTAGACCCCCGGATTCGCTGCTACCGCGATCGTGAAGCCGGTCGATCCGCCAATCGGATTGTGCCCAATATCCAACCCCAGGTTCAGGTCGTTCACAATCTTCACCAGCCCAATCGCATCCACATCAAAGACCGCGGTTGCATCCGGATAGTTGCCCATCTTGGGAGGATCGCCGGTCAGGCAAAGAATATTCTTCAGCCCCAGCGAAGCCGTACCCAGAAGCTCGCTCTGGATACCCAGCACATTGCGGTCCCTGCACGTAAAATGCAGCAGCGTCTCAATGCCCACCTTCTGCTGAATCTGCAAACACAAGCTCTGCGCACTCATCCGCGCACTGGCGCGCGGCGAATCCGGCACGTTGATCGCATCCACGCCAAAGCTCGCCAGCAACGCCGCACCCGCCAACTCTTTCGAGCAGTCAATGCCCTTGGGCGGAACAATCTCCACCATCGTCACAAATCTGCCGCTCGCAATCGAGGCTCCTATGCCGGACCGCTCCCTCAGGGGCTGCGGCTCTACCGCACCATCCCTGCCGGCCTGCTTCGTGCTCTCACCCTGCAATCCAACCAACCCATCCGCGCCCGCGGCAGCCACCCTCACCCGAGCCTCGTCGGGCTCGCCTGCTGCCTGCCCCGCTGTCCCACCCACAGAAGCCTCGCCCGCATCCTGCGCCGCCATGGCCCGCAGCGTGCTCCTCATCGCACGAATATGCTCCGGCGTGGTTCCACAGCAGCCACCCACCCCACTCGCTCCCGCACGTACAAACTTCCGTGCAAAGCTACCCATGTACTCCGGCGAGGTCAAATAAATATGGCGCCCCTCCACACTGCGGGGCGTTCCCGCATTCGGCATCGCAACCAGAGGCAGCGACGTCACCCTCCTCATCCTCTCCACCGCGCTCAGAACAATCGCTGGCCCCGTACTGCAGTTGCACCCCACCGCATCGGCACCCAACGCTTCCATCCGCCTGGCTGCCGCCTCCACGCTCGTTCCGTCCAGGCACTCGCCATCCTCACCCACGGTAAATAGCACCACCACCTTCAACTCCGGCGCGCCCTGGCGCGCGGCCAGCAACGCCTGCTCCGCCTCAGCAACCGACATCATCGTCTCCAGAACAAGCAGATCCACGCCACCCTCCGCCAGCGCCTCGATCTGTTCGGCATAGGCCTCACGCGCCGCCTCCACAGCACGCTCTCCAGCCAGCTCCACGCCCAGCGGCCCCACGGCTCCCGCTACAAACGCCTTCCTTCCTCGCTTCTCTGCAACCGCGTCCACGCACTGCCGGGCAATCCTTGCACCGGCAAGATTGATCTCTCTTGCCTTCTCGCTCAGACCAAACCGCTCCAGACGCAACCGATTCGCTCCAAACGTATTGGTTTCAATCACCTCAGCGCCGGCCTGCAGATACTGTTGGTGTACCGAGCGCACCAACTCCCTCTGCGTCAGGTTCAGCTCGTCATAGCACCGGTCGATAAATACCCCACACGCATACAACATGGTGCCCATGGCACCATCGAACAACACCGTTCCACCCTTGAAAAGCCTTTCCACCTCCGCCGTCATCAGTCTCCTGCCCTGCACCAAATACAAAAGGATTGAGCTTCCATCCTATAACGCCAACTCACACTCGCTCATGCCCCCCGAAGCCCCTATCTCCCATCCCGGCATCCAAACATTGCATTTACTCCCTCAAAGGATCGCCCGGACCGTCCAGAACCATCCGGGCAGGATCAAGGAAACCCGGGAAAATCCCCATTCCCCCCTGTTATACTTGGCTGAAGAAATCGCAGATCCCGCCCCCGTGGCGGCTACCGCTTGGAGTAGTTCACATTGAAGATGAGAAGTTTCCCAGCCATGGCTGCTTCAGGCATGCTCTTGGCGGCCTCCCTGTTCGCTCTCTCAGGTTGTGGCATCGTGGTCCTTTACAAAGTGCCTGTGGTCACCTACGCCGGTCGCCCCGTACCGCCCAGCGGTCTCATAGAGCGCGTCATGGCAGCCTACACCGCCAATGGAACCTCCGGAGGACTGGAGATCCTCGATGGCCTCCGCGATCTCCGCGGTAACCTGGAGAACACCATCCCGGAGTGGAAGATCTCCGGTTACTCCGAAGCCAATCCCATCAGCATCATCAACTTCCCGGAAGAAACTGACGGTTATGTGCTGTCCTACAACGATGGCAATCTCACCCAGATCAACTACAGTAAGGAGTCCTCCGTCGGCACAGCCCTGAGCGCTGGCCCATCGGCTCCCTCTGCCGCTGCCGCCCCTTTGGGCACCATGTTCGCCGGTGCCGATGAGCAGGCTGGTCTGCTTATATTCAACACCGCCGGCGTAACCTATGACCTCAATCTTCCCGGAGTCGACAAGGTAGTCATCAACCCCGGCGCCAGCGTCGTCCTGGCCATGGTGGAGAACTCCAACACCCTCTATCGCATCGTCAAAATTCCCGCCGTCTCCGTTCCCGTCTATCCTCCCGGCTACGTCGACTGCGAGCCGCTCCTGCAGCCGGCCTACTGCGTCGTCCCCGTCACCGGGAAATATGACCACCCGGTAAACGTCCGATTCTCCATAGACGGCACGACTGCCTACGTTCTGAACTCCGGCCCTGAGAACGGTGGAACCACGGCCAGCGTCGAATTCCTCCAGACAACCCAGCTCAACATCAATCTCGTTCCCACCGTAAATCCTCTCAGCCCCAGCGCTCCCTCCCCTCTGTCTACCCTTCCCAACGGGGTTCCAAACCCCATCCCCATCCCCGGCGGCGTAACCGACGCCATCTCCGACGGCACCTACCTCTATACCGCCGGACAGCAGATTCAGCCCTCTGGACCCTATAAGGGCCTCTTCGCCGGCAACCTGACCACCATCAACCTCACCACCTACGCCGTCAGCAAACCTGTTTCCATCTCTGACGGCACCCACACCAAGATGTTGTTCGCCAATAACAACACGCTTTGGGTCGGCGCCTCAAACTGCTCCAACGGAGTCCGCTATGCCACAGCGCAGGCCGAACTGGCCTCGCAGGGTTATACCGACCAGGCTGGAAACTACAACTGCCTCACCATGTTGACCACCGGTACAGCCACCCCTCCAGCCACCATCATCCCCCAGGTCGTGCAATCGAACATCTCCTCAGTCCCCGCCGTCACCGTCCCCTATCCCAACACCGATGACAACATGTACTACTACGGCAGCCTTACCGGCCTTTGCTGGGTGCAGGACTACTACAAGGTCTACACCGCCTACGGTGGCCAGATCCACGCCTTCTACACCGGCCTCAACCCTAACCCAGTGCTCCCTGTCGAACAGGGTGAGGACGGCAACGGAGGCACCCCGGGCCAGGAGATCAACAACATCAACGTCACCGTGCAAGGCACCGTCAACGATGTCGCCTATATGGATGCCGTCACCAACAGCTCCGACTAAAGCCCCCGGTCAGCCTCCAACGAAAACCCCAACCTTCATGGGCGTCCTCCTCCAGGAAGACGCCCATCAACGTATCTGGAAAGCTCCTTCCACCAGAACCCCGCTCCAGAACCCTACCTCGGCATTCCTCTCCATCCGCTTAAACCACTCGCTGAAACAACTCCTTCATGCGAACTCCACAGCTCCAGACTTCCATGCTTGACGATGCCGGAATCTGACGGCGCCCAAACTTGACGGCGCCAAGCTGAATCCATCTTCGCAAAACACTGCGAACGGACCCTCTTCCGCGCCTCCCGTCATCTTCACCCCCCGCTCTCGTTGTTACAATCACCATCCATGAGTACACCTCAGGCGTCACCCACTTCGCCGCCCATCTCAACCAACGGCCAAATCGACATCCTGGCCATCGCAGCGCACCGCGACGATGTCGAACAAACCTGTGGAGGCACTCTTCTGGTCCAGCAGTCTCTCGGCTGGCGCACCGGCATCCTGGATCTCACCCGCGGCGAAATGGGCACCCGCGGCACTGCGGAAGAGCGCTCCGCAGAGGCCGCCGCAGCCGCCCGCATCCTCCGTGTCTCCCATCGCGAAGCCCTCGATCTCCCCGACGGCAACGTGCAGAATACCCAGCAGAACCGGCTCAAGATCGCAGCCGTCCTGCGCCGCCTTCGTCCCCGTGTCGTCATCCTCCCCTACTGGCAGGGTCGCCATCCAGATCACTACACCGCCTCCGTCCTCGGCTACGAGGCCTGCTTTGCCGCCGGTCTCACCCGCCTCGAACTCCCCGCCGAACACGGCGCTCCGCATCGCCCCTACAAGATCCTCTACGCCTCGCTCTACGCCGATGTCCGCCCCACCTTCGTCGTGGACATCTCTGCCCACATCGAGACCCGCCTCGAATCCCTGCTCGCCTATCGCTCACAATACGGAAATCAGACCGCCGGAGCCGGCCTCTTTGTTCCAGAGGAGGAGATCCGCGAGCGCACCTTCGCCACCGCCCGCCACTACGGCCTGCTGGCCGGCATTCGCTACGCCGAACCCTTCGTCCAGCGCGAGGTAGCCTGCGTCACAGACCTCATGACCCTCCCCGTGCAGAGCATCTAAGCCTGTTCGCCTCCGCCCCTGGGCGCAGACACAACATGCCTCCTTCCCCGGCAATGCCGCACATCCGCATCCAGAAACTCTCCCCTCGCCATCAGGGAAACAGCTCTAAGCCTTCACTAATCCTGAAGGCGGCCGATCCTCAGGCGCAGTCGCCCAGCTCTTGTTCGGCTTCGGCCCCATGGTGAAGTGCAGCCTGCCCCCAGCCACAATATCGGCATGCGTAAACCACGAGCGAGTCAACGGCCTTCCATTCAACTCCACGCTCTGCACATACGGATTCTTCTCGGAGTTGTTCTCCGCGACAATCGTGAACGTAGTGCCCTTTTCCGCGTTTCGCAACGTGGCGTGATTCACCAGAGGACTGCCGATCACATACACACCCGTAACCGCGTTCACCGGATAAAAGCCCATCGCTGCAAAGTTGAACCAGGTGGAAATCTGACCGCAATCGTCGTTGCCGGGTACGCCCTGCGGCGTGTTCCTATAAAGCCGCGCTACCTCCCGCACTCGCTCCTGCGTCTTCCACGGCGCGCCCGCAAAGTTGTACAGATACGGAATATGATTGCTCGGCTCATTGCCCTGCGCATCCTGGCCCACCATCCCACTGATGTCCGGAGGCGAATCCAGCACATTAGAGCCTGCGGCGAACAGCGCATCCAGCTTCTCGATGAACGGCTGATCTCCCCCAAACAAGTCAATCAGTCCCTGCACATCCTGCATCACGTTGAACGTGGCCTGCCACGCATCCGACTCGGTGAAATCTTCCCAGTACTCGCGATCCGGAACAAATGGCTCTCGCCAACTGCCATCCGCATTCTTTGCCCGCATGAACCCCGTTCCGGAATCAAACAGGTTCTTGTAATTCTTCGCCAGTTTGTAAAACATCGCAGAGTCCTCTTCCCTGCCCAGCAGCTCCGCCATGGCGCCCACACACCAGTAGTCGTAGGCAAAGTCCAGCGTGCGTGAAACCGACTGCCGCTGCGGACCAGCCGCAACATAACCCAGACTGCGGAACTGCTCCTGCAGCGCCTTGTTGTCGTTGGCCGTCGCGCCCACCATCGCCGTGTCGCGCATGGCTGCATAGGCAGCCTCAATATCAAAATCGCGCAGGCCGCGTGTATAGGCCCCCACTATCAGCCCCACTACATGAAAACCGGTCATGCACCACGTCTCATTCCCCCATAGCGGCCACACCGGCAGCGAGTGCTGCCCCAGTTGGCGATAGTCCGCCAGCAGCGTCTGCACAATGTCCGCAATGCGCTGCGGCTGCATCAGCATCAGAAAAGGAAACTCCCCACGGTAGATGTCCCAGATCGAAAGCGTCGTGTACTTCGTAAATCCAGGGTTGGGATAATTCCGCTGATCCTGCCCACGATAGCTGCCATCCACGTTGTTGAAGGTCGCCGGAGCCACCAGACCGTGATATGCCGCCGTCGCAAAACTCTCTTGCATCGCCTTGTCGGGCAGGTTCGCCTTCAACACCCCAAGCGCCTTGCTCCAGGCCTGCTGATTGCTGCTCCGCAGCGTGTCAAAATCCCAGTGCGGAATCTCCGCCGCCAGATTCTTCGCCGCTCCCTCCACCGTGGTGCCAGAGATTCCCACCCGCACCGTAAGAGGTCCACTCAGAGCCTCCGGCGTCAGAATGGCCCGAATCTCCTTTCCGCTGATTCGGTCACCCACGGCGGCAGAACGTACCGAGCCATCTACCTGCACTTCCACTGAAGCCCATGGCTGCGAAATTTCCATCACAAAGAAAACATGCTTGTCCGCAGCCCATCCATGCGTGGAACGTACCCCGGAGATCCTCGTCGGGCTCTCGAAGTGCATCTCAGCCGCGTACACCGTGCAGCCGATCCCATGCACCAGATCCACCATCAGTCCGCAGCGACCCGCCGCTTCAGACGCGTCCCTTCGGCTGCCCGCTGCCTTGGCAGAACCGCTTGCCCCACCCTCCCGCGTCTTCCCACTGTGCGCCTCTCGCGCCTCAGGGTAACGATAGCGGTGCATCGCGCAACGAGTGGTCGCGGTCATCTCGGCTTCTACATCCGGCGTATCCAGATGCACCCAGTAGTAGCCCGGCTGCGCCTTCTCACGCTGATGCGAAAACGCCGATCGGTAGCCACGCTCGGACGCGTCAAAAACCCAACCCGATTTCTCTCCCAGAGCACCAGCCTGCATCTCCGCCTCTTCGCCCGGAGCCCCAGGATTCCAGCTCCAGTTCCGGCCCTCCACCAGCGGCATCAGCAGCACATCGCCCAGATCCGCTGCGCCGGTTCCCTGCAGATGCGTGTGGCTGAAGCCCAGAAGAAAGTCATCGCCGTAGTGGTAGCCGGAACAGTGATCCCACCCCGTGATATCCCACTGCTGATTCCACTTCGCCTCCGGAGCCCCACTGCTATCCGGACTCACTTGAACCATCCCAAAGGGAGCCACAGCGCCAGGGAACATATGCCCATGCCATCCCGTGCCTATCAGAGGCAACACACCGTCCAGCGTCTCCCCCGCAGCCGCCCCAGTCACCGAGGGAACCTGCTCGGCGCCCGCCAGTCGATGCGCAGGCGTCATCGCGCCTGCCGTCAATACGGCACATGCCTTCAGAAACTCTCTTCTGCGCATAGAAATCTCCCTCTTCCCCGTCGGCTCGCTCGCGCGTTCACGGACTGGAGCCCAGCACCAGTTCGCCGAGGTGGAAAGCAAGCGCCGGTATCGCTACCATCTTACCGCGATCAAATCATCGCCAGCGCCCTCACCTCTCTGTTCCCGCATTGTTGCCCTGCAAGCACCGCTCCGCACCCGCGGCAGAGGATCATTTCCCACCCCCACCCATCTCGCCGACTTGCGCAGTGGAACAGCGACGAACTCCGCAACACCCCTCACTACTTCCGCTCTAGTCTCTGTCTCTCAGCCTTCGCATCCGAGCCACGGTCTTCAAATACTCCTTCAGCGGCTCGGCAGGCACTCCCATGAACATCTGCCCCGGCCCCACCAGATGCTTCCCCGGAAACACTCCGGACGCGCCACCCAGAATCACTCCAGGCCCAATATGCACATGGTCCCCCAGCCCCACCTGTCCGGCCAGCACAGCTCCGTCCTCCACCACGCACGAGCCGGAGATCCCCACCTGCGAGGCCATCAGCACATTCTTTCCAATCCGGCAGTTGTGGCCAATATGCACCTGGTCATCAATCTTTGTTCCCTTCCCAATCCTGGTCTCTCCCAGCGCCCCGCGGTCGATCGTCGTATTCGCGCCAATCTCTACATCGTCTTCGATCACCAGCCGCCCCTGCTGCGGAAACAATAGATGCTCACCCGTCTCCGGGTTGCGCGCATAACCGAATCCTGTCGCTCCCAACACAGCTCCGGCTTGCACCACCACCCGACTTCCAACCTCCACCCCCTCCAGTATCACCGCTCCCGCCGCAACCTCCACATCGTCGCCCAGGATCACTCCCGCCTCAATCACCGCCCGCGCTCCTATCTTCACCCGCTCGCCCAGCCGCGCCGAAGCATCCACCACCGCAGACGGGTCAACCTCGCTGACCGTCCGCTCCTCCCGCAACGCCCGCCCACAAAGCGCAAAGGCAAAGCGTGCGTCTTTCACCACCAGCAACCGCGAGTCAACAGTCCCAGCACTCTTGAGCGTCCCCACCGCACCCGCCCCACCCATCCCCTTCCATGCTCTCTCGCCCACCAGAATCAATCCTGCCTGCGAACCAATCGCCTGCTCCAGCGTTCGCTCATCCCCGGCAAAGACCACCGCATCCGCAGTTGCACCCTCCAGCCCGGCCACCCTCGCAACCGTCTCCTCAGCCCCAGGCGCGTCTCCTACCCAGCGGCCTCCCACCAGCTCGGCGATCTTTCCCTTGCTCCACACTCTTCCACTCATCCGTAGATCCGCTTCTGGCCCTCCGGCCGCGTCTTCCAGCGCCGGTGAACCCACAACCACTGCTCTGGATAGCGTCGCACATACCGCTCGATCACCGCTGTAAACAGCGCCGTGTTGGCCACCGTATCTTTGTCCGCGTCGCCGCTGCGGATCAGCTCCAACTCCGGCCCAAAGTGCAACACATACCTCTGCTCAGAATCCTCCCACAACAGAAATCCCGGCAATACCGCCGCTCCAGAGTGCAGCGCCACCCGCGCCATCGCTGACCCCGTGCAGGCATCCACCCCAAAGTACGGTACAAATACCCCTTGCGGCGGAGTCATATTCGTATCCATAAGGATCCCCACCGTCTCTCCGCGTTGCATCGCGGTCAACAACCCGCGCGCAAAATCATCCTTATGGATCACCCGGTTCCCATGCAGGCAGCGGATCCGATTCACATACGCATCCACTAGTGGATTATCCAGCCTCCGGATCACCAGCGACATCGGGTATCCCATCAGCGAATGATAAAAACTGGACAGTTCCCATGCTCCCAGATGGCCGGTCAGCACCAGCACCCCTTTGCCCTTTTCCCGCGCCGCCAGGTAATGCTCCAGCCCCTCATAGCGAATAAACTTCGACGCCTCCTCCGCCGTATATCCGCTCATCTTGCAGAACTCACCCATCTGCCAGCCCAGCGACCGGAACTCCTGCCGCAAAATCTTTCTTCGCTCCTCCTCGGTCTTCTCCGGAAAGGCCATCTTCAGATTCTGCAGCCCCACCCGCCGCAGACGTCCCATCAGCACCCACACCACGGCGCCCCACCCGGCGCCCACCGCCCGAGCGGCGCCACGCGGCAAAGCGCCTACCGCGCCCACCACCATCCTCAGCAACCTGTTCTCCAGCCGCTCCCGCAGCTTGATCGTTCGCTCCGTCCGCGCCATCTCCACTCTCTGAATTCTCTAGGCCACTAGCAGCCAGTGTACGCAACTTCCTGGCCATCCCAACCCCCCTCGACCACATTTTCACGCCCAGCTCAGACGCAAACCTGCCTCCCACGCCTTCCCCTCCATATCTCCCACCCGCAACTCCGACCAACTCAATCCAGGCCGACCGGGTTATCCTGAAGATCCAGGTCGTCCGCTACTCCCGCTCGCTCACCGGCACACAGCGCCAACATACCCACCCAGCCCTCTTCTTTGCGCGGACGGGGCTTTCATCCACACCTTCCCAACTCACCGCCAGGAGAATTGCTTCATGCCCCGCATCAGCCGGCTCAATCGCTCGGAAGTCTCTCCCGAACTGCGCTCCATCTACGACCGCTATCTCCACCAACGCGGCAACGTTCCTTACTTCTTCCGCACCATGGCCCACCGCTCCCAGATCTTTCAAACCATGATCGCCCACATGGAGGCAGTCCTTTCCTCAGGCTCCCTGCCCACCCGCCTCAAAGAGTTGGTTGTCGTCCGTACCTCGCAGCTCAACTGCACCGCCTACTGCCTGGCCAGCCACACCGCCATCTGCCTCCGCCTCGGCTGGACTCCCGAACACCTCGCCGCCCTCAACTCCTGGCAAGACAGCCCTCTGTTCAGCGACGCTGAAAAGGCGGCCATTCACCTCGCCGAAGCGATGACCCTCCACTCCCACCAGTACAGTGACGAGGAGATGGCCCGCCTTCGCGGTTTCTACTCCGAAGGCGAGGTCGTAGAGTTGATGGCCGCCATCGGCCTCTTCAACTACTTCAACCGCTTCAACAACCTCCTGCGCATGGAGCCTACCCAGCCCGCCGGCGCAGAGGAGTTGGCAGAAGCCGGCGTCCAGCCAGTCACAGCCTGAACCCTCCCCAAAAACCCCACCAGAAAAAAGCGCCGCCTCCGGCTCAGAATCTCTCCTCAGCGGTACAGCAGAACGGCGACGTTGTACTCCGTAAACCCTTCCCTGTCCTCAGCCGGGCATGCGCCCACCGCCGCTTCCCTGTACCTTCCCGTCACCAGGCGCTGCTGCAGCTCTCTCGGTAACACACTCAGATCGGCGGAGTTGTACCACACCACGTAATCCGGCGCCTTGCGCCCAGCATAGCCGGAGTTCATCGCACAAGTCCTCCGCGCTGCCGCCGTCTGCCGCATCACATGCACCCCGGACTTCGACTCCAGCACACGCTCCACCTGCTCCTCCTGCTGCGAGAGCGACATCTCCCTCACCGAGCGCCCCAGATCCTCCACCGCATAGAGCTCTCCGTCGCTCCCCTTCACCACCCGAATCGCTACCGAATCCACCTGCGGATTCAACATGTTCTCACGATGCCCCGGTGAGAGCATCCACCCTAGCTGAATCATCGTCGGCGAGTTCGCCTCCGCCACATTCTCTTCAATCAGACTGAAGCGAGCGCCGACCGCCGCGCCCCTCGCCGTCGGATCCGGCTCGCCCTCGTACTGGTGAGAAATCGATCCCCGCTCCACCATCTGCTCCGCGTGGTACTCCGCCGCCTGATAGAGCGCCGTGTCCCAATGCAGCGGCTGCAGACCAAGATGCTCCCTCTGTGCATTCGCCGCCGCAAACAGATACTGTTCGGCGGACGTCGGCCCCGTGCTCGGCTTCGGTATCGAAGCCGCCCACGCTGCACCCCGGCAGACAAAGAGCAAAGCCGCAATCTTCCAAACCTTCATAGATCCCTGCTACTGAGACCATCGGCTCATCCTATGGTTACTTTAGCACCCTAAAGTAACAACAATGAACGATCGAAAGTCACCTGTATTAGGTTACTACAGCCGGAAGAAAAAGTGTGGCTCCCACCCCCTTACCCGCCACGGAACCAGGAGAGACAATACCCATGCAAGAGCAAGCTCCTGCTCGGAATCCATCTCTGCGCTATCTCCTGCATGGCCGTCTGCTTCCCCACGCGTCTGCATCGCCGCCCAGTCCAATCAGCCTCTGGAGGAACATCCCCTTTGCAAGGCATCCGGCCCATCGCACCGGCTTCTCCCGGAGGAGCGCTCCTTTGGGATGAACTCAACGGCTTTATCGAGAAATAAAGAAAGGATCTCCGGATCCTCGGCCAGCAGAGACTCTTCCCCGCCAGACCTCCAGCTCTCGCGCTGCCGGTCCTCAACCCGCCCTACCCCACCGATCGCCCTACCCCACGCCCTACTTGTAGAGCAGCACGGCGATACTGTACATCGAAAAGCCCTGCGAACTCCCCACCGAGCACGCGCCCACCTCGGCCTGGCGATACCGTCCGGTCGCCAGTCGTTGCTCCAGTTCGCTGGGCAGGCGGTTCAACTGCACCGCCGTAAAGCGCATCACAAACATCGGCTGCCGCGGTCCCGCGTAGCCGGAGTCCATCATGCAGGTCCTTCGCGCCGCCTCTGTCGTTGGCAGCACCTGAATGGACGCGACCGACTCCAGCATCTGCCCCACCATCTCTTCCTGTTGCGAGAGCGACAGATTCCGTACCGTGCGATCAAAGTCCTCCACCGCGAACAACTCCCCACCCCTCCCCCTCAACACCCGGATTCCAACCGAATCCACAGCCGGATCCAGCATGTTTCTCCTGTGCTCGGGGGAGTTCAGCCAGGCCTGCTGAATCTGAATCGCCGTCGGAGCCTCGGCCACGTTTTCGGCGATCTCACTGAACCGAAGTCCGGCCTCCTGCCCCCGTTCGTTCAAATCCGGCTCTCCCGGAAACTGGTGAGAGATCACACCCCGCTCCGCCACCAGCAGATCATGATAGTTGGCTGCCCGATACAGGCCGCGACTCCAGCGCAGAGGTTGTAATCCCATCTGCTCTCTGGCCGCATTGGCCGCGGCAAAGAGATACTGCTCCGCCACCGAAATGCCTTGGCCTGCCGGCGCTTGCGAGGCCCCACACACCACGCTGCAACCAAGCCAAAAGACCAACCCAACCATTCCAACTCTCATCGCGCCAGGCACCCGCAAACTCCGCAGAAAAGACTGCATCAACCCCACACAGACCCACTTCACACCGATGCCGGTGGAACCGGCAGCCGTTCCCGATATCGCACCAGAAGGTACAAAAGCTTGCGCGCCTCCCAATACCTCGGCGCATAACGCCTTGGATGAGAGACTGATCGGAACAACCACCCCAGATACATCCGGTCAGCCCAGCGTGGAATTCGCACCTGATCTCCACTCAAAAAGGCAATGGCCGCCCCAATGCAATGGATGGACGGCAAATAGTCCAAACGCTGCTTCAGATAAAGTCCCACCCTCTCCTGGGTCCCTCCGCCCAGCGTCAGAATCACATGCCGCGGACGCACCTTGTGGATCCGCTCTAAAAGATCCACGTCCTCAATCTCTTCCTCTCCATACAGCGGAGCCTGATAGACGCACTCCTCCGGCACCTCAACTCCCTGGCGCCGCAACCACTCCAGGTTGCGCTCCGCGCTCTTCCTCCCTGCCATAATCCACAGGGTCTCACCTGGACGTCGCACCTCCGGCTGCTTGAGTAGCTCACAAAGATACTCCAATCCCGACAGCCGGCGAATCGAGTCCCGCTGCAAGCCATTCCATATCATCACCATATAAGCTGAATCTGCAATAACCACATCGGCCTGCAACAGCGCCTCCCGATACCCGGCCTTGGTCCCCAGATCCTTCAGCGCCGGGGCCGCCGGCACCACCAGCAGTCCCCCTCCACCCATCCGCTCCACCGCCTCCGCGGCGGAGCCCACAAAGAACCGGATGCCCAGTATCGTCCGTTCATCGCCACCGTTCCACTCGGCCGCCGCTGACCTCATCTCATCCCTCTCCCCGGCCGCCCATCGGTTGCCACTCAATCGTCCACCCACCCTCGCCTTTATATGCCACTGGCTCCGCTGGCAATCTCCCCCTCAATCCAGCGGAAGGTGCGCTCCATCCCATCCCTCAGCCGTATCGAGGGTTCCCACCCTAACTTTTCCAGAATCATCGTGTTATCACTGTTCCGCCCATTCACTCCCTTGGGAGCATGTAGATCATAGCTCCGCTTCAACTTGATTCCGGCAATCTCCTCCACGATGTCTACCAGTTGATTGATCGTCACCAGTTCGCTCGAACCAAGATTAATCGGCTCCCGGATCTCGCTCTGCATAATCATCTGCGTGCCCTTCAAGCAATCGTCGATGTACATAAAGCTGCGCGTCTGCCGACCGTCACCCCAGATATTAATCTCATGCACCCCGGAGTTCCGAGCCTCGATCACCTTCCGGCAGATCGCCGCCGGAGCCTTCTCCCTGCCCCCATTCCACGTACCATGCGGCCCATAAACGTTGTGGTACCGCGCCACCCGGCACACCAGTCCGAAGTCTTCCTCAAAGTGCCGGCACATCCGTTCAGAAAACAATTTCTCCCAACCGTATCCATCCTCCGGCAGCGCCGGATACGCATCAGTCTCCTTCAGCGCCACCGCGTCCTCGCTGGTCTGCTTCTCCCCGTTGTACACGCAGGCCGAAGAGGAGTAGAAAAAACGCTTCACCCCTTTGGCCTTCGCGGCCATCAGCATATGCGTGTTGGTCAGCACGCTCAGCATGCACAGGGCCTTATGGTTCTCAATAAAACCCATGCCTCCCATATCCGCAGCCAGCTGATACACCAGGTCTACCCCATCGGCTGCCCGCATGCAGCTCTCTTTGTCCTTCAGATCCAGACTGAGGTTCTCAACCCCCTCGGTCCTCTGGTGCCAGGCTTCAAGCGGCTTTAAATCCACGGCCCGAACCACGTTGATTCCACTGGCCAGCAGGCTCTTCACCAGATGCCCGCCAATGAACCCTCCCGCACCACATACCAGTGCGGTCTCCGCTCTCTGATTCATTCAAAAACTCCAATCTACCCGGGTGACCATGCTATCTTGGCGGCCTCTTCTCCACCGCACTTCTTCTTTACGCCTGCCGTCCCGCAGACCATCTTCATGCCGAAAGGAACTATCTGTTCAGTGTATGTGCGTGCAACTCCATGTCAAGAATCAAGACAGACTCAACCTGGACTCAAACCCTATAAGCATAAGAACCCTCCCTCTCCTCTCTTCCCCACGGCCGTCACGGCACTCCCCCCAACTGCAATCTGGCGCTATCATCGTTCCAAGGGCATGGCAGAACCCCTTCCCCAATCCAACTCGCCTACCTCAGGCCTTCCCTCGGGCTCCCGATCCCGCTTCCGTTGGTCCTTGCGCCTCGCCCACAGCCAGCCACTGGCCTTTGCCGGAGTCCTGATCCTCCTTCTCTTCCTCATCTGCGCCCTCTTTGCTCCCTGGCTAGCGCCCCATGATCCCACCCACCTCCATCTCTCCGCCCGCCTCCTGCCTCCGTCACCGGCACACTGGTTCGGCACCGATGAACTGGGCCGCGATGTCCTCTCCCGCATCCTCTATGGCGCTCGCGTCTCTCTCCTGGTCGCTATAGCCGTGGTCGGTATCTCCCTCACCCTGGGCTCCGCACTGGGCATGCTCGCCGGCTTCTATGGTGGCTTTATCGATACCCTGGTCAACATCTACCTCACCAACGCCTTTCTGGCCCTTCCCGGGATCCTTCTCGCCATCGCCATCGTGGCCTTTCTCGGCTCCTCGCTGGTCAATCTCATCCTGGCCCTGGCTCTGGCAAGCTGGGTCAACTACGCCCGCCTGGTGCGCGCCCAGGTCCTCACCGTCAAGCAGCGCGAGTACGTCCAGGCCGCACGCTCCATGGGAGCCCGCGACCTCCATCTCATGTTCCGGCACATCTTCCCCAACATCGTCCAGCCCCTGCTGGTCCAGGCCGCCATCGGCATGGCCGCCGCCGTGCTCTCTGAAGCTACCCTCAGCTTCCTCGGCCTGGGCGTTCAGCCACCCACCCCCACCTGGGGAGCCATGCTCAACGACGCCCGCTCCCACATCTTCGAATCCCCTTACCTCATGCTCTTTCCCGCCATCGCCCTCGCCCTCTGTGTCTTCTCCTTCAATCTCATCGGCGATGGCCTACGCAACTACCTCGACCCCCGCAGCCGCCTCCGCGAAGGCCTTTAGCCGCCGAAAGCTCTTTCACCTCATTGGAAGCACCTCAGCCTCCCATGCCCTCTTCTACCCTTGTCGGCGTCGTCTCCGATACCCACGGCCTGCTCCGCCCGGAACTTCTCCAGGCTCTCTCCGGCGTCTCGCATATCCTCCACGCCGGCGACGTCGGCGACCCGCATATCCTCACCCAGCTCGCCCGCATCGCGCCTGTAACCGCCATTCGCGGCAACATCGATAGTGACACCGGCGCCTGGGGACCATGGTCCTCCCTTCCCGCCACGGAGATCGTCGAGTTCGCCGGCTGCCTCATCTACATCGTCCACGCACTCCAGGACCTCGACCTGAACCCACAGGCTGCCGACATCAGCGTCGTCATCAGCGGACACTCCCACCAACCCTCCATCGAACGCCGCCAGGAAGTTCTCTACCTAAACCCCGGCAGCGCCGGTCCGCGCCGCTTCCATCTCCCCATCACCTGCGCTCTGCTGCGCTTGGGCAGCGCTCAACCACAAGCCGAGATCCTCAACCTGCTCTAAGCATTCCTCAGACAGTGTCCTCCAGCATCTCGCGCGCCCCTGCGGCGATCAGAGCCTCCGCTGCCTCTCCACCAAACTCCGCCGCAGAGACTCCTACCGGAGCCTGCCTCACCACCTGCGCGGACTCTTCCCCATCCCGCGCCACCACCATCGTGTGCAGATGCCACATCTCATCCACCCGATGACAGTAGGCTCCCAGCGGAAGCTGACAGCCTCCACCCAGTGCGTTCAATACCACCCGCTCCGTCTCGGTCGCAAACCCCGCATCCGGATCATTGAGCGATCTCACCGCCGCATAGATAAAAGGATCGCGCTTCGGATCCTCCGTATCCAGCGGATGCTCCAGACTGCGCGTCTCCAGCCCTAGCGCACCCTGCCCCGGAGCCGGTGTCAACTCCTCCACCCCGAACCTGGAGTGTACGTGCTCGGTGCGTCCCAGCCGGTCCAACCCCGCCGAAGCCAGCACCAGCGCATCCGCCTCGCCCTCGAACCACTTGCGCAACCGCGTATCGATATTGCCACGCATCTCCACAAAGCGCAGATCCGGACGCAGTGCCAGCAGCATCGCTCGCCGTCGTGGGCTGGTGGTGGCAATGCTTCCGCCCAGCGGCAACATGTGCAGCCCCCAGTACCTCTCACATACAAAAGCGTCGCGCGCATCCGCTCGCCGCGGTATCGCCGCCAGCGTAAACCGTTCGTGCAGCGTCGTCGGCAGATCCTTCAGGGAATGCACCGCCAGATCAATCCGCCCCGCCAGCAGCGCGTCCTCAATTTCCTTGATAAAGATCCCTTTGCCGTCCAGCGGCTTGCCGTCTTCGAAGCTCTCCGGAGCCATGAACCCCGGATCCTGCATACGGTCGCCTAGGGTGCGGATCACCTCGATCTCCACGTTGTAACCCCGCCCATGAAGCTCTGCGGCTACATGGTTGGCCTGCCACAAAGCCAGTTGCGAACCGCGCGATCCGATACGAATGGTGTAAGTAGTCACGCCCTCTAGCATACCCGCATCCATCTCTCCATCTCCATCTCTCCTGGCCAATCGAGCCTCTCCGCCACCTCAGACCAATTGCTCCGCATTCCCTGCCACACACCCCGCCAATCCAACAGCCTGCCCCAGGAATATCCTTCCCACAGATACCGTGGAGTCTACCTCAAGCCTCAGACCGAACCGTCAAGATAGAAACCCTTCAGACTCGGCGCTGCGAGCAGACATCCCGATCAATGGTGCTCCGCGCTTCAGTGCTCCGTGCTTTTCGGCCTGCGCTGCCGATCAATCCTTCGGCGCCGCGGCCCGGTAAAAGTCCTCTTGCACCGAACCCGGCAGGCAGCAGCACCGCAAAAGATCGCTCGTCTCTGTCGCCTGCGCGCTATCCAACAGCGCCGACGCTAAACCAAGAGAACCGCAGAAACCAACCAAAGAGACGCGAGCGCCACAAACCGATACTTGAAATCCGCATCCCAGCCCGGCATCCGCCCAATCGAACCCTAAAACTCCCGCTCCTCAGCCGACTCCCGCAACGCCGCAATCTGCGGGTGCAACAGTTTCCCCGTCAGAGACTTCGTCAGCCGATCCACAGCAGCCATCTGCTCCGTGGTCAGCGGCTGCCCGGAGAGCTGATGCGCAATCCGTACCAACTCTTGCTGTCGCACCGTCTCAGCTTGCAGAAGCAACTCCTTGATCGCCTCCGTCACCGACACGTGCGAGATGCGGTCGGCGTACCGCTCCACCTCCCGCGCTATGATCGCCTCGGCCGCCTCCGCTTCTTTGCCCCGCACCGCTTTGTTCTGAATCGCCACCTGCTGCAGGTCGTCGATGTCGTAAACAAAGCAGCCCTCAATGTCGTTCACCTCAGAAGCCACATCGCGCGGCACAGCAATATCGATGAAGAAAATGGGCCGATTCTTCCGGCGCTGCATCAGACTGCGCGCCTGCTCCCTCGTAAAAATCTGCCCGGCACCCGTGCTGGTAATCACAATATCGGCACGATGCGCCTGCTCCTGCATCTTGTGCAGCGGAATCACTTCCGTGCTCACCTTCGCCGCGCGCAGATCATCCGCGATCGCCTGCGCCCTGGACTCGGTGCGATTGCTTACCATCAACTTCGTGGCGCCTTGTCGAATCAAGTGCCGCGCCGTCAGTTCACTCATCTTGCCCGCGCCCACCATCAGCACGGTCTTGCCCTCCAACAACCCAAAGATCTTGCGCGCCAACTCCGCCGCCACAGACGCCACCGATACCGTCGTATTCCCGATCTGCGTCTCAGTCCGCACCTTCTTCGCTACCGAGAAGGCCCGTTGCAGCAGCGGATCCAGCATCGACTTCACCGCTCCCACCTCGCGCCCCACCGTCCACGATTGCTTCACCTGACCCAGAATCTGCGGTTCGCCCACCACCATCGAATCCAGCGAACTGGCTACCCGGAACAGATGCCGGATCGCCTCGCGCTCCCGGTACTGGTATAGGTGCGGCTCAATGTCCGTCATACCCACCTGCAGATACTCATCAAAAAAGCGAGCCAGCCTCATCGCCGGCCCTCGCCCATTCTCCCCCAGCCCGCCGCTCCTCACGGATTGCTCAGCTTGCGGCCCGCTCAGCGACTCGTCGTGGACCGTCAAAAGCTCCACCCGGTTGCAGGTGGAGAGAATCATCGCCTCGCGAACCCCGGGCTGGTCCACCAGAATGCGCGTTGCATCTCCCAGCCGATGGGTAGGGATCGCCAGCCGCTCCCGCATGGCAACCGGAGCTGTCGTATGGTTCACGCCCAGCAGCAGTAGCCCGGATGCCGGCTTCGAACTCTGCGCCGACGTCTCCGTCTTCCCCTCTTCCCGCACATCATCCTTCAATGGACTCATGGCGTCTTGAACCTATGCACGGCAGAGAGTGAGTTCGCCGCCCAAACCGCAATCATCACCAGAAACACAAAACTCGACAAATACACTGCCCGCCGCCCCCGCAACCCGCTGTGCCTGCGAATAAAAATCATCAGCACGTACGCAACCCACATCGCAAACGAAAGCAGCACCTTGGGATCGGCAAAAAACGCCGTGCCCTTCGTCACCAGCGCCAGCACCGTCCCAATTAGCAGTCCGGCCGTCATGCACGGCAGCCCCATGCGCAGCGAGTTCAGCCCAATCTGATCCAGCGTCTCCAACGGAGGCAACCACCCGCGCTTTGACTCCATCTGTTTCTTCTTCAGCCGCCGTTCCTGGATCAGGTACAAAAGGCTCGCAATCAACGACAGAACCATCGCCGCATAGGCCGCCAGCAGCAACGCAACATGCAGCAGAATCCATCCCGGGCGCACCGGCGCGTACGCAATCCGCTCATGTCCCGGATAAAACGCCGGAACCATCGCCAGCAGCATCGCAATCGGTAAAAGAAAGATTCCAAAGCTCATCGTCCGGTAATGAGCGGCCAGCAGCAGAAATCCTGCCACCAGCAGCAAACCCAGCATGGAGAGCGTCTCGTGCGTGTCCACAGGCAGCGCCCGGTGCGCCGCATACATCGTCTCCGCAATGGACACAAAATGGAAAAATGCCCCAATGAATGCTGCTGGAAGAGCAATGTGCCGCCAGCGCGGACGGTCAAAAAGCGCCGCCGGTAGCACCGCCAGTGCGGCTACGCCATACAGGATCACCGCAACTCGAAGCCAAACCAGTGTCATACGTTCAGCACCGCACACTCATTCCGCGCGAGCTTTAAGTATATCTCCCCTCTGCTGCCCATGGCCACGCACCAGCGCAGCAGCTCGCCCGGCAAAAACCTCTCACCAGCGTGACCCAATCCCTCCCTCACATCCCCGGTCAGAACACTCAACCCACCCGCCTCCTTCACTCGCCTTCCACTGTCGAATACCCTCCGCTCTCATCGTCCCCGGCGCAACTTCAACCCTGCCATCTACGATATTCTGGGCACTCAGATCTGACCGTCCATGTCCCTGTCCACCCCCATAGCCGCTCCGGAAACTGACCGCGATCTCACTCCGGTCATGCGCCAATACCGCGCCGCCAAAGATGCGCACCCGGATGCTCTGGTCTTCTTCCGCCTGGGCGACTTCTACGAGCTCTTCTACGACGATGCTCTGGTCGCCTCCCGAGAGCTGCAACTCACCCTAACCTCTCGCGATAAAACCCGCGCCGTTCCCATGTGCGGCGTCCCCTTCCACTCCGCCGGAACCTACCTCCAGCGCCTCCTGCGCAAAGGCTACCGGGTCGCGCTCTGCGAACAGATGGAGGACCCGAAGACTGCCAAATCCATCGTCCGCCGCGAGGTCACGCGCGTCCTCACCCCCGGCACCGCCGTAGACGCTAGCCTCGATGCCAGCCAGAGCCAATGGCTTGCCGCCGTCACTTCCGCCGGCGCCGGATCCTCAGCCGCCGTCGGCGTCGCCGCGCTCGATCTCTCCACCGGCGACTTCCTCGCCACTGAGTTCAGCGGCCCCTCCGCCTGGGCCCTCGCCTTGGACGAGTTGTCCAGAATGCGCCCCGCAGAGATCCTCTGCTCCCAAAGCTCCGCGCTCGGCAACCTCAGCCTCGCCGCCGCACGCCAGGGCGTGCTCCAGCAGACCACCAGCACGGACGCCCCCCCGCAAGACTCCCCCGCACCAGAGATCAGCGCAGTGCGCTCCGAACTGGAAGACTGGGCCTTCACCGAAGACTACGCGCTTCCTCTCCTCCGTCAGCAACTGCACCTGCACTCCCTCGACGGCATCGGACTGGAACACCACACAGCCGCGGCCATCGCCGCCGGAGCCATCGTCCACTACCTTCGCGCCACCAAGCAGGGAGCCCTCGAGCACCTCGACCTCCTTCGCTTCTACCAGCGCAACGACGCCCTCGAACTCGACGCCGTCAGCGTCCGCAACCTCGAACTGGTGGAACCGCTCTTCTCCGCCGAAGGCCCCCAGACCACCCTCTTCTGGACACTCGATGCCTGCTGCACGCCCATGGGCAAGCGTCTCCTCCGCGCCCAACTCCTCCGCCCCATGCAATCGCTCCCCGCCATCCAGGCCCGTCTGGAAGCCGTCGCACAGGCCGTCACCGACCTGCGTGCCCGCGAGAGCCTGCGCCACTCCATGGAGGGCATTCTGGACCTTGAGCGCCTCCTCGGCCGCGTCTCCATGGAGACTGCCGGTCCCCGCGAGGTCGTGGCGCTGGGCAAAACACTCGCCCGCCTTCCCGGCCTGCACTCCGCCGTAGCCGCCTTCGTCACCGCCAACCCCTCCGGCCCCTGGGCCGCCTTCACCGCCTCCTTCGATACCCTCGACGACCTCAGTGAGCTCATCGCCCGCACCTTGATCGACGAACCCCCCGTAGCTCTCAGCGATGGAGGAGCCATCCGCGAGGGCGTCGACCCGGACTTAGACGACCTCCGCAGCCTCTCCTCCACCGCTCGCCGGCACATCGCCGCCATCGAGGAGCGGGAGCGCGAACGCACCTCCATCGCCTCCCTCAAAGTCCGCTTCAACTCCGTCTTCGGCTACTACATCGAAATCACCAAGGCCAACGCCAAATCCGTCCCCTCCGACTACGAGCGCAAGCAGACCCTGGTCAACGCCGAGCGCTTCACCACCCCTGAACTCAAAGATCTCGAGGTCAAACTCCTCACCGCCCAGGAACGCTCCGCCGAGATCGAGCGCCGCATCTTCTCCGAGCTCCGCCGCCAGCTCCTCAGCAACGCCTCCCGCATCCGCGAAACCTCGCGCCTGGTCGCCCACATTGACCTGCTCGGCTGCTTCGCCCACCTCGCCGCCCTGCGCGGCTGGGTGCGCCCTCAGGTCGAATCCAGCCGCATCCTCCAGATTCTCTCCGGCCGCCATCCCGTCATCGAGCGCCGCATGGAAGAGCAGGGCCTCGGCCGCTTCATCCCCAACTCCCTGCTCCTCGACGCCAGCCAGGCAAGCTCCGCCAACCCCACCCCTGCCAGCCCTGCAGACCACGACTCGCCCCACGCCGGCCCATCACTTTTGCTCATCACCGGCCCCAACATGGGCGGCAAAAGCACCTACCTCCGCCAGGCCGCGCTGCTGGTCATCCTCGCTCAGTGCGGATCCTTCGTGCCCGCCGAAAGCATGCGCCTCGGGCTGGTCGACCGCATCTACACCCGCATCGGAGCCGCCGACAACCTCGCCCGCGGCCGCTCCACCTTCATGGTGGAGATGACCGAGACCGCCGCCATCCTCAACACCGCCTCTCCGCGCTCCCTGGTCCTGCTCGACGAGATGGGCCGCGGCACCTCCACCTACGACGGCCTCTCCCTCGCCTGGGCCACCGTCGAGCATCTCCACAACGTCATCGGCTGCCGCACCCTCTTCGCCACCCACTATCACGAGCTCACCCTGCTCGCGGACCGCCTCTCTCGCCTGCGCAACGTGCGCGTCACCGTGCGCGAAAGCTCCGGCGGCATCGTCTTTCTGCACACTGTAGAGACCGGCGCAGCCAGCAAAAGCTACGGCATCGAGGTGGCGCGCCTGGCCGGCCTTCCCGGCCCTGTCATCAGCCGCGCCCGTGAGGTCCTCAAAGCCCATGAACGCGCGGAAGACCAGCAGGTGCGCGAGGCCGCAGAGGTCCTCGCCCCCGAGCGCCGCCCCCTCAACCTCCAGATGACCATGTTCACTCCCCTCTCCCAACGCATCGTCGACCGCCTCGAAGAACTCGACATCGACGGCCTCACCCCGCGCGAAGCTCTCCATCTCCTGGCCGAACTGCAGCGCGAACTCAAGGGCAACGCATGAGCCCCCGCACCAGCCCGCCCCGCACCTCCAGCCCAGCCTCCACACTGCCTCTCCAGCCGCCACTCCAGCCGCAGATCCAGCCAGCCCAATCCCTCCTCGTCGCCGGCGTCATGAGCGGAACCTCCGCAGACGGCATCGATGTAGCCCTCTGCCGCATTCGTCCCGCACCCGATCCTCACGCCCCCCCGCGCCTCAAGCTGCTCGGTCACCGCTCCTTCGCCTTCAGCCCGCCCCTGCGTTCCACCATCCTCGGCATCGCCGCCGGCCACCGGACCACCGCAGCTCAACTCACGCAGCTCTCCTGGCGCCTCGGCGAGCTCTATGCCCACTCCATCGCACAGACCGCCAAAGCCCTCCGCCTCCGGCCGCAACTGGCCGCCATCCACGGCCAGACCCTCTACCACCAGGCCCTGCCCACAGCCTTTCTCGGTGCCCCCATCCGCTGCACCCTGCAGACCGGAGAACCCGCCGTCATCGCGGAACGTCTGCGCATCCCCGTCGTCAGCGACTTCCGCCCCGCCGACCTCGCTGCCGGAGGCCAGGGAGCGCCGCTGGTCCCCATGCTCGACCTCTGCTACTTCCGCCATCCCACAACCAATCGCCTTCTGCTCAACCTCGGCGGCATCGCCAACGTCACCGCCCTTCCCGCCGCCTGCTCTCTCTCCGGCGTCCTGGCCTTTGATACCGGCCCCGCCAACATGCTCATCGACCTCCTCATGCAACAGCTCTACCACCGCCCTCTGGACAAGGATGGAGCCGTCGCCGCCGGCGGCCGTGTGCTGCAACCGGTCCTCAACCGCCTGCTGGCCACGCCCTACTTCGCTCTGCCCGCCCCCAAGTCCTGCGGACGCGAGCAGTTCGGCAGCGCCTTTGCCCAGCGTCTTCTCGCCGCCTGCCGCCGCGCCGGCGCGCGCCGCCAGGATGTCATCGCCACCGCAACCGCCTTCACCGCAGACACCATCCTGGACGCCTACCTCCGCATCTGCCGTCCTCACCTTCAACAGCACGCACCCTCCGCCCGATCCACCCAACTGCTCGCCGCCGGCGGTGGCGCGCGCAACCCCACCCTCCTGCATCGGCTCCAGCAGGGCTTCGCTCCGCTCGGCGTCAAGGTCTCCAGCACTGCTCAGGCAGGCCTGCCTGTAGAAGCCAAAGAGGCCGCCGCCTTCGCCCTGCTCGGATGGCTCACCTGGAACCACCTCCCCGGCAACGTTCCCTCCGCCACAGGAGCCGCCCGGCCCGTCCTCCTCGGCAAGGTGACCTTCGCATGAAGCCTCGCGCCAGAACCTCATCGCGCCTCCTCCTGCTCACCGCAGCTCTGGCCCTCACCGGCTGCCGCCCCGCTCCCCACCCCCACACCCTCGTCTTCCTCATCGAATCCTCCCCAAACAGCCTGGACGTCCGTCAAGGCGCTGACTCTCAATCCGAACGTATCGGCGAACTCATCTTTGACCCTCTGGTGCGCAAGGACGCCCACTTCCATCTGCAACCCTGGCTGGCCACCAGCTGGCTTCGCCCCGACCCTCTCACCTGGGTCTTCCACCTTCGCCCCGGCGTTCACTTCACAGACGGCCATCCCCTCACCTCAGCCGATGTCGCCTGGTCCATCCGCAGCATGACCAACGGAGCCATCATCACGCCCAAAGGCGGAGCCTTCAACACCGTCACCGCCGTCGACACTCCAGATCCTCTCACCGTCGTCGTCCACACCCGCACCCCCCAGCCCAGCCTGCTCTTCAACCTCAGTGACGGCCTCTTCGGCGTCGTAGAAAACGGAGCCGGCGCAGACGAAGGGCTTCATCCCATCGGCTCCGGCCCCTTCCGCTTCGTCTCCCAGGTGCAGGACAAGGATGTTGTCCTGGCCCGCAACCCCAGCTACTGGGCCGGACCTCCGAGCCCCACCATCCAGCTTGTCCGCTTTCAGGTGATCCCAGACACCATCACCGCCGCTCTGGAGATGGAGAAGGGTTCAGCCGACGTCGAGAGCAACGTCCTCACCATGGATATGGTGCACGCTCTGGCCGATAAGGCCGCCCGCTCCCGGCATCCTCACCTGCTCATCGCCACCGGCCCCGGCGCTCGCGTGGACTACCTCAACTTCAACGTCCAGGACCCGGCCCTGCGCGACCCGCGCGTTCGCCAGGCCATCGCCTGCGCCATGGACCGCCCCGCGCTCATCGCCGCGCTCTGGCGCGGCCGCGCCCGGCTGGCAGACACGCTGCTGCCGCCCGGCCACTGGGCAGAGGCGCCGCCGCAAGCTCTCGCGCAGTATCCCCACAACATCAGCCGCGCCATCACCCTGCTCAACGCCGCCGGCCTTCAGCCAGACAGCCACGGCATCCGCCTGCACCTCACCCTCAAAACCTCCACCGATGAGACAGCCCGTCTTGAGGCCCAGGCCCTGCAGGCCGAACTCCGTCAGGCCGGCATCGACGTCGCCCTGCGCTGGTCGGACTTCGGAACCTTCTACTCAGACATCACCAAGGGCGCCTTCCAGATGTACCTGCTCCGCTGGATCGGCTCCAATGAAGATCCGGACATCTTTCACTACGCCTACGCCACAGACATGGCCCCTCCCCGCGGAGCCAACCGCGGCCGCTACTCCAACCCCCGCGTGGACGCTCTCCTTCACGCGGCCAATCTCACCATCAACGACGCCGACCGACGCCAGGATTACATCCGGATCCAGCAGATCCTTGCCCAGGATCTACCCACCATCCCGCTCTGGTACCCGGATAACGTAGTCGTTCACTCCACTCGCCTCCATCACCTCACGCTGGAGCCCGGGGGCAGCTTTGACTTCCTCCGCACCGCCGAACTGCACTGACGACCTGCGCTGACGACCTGCGCTCAAACAACGCCCGTCCAGTGCGCCTCGTTTCGCCCAACCCATCCCTCTCAGCCCACTCCAGTCCCGCAGCCACTCTCCGCACCGACCTCTGCCGCGCCTCACATCTGGCCCAGCAAACCATCCTGCACCCCATCAGGGCTGGCCGTCCCCAACCTCATTCCGCTCCGGCAGGAAGTACCGTATCGCATCCACCGTCGAGATGGCGATCAATCCGCCGGCAATCATCCCTTCCACATGCGGCAGCAGCCTTTGGATCTGCGCCTCCGTGTCCACCACGCTCACCAGGATCGGGAGATTGCTGGAGATGGAAAAAGGATGCGGTTGATAGATCCTCGCGCTCGCGCCAAATCCCTCCAGACCGCGGCACACGGTCGCTCCGGCGATACCCAGCTCCATACACTTGGCCAAGATGCCCTCATAGAGCGGCGCACCCTCCCACCGATCCGTCTCCATGCAGTAAACCCGCAGCATCTTCGCCTCGAACTCTTCCCTCATCGCCTCACTCCCCTTTGCCGTCGCTGGATGCGCGATGCGCGTACTTGATGATCTCCACATCACACATCACCACCAGCCCCTCCTGCACCATCTTGTCCACCAGTGGCAGAAACTCCTTCAGCTTTTCTTCACTGTCCACCACCGAGAGCACAATGGAAGCATCCTGCGAGAGCCGAAAGATCCTCTCCTTGTGAATCCTGCGGTGCGCCCCATAACCAAGGATGCCGCGCTGCACCGTCACTCCCGCCAGATCATTGGCCCGCATGGCCTCCACCAGTGCCTGTTGCAGAGGCTTCTCCTGCCAGCGATCGCTCTCGCCGAAGAAGATCTGCATCATCTTCGCTCGACCCTCAATCTTCACCCGCTCCATCGCAGCCTCCGGCTTCGTTGCGGAGCCCTGTGCCGGCTTCACAATGGTCGTCTCCTGAACCTCAATCAGCCCCGACCCCACCAGCTCCTGGAGCTTCCCCATCAGTTGATCCACCTTCTCCATCGTCTCCAGGAACTCAATCTTGATCGGCAGACGATCAGAGATCTCCACAAAGTTTGCGGAGTGCATGTGGTGATCCGCGCCGAACCCTGCAACCCCCTTCAGCACCGTGGCTCCGGAGACGCCGCGAAAGAACAGAAAATCCAGCACGCTCGCATAATTCGAGACGCCATGATGGCTCGCTCCCGAACTCAGATAGATGGAAACCTTCACAGCCTTTCCCGCAGTCAGCATCGTTCTCCTTCTCCCAACCCATCCCTCGTCTCTCGCCACCGGCGATCAAACTCAACCCCCGCAGGCAGACTCCACCCGCTCCCAAAGCCTCGGGTCACGGCATCCACTTGGCCAGCCGGACGCCGCACCACACCCCGATCAAGCCAAGCACCAGGCTCAGGCCAACGTAGGATCCGGCGATCAGATAGCTCCCTATCTGCAGGTTCGTAAACGTCTCCCACTCAAAGGTGGAAAACGTACTATAGGCGCCGATAAATCCCGTCGGAATCAAGTATCTCCAGGAGGGATTCAACTCCACATGCTGGCCCAGAAACTCCAGCGAGAAACCGATAAGAATACAGGCGGTGATATTGATGACAAACGTGCCATAGGGAAATCGAGTCCCCATTCGGCCTGACACGGCAGAGCCAACCCATACGCGGGCCAGCGCGCCCAGCGATCCACCCAGCGCGATCCAGATATATTTCTGCAGCTCTTCCTCTCCTCTTCCGCGTCTGGATCAACCACCCGGCAAACCAACTCCACAAACCGGCTGTGATCTCGCCCTGCGGTAATACCAGACGCACCTTCGGAATCGCAAAGTGGCCTTCTCAGCCACATCGCCATCACCGCCTTGGATAAACCTGACCTGGAATCTTTGCGAGACGCAACTCTCCTGCAGGATTCCCTGTCAGGAGTCATCATCTACCAGTCGCTAAGCATCAGCCTCATTCGACCGGGAGCGGATAAGGGTGAACTCCATCACCACAATAATCTCTTTGTATGGGTCCGGCGTGGTTCTGTCAACTGCGTCTTCCAGTTTCTCCGCCTCCGCTCTTACCCTCTCCGGCTCAGCGCCCCACCGCCTGGCCCGCAACCGTCTTCCGGCGCCTGATCGCCTGCCAAACTTCCAGATCGCCGAACATCCCCAATCCGAACATCCCCAATCCGAACATCCCGGAACCACAGACACACAAGCCGACAACCTCCCAATCGATCCCATCCCTCCCGGCAAAGGCTACGGCTGTTTCATCGCAGCGGGTCGGATCTTCTCTGCCGGAACCACGCCCTGGCCCTCCAGCACAGACTAGAAGTGGTCCGCGGGCAGGTCCTTCAATGTCTCTTTTTCCCCCGAGGGCCAGGTGATCTCCACGCGGTCCACCTTGTCGTGAGCGCCCAGCCCAAAGTGAAGGCGCAGATTGTTCTGCGAGAGATAGCTGCCGCCGCTCAACACCTCGCCGATCTGCGCCACGTCGCCGGCCGTTACCCGCACGCGCGTATTCAATGCGAGCCGGTTACTCTTCGTCCCGGCAAATTCAAAGCTGATCCAGTCATTCTTCGGCCCACCTTCAATGCGCAGGATCATCGGACTGCCCACCAGATTCTCCACCACCAGTTCCAAGTGCCCGTCATTGAACAGGTCGCCCACCGCCAGCCTGCGGCTCACCTGCGGAATCTGCATCGCCGGACCCACCAGCTTGCTTATGTTGCGAAACGTGCCATTGTGCTGATTGAGAAAAAGAAGTTTGGGCTCGCGGTAGGTTGTTCCCACATCTTTGCTATCGACCTGCGGGTAAACGTGCCCATCCACTTGCACAAAATCCAGCCAGCCACTGTTCTTGATGTCGATAAAGGCGTCACCCCATCCCACGCAAGGGTTCGTGTCCGTGGCAATGCCGGCCTCGTAGGATACGTCGGTGAAGGTCAGATGCCCATCGTTGTGAAACAGGGTCGTGTACTCCTCGCTGAAGTGCGTGATGGCGATCGACATATGTCCCGTATGCAGGTAATCGCCCAGCGCCACGCCCATATTTGCCTGTTCCACGCCATCCTGATTCAACGCGGCGCCAGACTGGAACGCCATGTCGGTGAACCTTCCCTTCCCGTCGTTCAGGTAAAGATAATTCGGGCCGCCGTCGTTGGCTACAAACAGCCCAAGCTTCCCATCTTCGTTGTAGTAAGACCACACAGAGGTCAATCCGAAGAGCTTCTGCGGATCGTCCACTCCGGCCTTTTTGGAGACATCCGTAAAGGTGCCGTTGCCATTGTTGTGGTAAAGATGATCCGGTGAGCCTGCTAGTCCGCGCGGACCGCACTGCACCGCAACCTCGTGATACGTGCAGGTGATCTTCGAACCCAGAGCGGGCAGATCCGCAAGATTCAGATCAACGTAGTGCGGCACAAAAAGGTCCACAAATCCGTCGTTGTCGTAGTCGCCCACGGCAACGCCCATCGCCCAGCACGGATAGCCCACACCCGCCTTGTCGGTAACATCCGTCAAAGTGCCATCGTGGTTGTTGTGCTACAAAGCGCTGCGGGCCTTCTTGCCCGCCAGCGACATGTTCACGTCCGGCGCATTGGTAAAGAAGATGTCCGGCCAGTCGTCGCGGTCATAGTCAATCAGAGCCACGCCCCCGCTCATGGACTCCACAATGTACCGATTCTCCGGCGAGGAGAGGTGGTCGAAGTGAATGCCCGTCTTGGCTGTAATATCCACCAGTTGCGGTAAATCGGATAATCCCTCGTCGTGCGCACCTGCAGAACCATGCGGCGTCGGCTTGGGCGACTGCGCCCATCCCAACCGGAATGCCATCGCGCCTGGGAAGGCGACGGCCACAATCCTCCTGCGCACCACTCCAGCCGAACCATCCAGTCTCACCATAGCGACCCATGATTCCATACTGGCCATCAGACTCTGGGTCGGTCCCGCGGAGAAGCCCTCCGCCATCAAATTCAGCGCAAAGACTCTCAACCCCGGGTCAGCCAGAAGTTGTCCTGCATCCAGACGAAGCATTCTTTGCAGCACAAACCCTCCCCTTCGTTGAGATAGCCCTCCTCAGGGGACTCGCAGACCTATCCGCACAATCGCAGCAGCGTCGAGCCGCGTCTGGCAACCGCGCACGCCTGCTGGAACGGCCTGCCTCAGCTTCCTTGGCCAAAAATCACCCTGCCCCACCTGCACTGCCCCACCTGCACTTGCAACAACTCTGCCTTCGCGTTAGCATCTTTCTCAATGATCCTACGCCCCACCACCGGCCGATTTAGCTACTGCTTCTGGTATTCACCAGCGGCTCGGCGGCGGCGCGCTCTCTTCTGATTCACCCCGGAGATCACGGACAGTCACCAAGCCGCAGCCCACAGGGTCTGCGGTTTTTCTTTTGCGGCAAAAGCCAACTTCCATTCCCCTCAACCAACCTCGGAGACGACAATGAGTACAGCAACCCTCACCCAATCCTCACCCCTTCAAACCGAATCCATGCCCCCAAAATCAAACCCCGGCAAAACCTCCCGTTCGGATCGCTCCCCAGCCAAACCCTCCACCGCGCCCGCCGTTCCGCCGCAGCGTACTGCTGCTCCCCTCGTACTCCCGGGCGTCGAGCGCATCGTTCTCACCGGATTCATGGGCTCCGGTAAGACCTCCGCCGGTAGTCTTCTCGCCCAGCGTCTCGGCTGGCGCTTCCTCGATCTTGACCAGGAGATCGAAGCTCGCCATCACCGCACCGTCCCCCAGATCTTCTCCGAGAGCGGAGAAACTCACTTCCGTCATCTCGAATCCTTGGCACTGGCCTCCCTGCTCGGCCAACAGCAGGTCGTCATCGCCCTCGGCGGCGGAGCTCCGGAAGAGCTCGGCAACCGCCTCCTGCTGGAGCAGACCCCACGCACCAAGGTCATCTACCTCTCCGCCTCCTTTGACACTCTCCTCGCTCGCTGCGCCGCCCAGGCCGCGGACCCCTCCGCCACCGCCCGCCCCAACCTCGCCGACCTCGCGCTGGCCCAGCGCCGCTATCACCAGCGCCACCCTCACTACCAGCGCATCGCCACGCACACCATCCACACCGCCGAACTCACACCGGCCCAGGTAGCTGACGCGATCTTTACCACTCTGCTCACCGCCGCGCCGCTCAACGCCCGCCAAGGCTCTCTTTAGAACCTTGACGGGCCCCACCCCCGCCAACCGCACCGCCCGGCCCACCCCCACGCGCGGGTTATCCTTAATCACATGCGTCGTGCTCTGCTCGCCGGCCCTCTGCTGGCCTCCGCCCTCCTGCTTCTCAGCTCCCTGGCCTCTCTCACCAGCAACGCCCAGAGCCCCACGCCGGTCTACGGCTACACCGTCGTCGCCACCTTTCCCCACTCCACCTCCTCCTACACCGAGGGCTTCTTTTACCTCAACGGCCGCTTCTATGAGGGCACCGGCCTCAAGGGTCACTCCCAGGTTCTCGTCACGGACCCGGCCACCGGTAACGTCCTGCAGCATGTCGACCTTCCCCCGGAGTACTTCGGAGAAGGCATCATCAACTGGGGACCGAACCTCTACGAGTGGACCTGGCAGTCGCACATCGGCTTTGTCTATAACCGCGCCACCCTGCGCCGCATCGCTACCTTCACCTACAGCGGCGAGGGCTGGGGCATGACCCGCGACGCCACCCACATCATCACCTCGGATGGAAGCGATACACTCCGCTTCCGCGATCCCACCGATTTTCACGTGGTCCGCAGCATCGTCGTAACCGACCAGGGAGAACCCGTCAACGAACTCAACGAGCTCGAGTACATTCACGGCCAGATCTACGCCAACATCTGGCACAGTAACCGCATCGCCCGCATCTCTCCCAGCAACGGCCATGTCCTCTCCTGGATCGACCTCACCGGCATCCTGCCCTCCGTCGAACGCCTCGACCCCGAGGCCGTTCTCAACGGCATCGCCTACGATCCCCAGCATGATCGCCTCTTCGTCACCGGCAAAGAGTGGCCCACCATCTTCCAGATCAAGCTCGTTCCTCCCCATCATCCCACCCGCTGAGCCCCTCGCCTCAGCGCTGCATTCATCGCCAACGGCCCCACACCCATGCCGACCCATCCGTGCTCCGCCAGAACGCCTCCGCAAAGCTACTCCGCTCCATCATCCTGAGCAGCCGCCCTCTCACTCCACTCGAATCCCCAGCCATCCGGCCAACTTGCAGTGCAGCGCATCCAGGTGAGAGCATCCAGTGGAGAACATCTCAGCTAGACGAATCCCTGGGAGCATCCTCCCTTCCGGATCTCGTCCTCGCAACCGCGACGCCCGCGCGTCTTCTCCCAGAGAAGCGCACGGTTCGCCCACTTCGAAACGCCCATCGGCAGCAAACCTGCCCGTAGCCTTCAGGAGCGTGCCCACTGTCCCTCCAGTCCCGCCAAACCGAACTCCGCAGATCGGAAGGGGAGTCGGCGCACAGCTCGTCGGCTGTTCATGGAGCCATCCTCTTCACCTTCGCCATCGCTCTCGGCCTGGCCTTGGCCTGGCGCCTGCGCTCGGTCCTCGAGCTGGTCTACGTCAGTGCGCTCTTCGCCGTCGTCATGATGCCGCTGGTGCAGAACATCATGCGCCTCCGCATCGGCCGCTGGTCTCCATCCCGCCCGCTCGCCATCGTTGCCCTGGGCCTCTCCGTCTCGCTCACCATCTCCCTCCTCCTGGTCTTCGCCCTGCCTCCCGTGCTGCGCGACATCAAGCTCTTCGGCGCTGACCTTCCCCGGCGCATCCCTCTTGTCGTCAACAGGATCAAGTCTCTACCTCTGGCTGAAAGGCTCGGCTTTGACTCCATCGCCGCCCGGGGAGAGAGCGCCGCCGCATCCACCGCGCAGTACCTTCTGGCCTCGGCGCCGCTCTGGCTCTCACGCGTCTTCGATCTCTTTACTGCCATCATCCTCTGCGTCTACTTCATGCTTGAAGGCGAGTTCCTCTACTCCTACCTGCTCTCCTTCTTGCCCTCCGGCTCTCGGGAACGCCTCGCCAAAACGCTGCTCATCGCTGAAGCTCGTATGAGCCGCTGGTTCATCGGGCAGATCACCCTCATGCTCACCCTGGGCATCACCAGCATCATCGCCTTCGCCGCCCTTCACGTTCGCTACTTCTTCCTGCTCGGCGTGCTCATGGGTCTTTTCAACATTGTCCCCGTCGCTGGCGGCATCATCACCATCGTCCTGGCAGCCGCCGTCGCCGCCACAGACTCCTGGGCCAAAATGGCCGGCGTCCTCATCTTCTACCTCCTCTACGTCCAGTTCGAAAATGCCTTCCTTACCCCCCGCATCATGCGCAGCCGCGTCCACCTCATGGGTTTGTCGGTGCTCATCGCCCTGCTGGCCGGTACCGCCTTGGCTGGCGTCGTAGGAGCTATGGTCGCCGTACCCACCGCCGCCCTCCTCGCCGTCATCCTCGATGAGTACATCGTTCAAAAGGACTCCGCCCCCTCCGATCCCCTCACCGCCAACAGCCCCTCCACCTCCACAGCCGTAACCCCTCCGCAGAATCCCCCCCACACTCCCACCCAGCCCTAACTCCCTCTCACCCGGTATCGTGTCTCGGCCGGCGAAAACCAGAGCAGTCGGCGTGGGTCAGAGCATGCGACGTGGACCAGATCCTTGTGCCCCCACGCAACCCCCACCCCAGGCATCTACCTCATGGCCCTCAGCCACAGATGCCATACGCCGCCAACGGAAACCTCCCACCACCCCCGACTCAACTCTGCGGCCAGCCAAAATACAACTCCTATCCTCGCGCGCTGCTTGCAACCTTGGTCCGTGGAGCATCATCCTTAACCATGTAACCTTGAGGGGAGACAAACGCGTCTCCAACAATATATGCAGCTAACTCTGGATGCATCGATCGCACAAGTAGAGCCCCTGGCGGGCGAGGCCTCGGACCTGGACGACATGGAGACTCTGGTTCGCAAGTACCGGCCCCGCCTGCTCCGCTTCGTCGCCTTCTCCGTCAATGACGCCGATATGGCGGAGTCCATCACCCAGGACTGCCTCCTCAAGGCCTATAACGCCCGCGATCGCTTCCGCAACGACTGCTCCATCAACACCTGGCTTACCAGCATCGCCGTCAATCTCATACGTGACCAGCTGCGCCTGAAAAAATTCCGCTTCTGGCGTGACGCCAATGCAACCTCCATCGAGGTCACAGAGGCAGCGAACTTCCTCCCCAGCCCACAGAGCTCCCCTGAAGCCCTCCTGCTGGTCAAGGAAAAGACCTCCCAGGTCTACGCTGCCCTGCAGAACCTCTCGCCCAAGCAGCGAACCATCTTCCTCATGCGCTTCGTGCAGGAGATGGAACTCTCAGAGATCTCCGCCGCTACCGACATCCCCATCAACACCGTAAAGACTCATCTCCACCGCGCCCTCAGCTCCGTGCGCTCCCAGGTCCGCACAGCTCAGGCAGCCAAGCCGGAAGCAGCCTTCGCCAGTGCCCGGCCTGCCAAACCGGCCCCGGCCCATGCCTCGCCCTCGCTCCGCCGCCCCGCGCCCCCGCTGCACCCTGCAACTGAAACCCATATCTGCTCCCCGACTCAGGCCCCAACCCAGACTGCCAAAGGAGCATCATGAACCATCATTCAAAGATCCAAACCGATCACCTCACCCACCACCAGATAGAGGACTACCTCATCGGGGATCTTGCCGCCGAGCCCGCTGCGCACCTGGCCACCTGCTCCCGCTGCGCAGAAAAGGTCCTCGCAGCTCGCGCTCCTCTGGAAAGCTTCCAACTCGTCGCTACAGCATGGAGCGAACGCCACTCCGCCACCCTGCCCGTTCCTGCTCCTGCCCCAAAACGTCCCGCTTGGCAGATCCACGCCCCCTGGGTCACCACCTGTCTCATGTTGGCCGTCGGCATCGCCCTCAGCAACGCCTTCAGCAACACCCACCCAGGAACCCTCGATCAACCTTGGTCCCTCAGCCGCGCCGACTACACCGTCGTGTCACACCACACAACCACTTCCTCGCCCGCTGCGCCCCAATTCAAGACCTCTGCACAGACTCCATCAAGCCCCAACCCGCATCCGGCTGCAAAGCAACCCTCCCCCATCCGGCGATCCACCCGCCAATCCTTGCTGCGCACGGCGCAGGTCAGTCTGCCTGCTCCGCCACGCCCCGCGCAGATCGCCGCTGAAAATCACATGCTCCACGCCATCGAAGCTTCTTTCAATCCGTCGTCGGACAATCCAGTGACACTCGGCCTGGTCTCCGTCAACTCCTCGGATGACCAGTCGTCGTCATCCATTCAGGATCAGGATTAGAGATCGCTTGAAGCAGAAGATTCCATCTCGACGCCTCACCGCCGGGGAGGTCACGCTCCTCCTCAGTCTCAGCCTCACCCTCTTCCTTACCTCCTCAGCCTTCGCTCAGCGTGCCGCCGCTCCCGGCGGCATGCGCATGGGTTCGCCCTCTGTGGGTATGCCCGCCGCCCGCGGGGTCGCAGGCCGCCCCGATCGCAACCCCGGAACCGGGCGTCTTGGCGCCCATCCTTCCGCTCAGCCGCGCACCGGCCTGCAGCTCGGCCTCGGCGGCCGCTGGTGGGATGACCACCACACCATCCGCAAGCTCAAGATCTCTCCCGATCAACAGCAGCGCATGGACGCCATCTTTGAAGCCAATAAACCCGCCCTCCTCGACCTGTACAACAAATTCCAGCAACAGGAGAGCAGCCTTTCCTCCCTCTCCCACTCCGACCTGCAGGATGAAAGCAAAGTCTTCTCCGCCATCGACCGCGTCTCCCAGGCCCGCAGCGATCTGGAAAAGGAAAACGCCCACATACTCCTCCAGATCCGCAAACAGCTTGATCCTCAGCAGATCCAGGCCCTCGACCGCGAGATCGCCAAATCCCACTGACGCATCCTCGCAAACCGCAGCCTGCCTGGCCCTCGCAGAAGATGCACCCCCTTACCGCAAAAGACCGCCTCCCACCCCTGCAAGCGCCTCACGCGCAAGCCCACCCACAGCAAAACCATCGCCCCCAGAATGGCCCAATCACCGGTCGCGTCTCACCTCCCGCAACCTCAGTAGATCTGGAACTCCTGCACCACCCGGTTGATCACACCGGCCGGGCTAGGCGAGTCCGGCTGCAAACCATGCGCCACCGAACAGTACAGCCCCAGCAACTGGCCAAACAAAATATCCAGCGCCGGCCGATAGGCATCTTCCACCTCCGCCAGCAGCGGCAGAAAGACGTCGCAGTCGCCTGCAAACTCCTGCTCCGCACTCGCTGGTCCCACGGCGATACTCCGGGCCACAATCTGTTTGGAACCAATCTCCCGCAGCAGGTCGCGCGCATATTGCCGCCGTCGGCCCTCACCAGAGACAAAGCAGACAAATAAAGTCTGCTCATCCAGCGCCGCCATCGGCCCATGCCGCAACCCCAGCACCGTCTCAGACATCGTCTTCACCTGCCCCGCCGTCATCTCCAGCACCTTCAACGCACTCTCTCTGGCCACGCTCGCCAGCGATCCGCTGCCCACAAAACAAACCCTCGCGTAAGATCGCTGCGCAACCTCCTCCGCCAGCGCTGCACCCCGCATTAGAAGAGCCTCTCCTCCATGCACCAACTGAGCCAGGACCGGACGGTACGCCTCCAGCGACCACACATTGGCCAGGCACTGCCCCAGCACCACCATGTTCGTAAAGGAGCTGGTCATCACCAGGCTGCGATCGTTCACCGCATCGTCCAGAACCACCACACAGGCCCGCTGCACCCCCTCGCACACCGCCGCCATCCGCCCCCCAGGATTACAGGTCACCACCAGGTGAGCTATCTCCGGATGCGCCGCCAGCGCCTGCTCCAGAACAGCCACACCCTCCGGAGAGTCCCCAGACCGCGAAAATGAGATCCATAGATACCTCCGCCCCGGAGCCACGTACTCCTCCATATTCGGCAGCATCTCCGTGCTCGCCACCGCCCACACCTCGCAGCCCCACTCCTTCCGCAACCCAAACTCCATGGCGTGTCCGATGTAATCCGAACTTCCCGCGCCGATCAGCACCACCGTCGGACGCTGCTCCACAGCACTGCGCACACCTGCCTCTTCCAGAAACCTCCGGATCCGCTCCTGCTCCCCTTCAAACTGGACCAGCGTCTTCTTCCAGGTCTCTGGCTGCTGCGCAATCTCCGCCGGAGTGTGTAACCATCCACGCGCTTCTCTCATCTTCCGCGGCAAATCCAGAAACTTCGATAAAGTCGTCACCAACTACCTCCTAACACTCCAAAATACACTATAAGCATCTGCCTCGAAAGAAAACATAACCTTTGATAACTTTTCCTGGCAAACAAACACCCCACACCGCCTTAGGTCAAAGCGCCTGTAGCTCGGGCCCAGCACGATATCTGGACCGCCGGCACCGGGCATCCATACCTCACCTCACTCCACATGCGTCGCCCTCGATAGACGGCCTCTCCTGCTCTGCGCGAGCATCCTGCCACCCTGTCTGCAAAGAAACGGCTTACGCCATACCCCGCCGGCCAATCACCCTCAACCGGCCTCAGGGTAGGTAAGGCGAGGGGGGGAAGCCCAGCCAGCGCAACTCGGTGGTGTACAGGATCTCCGTCTCATAGGTCAAAATCAGCGCCTTCAAGCCGTAAGGCTGCGGCAAGGGAGCGGCCTTCTCCCTCCACGCAAACTTGTAATGCTCCAGGATCAGACCCGCCCGCGGCAGATGGTAGGCGGAACTGACGATCTCCGCGCTGTTCCAGCCATGTTGTTGCATCAGCTTATAGCTGAAGTAGATGTTCTGAATGGTGTCAATCGCCTTGCCTTCCACCACCACATCCGCCGCCGGCACGCCCATCTTCTCCGCCAGATCGGCCATCACCTGGCCCTCCACAAAGTTGTTCTCCGTGGGGCCTCCGGTAAAGATCATGTGTCCTGCCCGTCCCGCCTTGAACTCCTTCACTCCCTCGCTCACCCGCGTACTCTCCTCCGCGGACGGCTGCCCGTCAGACTGCGCCGGGCAACCCAGCACGATGATCGTATCGAAGTGTGTCAACTTGGTGTTGTGCGTCGGAACCGTCTCAAAGGTCAGCAAAATGACCAGCACGCCGACCACCACCACCAGCCCAATCTCAGCCAGTACTCGCTCCACCCAGCGCAGCATCCTCTCTCCATTCATCCAGATTCGAAGAATCTGAGGGTTCCAAGACTCGAAGAGCTCCTGCGTCTCCCCTTTGGGAGAATCCGTCCATCTCCAGACTCCAGGAATCTCTTCCAGATAACGGGCCTTGCGTGCAGATCCCGTATCAGACGCTTGCGTTTCTCAACCGTTCCGGCTCGCAGATCCACCCGCCCAAGCTCGCAGGTCTAACCACGCAGCGATCCTTCCAACACCGACGTTCCGTTGCCGGACGTCAGCCTGCGATACTCCATCAACATATTCAGGCGCCAGCGCAGGATCATCCCAAAGGCCAGCACAAAGAACAAAGCGCCAGACTGCTCCACGCTCAACAGTTGATCAAAGTACCCGTGCGCCAGGATGCGCACCGCAGCCAGCACCAGAATCACCGTAAAAAAAGCCGTCGAGCGTTGCATCATGATGCTCTCTCCCTGCACCACCAGCCGCGAGGTGCGCAGCAACGGATAGGCCAGAGCAACCGCGCCGATCAGAAACGCAACCACGCCCCAGATCCATGGAAAACGGAACTGAGGAACCACAAACATCGAAAATCCCGTGGCCATGCCCAGTGGGGGAATCACAATCTTCCGCAAGGTCACCGCCGTGCGACCCTCGCGTATCCTCCACACCAGCACTCCCGCCAGGCCCAGCACGCCGCCAATCAACGAGATTTTATCCGGATGAAACATCTTCTTTATTGTACCCGGTCAGGCCCCACCCCTTCTGTCCCAGCACCACGGCCATACAAGCGCATTCGCTCCGCCTCGCAATCTCTTTCGCACGGCAAAGCAATCGCGCCGGCGCAGGAATGCAAGCCCACCGGCTGCAATCCAACCACCCCGGCATCCAGCCTCCGCAACCATCAGCGCCCACCCTGCAACCCTCCTCGCCCCGCAAGCTCACTCACTCTTCTGCCTCTTCGCAGCCTCCCCCGTCTCCAGAACCTCCGCCAGATGCACCGCCCGCCGCGTCGAGTTCTGCGCAACCTGCTCTCGACAACTGAATCCATCGGCCAGCAGCAGCGTCTCCGCGGAGGCATCGCGGACCGCGGGTAACAGAACACGGTTGGCCAGCTTCTGCGATATCTCGTACTTCTCCCGCTCAAACCCGAACGGGCCGGCCATGCCACAGCAGCCTGAGTCCAGCAAAGTAACCTCCGCGCCCGTCCGCCGCAACAGCTCCATCTCGGCCTTCATACTGAACAGCGACTTGTGGTGGCAGTGTCCCTGAACAACCAGCTTCTTTCCCGTCAGCTCCGGAGGTTGGTACTGCGGAGCCCTCTGCAGCAGAAACTCACTCAGCAGAAAGGTCTGGTCGCGCAGCCGCGCCGCACGCTCATCTCTGGGAAAGAAATTCCCCAGCTCATCGCGAAATACGCTCGCGCAAGAGGGCTCCAGCACCACAATCGGCAGCCCCGCATCAATCTGCGGAGCCAGAATCCGCAAGATCCGCACCAGATACCTGCGCGCATCATCCAGCAATCCAAAGTCATACAAGGGACGTCCACAGCAGACGTGCTGCTGCGGCACCTCCACGCCGAAGCCTGCATCCGTGAGTACCCCTCTGGCTGCCTCCAGCGTCTGGGGATGAAAATAGTTGTTCCAGGTATCCGGCCACAGCACCACGCTCTGCGCTACTACCTGCGCAGAGCCTCCCTTCGAACCCGCGCTCTTGACCCGGCTCTGGAAGCTGCGCGCGGCAAACTGCGGCAGCCTGCGCTCCGCGGCGATACCCAGCGCGGCCTTGATGCCATCGCGCAACCCCGGAATCTGCAGCGGCAGATTCGCCAGCCTGGGCGTAACCCCGGGAATCAGCGAGGCCATCCGCGCCCACTGGTCCATAAACCCAAAGACGTAATCCCGCACCGGCCGCCGCTGGGTCTCGTGATAATGAGCCAGAAACTCTGCCTTGTAGGTTGCCACATCCACATTTACCGGGCACTCGCCCTTGCACGCCTTGCAGGAGAGGCACAGATCCAGCGCCTCCTTCACCTCCGGGCTTTGCCAGTCCCTCTGCAGCAGGTCGCCCTGCAACATCTCCCACAGCAGATGCGCCCGGCCGCGCGTCGAATGCATCTCCTCCTGCGTGGCCATGTAACTCGGGCACATGGTTCCCGTCCCCTCCTTGCGGCACGCCCCCACCCCAACGCAGCGCAGCGTGGCCTCTTCCAACGATCCCTTGCCGCTCGAATCCCCTCCGTCAAAACTCCTGTCGTTGAAGAACTCAAAGTAAGTCTTCACCGGCTCCAGCTTCGCTCCCGGACCCACCCGCAGGTTCTCTGCCGGCGTATAGATCTCTCCTGCAACCCCTGCCGGCATCGAAAGCTTTCCCGGATTCATCCGGTTCAGCGGATCCCATACCGCCTTGAACTCCTGAAAAGCCTGGATCAGCTCCGGGCCAAACATCTTGGGCAGCAGCGTAGACCGCGCCTGGCCGTCGCCATGCTCGCCAGAAACCGAGCCCCCATGCGCCACCACAATATCCGCCGCCTGATCAATGAATTCCAGGTAGCGCGCCACTCCCTCCGCGCTCTCAAAGTCGAAGTTGATGCGCAGATGCACGCAACCCTGGCCAAAGTGCCCGTACATGGGGCTGCGATAGCCATACCGGCCCATCAACGCAAACAGCTCTCTCAAGTATGATCCCAACTTCTCCGGCGGCACAGCCGAGTCCTCCCAGCCCTCCCAGCCATGCGGCTCACCCGGAACAAATACCGTCGCGCCCAGCGCAGACTCTCGCAGGTGCCACACCCGCCGCGCCTCATCCTCGGAGTACCGGACAGTCGCAGGCCTGGCGGCATACCCGCTCGCCGCTGCGCAGAACCTCTCCGCCTGCTCCTCGGCCTCCTCCACCGTCCAGCCGCCAAACTCCACCAGCAGAAACCCTCCCTTGCCCTCCGGCAGAACGCTTAGATCGTCAATCGCCAGCCGCTTGCGGCGCATAAAATCCGTCAGCATAGAGTCAAAACCCTCCAGGCCAATCGGCTTGTGCTCCAGAATCGCCGGTACATAATCCGCGGCCTGAAACGCATCGTCAAATCCAGCCACCACCAACCGGCGGAACGGCGGGCTGGGCATCAGCTCCAGCTCCGCCGCCAGAACCGTCACGCAGGTTCCCTCACTGCCCACCAGCGAACGCGCCACATGGAAGCCGTTCTCCTCCAGCAGCCAATCCAGGTTGTACCCGGAAACCCGCCGCGGAATGTCAGGAAAGCGCTCCCGGATCAGCGCGCCATACCGGTCGCGGATCCGGGCCAACCCCTGATACACCTCCGCGCGCCGTCCTCCTTCGGCCACAATCCGCGCCATCTCCTCTGCGCTGGTCGCGCCCACCCTCAGGCGCGTGCCGTCGTACAGCAGCACATCCAGCGAACGGATATTGTCCACCGTCTTTCCACCCATCAAAGCATGAGCCCCGCAGGAGTTGTTGCCGATCATCCCTCCAATCGTGCACCGCGAGTGCGTCGCCGGATCCGGCGCAAACGTCAGCCGATGCTGCTCCGCCGCCTCGCGTACCCGGTCCAGCACAATCCCGGGCTCAACCCATGCCGTCCGGGCCGCCGGATCCAGGCTCTGGATCGACCGCATGTACTTGGAGAAATCCAGCACCACAGCCACGTTGCAGCACTGCCCTGCCAGGCTGGTACCGGCGCCGCGCACCAGCACCGGAGCCCCAAACTCACGGCAGGCGGCCAGCGTCGCCTCCACATCCGCAGCATCGCTCGGAACCACCACCCCAATCGGAACCTGCCTGTAATTGGATGAATCCGTGCTATACAACGCCCGTGATCCATCATCAAACCGCACCTCTCCACGGATCATCGCCCGCAGCCGTGCAGCAAGCAACGCCGGCTCAACGCTCACTCCGCCCTTCGCCCCCGCACCCTGCGCCTGGCCCATGATCGGAAAAGAATCTCTCTGCTCGCTCAAACCATCTCTCCTTACCGGACTCTTCTGCGGCTTTCAATCCACTCGCCATCCGCATCCCTGCCGTCAAAATGGTAACCCCACAGCAGACGTGGCGCCATGATGGAGCCGCGCAACATTCCCATCGGCCCTGCATCGAAACTCCACACCATCCGCTAACCGGCCAAATCTCACCCCACGGCCGACCAGCCAGAGTTGACATCCGTCTTTCCAAAACCACACAATCGCAGAGCGTTCCGCACCTGCGCAACACCATCTCGCACACTCTCTCGCCGTCCGCCTCCTGCTCTTGCCCGTCGAACGCAGGCCATCGCAATCGCACCCTACAATCGCCCCTTCAAATCCATGCAGCTTCTCAGCCACGCCAACGCCTCCGCCGCACGGCCACTCCTCCATCGCCACAAACTCCAATCCGCAAACCGGCCTCCGCAATCCCCTCAGACCAAACCTGTCGCAACAGAAAGGCACTGGCGATGAGCCTCATTCTCGCCCTCGATCAGGGAACCAGCAGCTCCCGCGCCGTCATCGTAGACGCCCACGGCGACATCCTCGCGGTCGCGCAGCGTGAGCTTCCTCAGATCTACCCCCAATCCGGATGGGTAGAGCAGGACCCCGAGGCCATCTGGTCCTCGCAACTGGCCTCCATCCGCGCCGTCATGGAGCAGGCCCAGGTCAAACCCACAGACATCGCCGCCATCGGCATCGCCAACCAGCGCGAGACCACCATCGTCTGGGACCGCGCAACCGGCCAGCCCATCTTCAACGCTCTGGTCTGGCAGGATCGCCGCACCGCGCCACTCTGTGACCTGCTCAGGTCTCAAGGGCACGAGCCCCTCGTCCAGCAGAAGACCGGCCTGCTCTTTGACGCCTACTTCTCCGCCACCAAGATCCGCTGGCTGCTGGATCATGTCGAAGGAGCCCGACCCAAAGCCGAGCAAGGCCGGCTCTGCTTTGGAACCGTAGACGCATGGCTCATCTGGAGGCTCACCGCCGGACGGCATCACCTCACTGACGTCACCAACGCCTCGCGCACCCTTCTCTTCAACATCCATACCCTTGACTGGGACGACGAACTTCTCGCTCTCTTCGCCATCCCTCGCAGCATGATGCCGCACGTAGTTCCCTGCAGCGGTCCCTGCGCCACCGCCACCACAGTCCTCCCCGGCACACCCATCTGCGGCATCGCCGGCGACCAGCAGGCCGCGCTCTTTGGCCAGCGCTGCCTGCGGCCCGGAATGGCCAAGAACACCTATGGCACAGGATGCTTCCTGCTCATGCAGACCGGCGAAACACCGGTGCGCTCCGCCAACCGCCTGTTGTCCACCATCGCATGGCAGAGCCAGGGACGCCTGCAATACGCTCTGGAAGGCAGCGTCTTCATCGCGGGAGCGGCAGTGCAGTGGCTCCGCGACGGCCTGGGAATCATCAGCTCCTCCTCTGAAGTCGAAGCCCTCGCCTCCTCCGTACCAGACAGCGGCGGCGTCTTCTTCGTGCCTGCGCTCTCCGGCATGGGCGCTCCCTACTGGGACGCAGGCGCTCGCGGCATCCTTGCCGGCCTCACCCGGGCAACCACCCGGGCGCACATCGCCCGCGCCACGCTGGAGGCCATCGCCCTCCAGGTCACAGACGTCCTGGCCGCCATGCAGGCCGACGCGCAGATAGTGATTCCGGAGCTGCGCGTCGACGGCGGAGCCTCCGCCAACCGGCTGCTGATGCAGATGCAGGCTGACCTGCTCGGTGTCCCGGTGCTGCGCTCTGCGGCCACAGAATCCACCGCGCTGGGAGCGGCCTTCCTCGCCGGTCTTGGCTGCGGCCTTTGGAGCGGGGCGGAAGAGTTCGATCAACTTCCTGCGCTCCAGGCCATGCAGACCCCTCACCCCACGCCCGACGACCCCACCACCAAAATCTTTCACCCCTCGATCACCGCCGCAGAGCGAACCGCCCGCCTCACGCGCTGGAGAGAAGTCGTTCAGCGCTCCCTCCACTGGAGCTGAACGCATTCACCCACCAGCGCCCCACGATCCAGGCTTCAACCGACATCCTGGGAGGACGATGCGAGCAGCATTGCGCCCTCAGAGCACTCGTTAAGCGCTTCCGCGACTATGCGCCCATCGAGGAGACGTCGCCGCCAGCCGGAGGAAACCGCCGATCGTGCGCCGCCGCCATGTAGACTCACGACGGAACCATGGAGCCCGAACGATGAACCTCGATGGATTATTGACTTTCTTTGGGCTGCTCGCAGCCGCCCTTGCAATCATGGGCCGGACCCAGCGCCGTGCGGCCGCGTTGTTTGTTCCAAAGTGGCTCCTGCCAGTCTCCATTCTCGCCGCTCTTCTTTTGCTGGTGTTGCGCGATATGCCCCTCGGCATACCTACGATCTTCGGCTGGCGCCTGGATCTCGTCTCCTATCTGCTCACCCTGGGCGCCTTCATCGCTCCGGTAGCTGCCGCTCTCATCAGTTGGAAGTATTGGCACGAAGCCCGGCTACTGGATCGCAACCTTGCGAGCCTCGAACCGTTCCTCCAATCTGCCTTGCAGCAAGGCGAGTTCGACGAGGTGGACCGTATCCTCCACAGAAATTTGGATCGCCTGCCCAAGATACCCGCAGAAGCGGCCGCGCTTTTATTCGATCCCAGAGTCGTGAGCCATCTGGACGACGGCAAACCATTCATCAGCGACGGCTGTATCTGGCTTGAGACTATGTCGCCAAAGCCAAAATGGCTCCTGTTAAATGACAGCGCCTAAGCAGAAATAGGCAACCCCCGTTGGGACACAACAATTCAGGACCGCCTGAGCCTCAGCCGCTGCCAACAGACCATTGCGCAAAGCCAAGAAGATAGTAACTTAGAACCCCGTATTGACGACGACCCACCAACCACCTCGCGCCGAGAAGGGCACCTCCGGAATGCATCTCACGCAGTCGAGACACCAGCAACCCATGGCAAACCTCACACCGCCGCCAGAACCTCCTCCTCTTCCTTAACCGCACTGCGAAAGGCCCATCCGGCCAGCAACAGACTGGGAGCAGGCACTGGCTGCGCCTCACTCAGCTCCGCCAGCGGCATCCGCTGGATCTGCTGATCACTCTGTGACGCACACGACACCACCGCGCAAGGCAACTCCGGCGAAAAGCCCTCCTGCAGCCACTCCTCAGCCTGACGGTGAAGATCCCGCCCCGGCATGTAGACGATCCGCGTCGTCGCCTCAAGCTCGGGCAGCTCAGCAATCTGGTGCGACGCCGCATGATGCCCGGTAGTAATCACCACCCGGGACGCTCCGTTGCGGTCGGTCAATGAGCACCCCAGAGCAGCAGCGGCGGCAAATCCAGAGGTAATTCCGGGAACAATCTCATACGCAATCCCAGCTTCCTTCAGTGCTGCCATCTCTTCAGACGCTCTCCCAAACAGCAGCGGATCGCCGCTCTTCAATCGCACCACACTGCCCTTCCTGCGCGCATGTAGCACCATCAGCGCGTTGATCTCCTCCTGCGTGATGCACTTCTTACCACAGCGTTTGCCCACGTTGATCACCTGTTCCGCCGCCGAAGCCAGCGCCAGAATCGCCGGCGGAATCAGGTCATCATGAAGAATCACAGCGGCAGACTGTATCAACCGAAGCGCCTTCACCGTAAGCAGATCGGGATCGCCAGGACCGGACCCCACCAGATAGACCTTCGCGTCTTTCCTCACGATGGGCTCAGGACACATGGCATCCCTCCTCAATCCGCCGTCACACCCTGCGGCACATGTCCGCTGGACAAATCACGTTCCACAGCTTCTACCTCTTTACCCGCAAGCCATGTCCGCAACTCCTCGTCAGAGTGTCGGCTAAACCATGCATGCAGATTCTCTCCTGGTTCGCGGCCGGCCATATACTGCTGCAGCAGTCGCACAATCGCATCGGGAACCAGTGGCGCAATGCAACGATACCCCACCGGCCGCGAGAAGGTAGCGTCTTTGCCTACCGCTCCGCCCAGGCAGAAATAGTAAGCATCCACCATCTCTCCCTGATGCTTAATCTTCTTGCCCTCCAACCCGATGTCCGCAATCCAGTGATGCGCGCATCCATTTGGACAACCGGTAACGCTGAGCTTGAGCTGCTGATCAAACTCCGGCAGCCTCTCTTCCAGCTTGTCCATCAGCCAGCGAGTAAAGCCCTTCGTCTCGGTCAACGCCAGCTTGCAGAACTCTGACCCAGTGCATGAGATCGCACCGCGCCAGAACGAAAAACCTTGCACCGGAAGACCAATCGTATCCAGCGCCAGCGCAAGGTCGCGAGCCCGTTCAGTCGGAACATCGATGAACAGAAGATTCTGCTGCACAGTCGTGCGCAGGGCGCCATTGCTAAAGCGTTCCGCCAGATTCGCCGCCTCTTCTATCTGCTCCGCGCTCAGCCTGCCACACAGCACCGTTGCGCCCACAGAACTCAGCCCATGCTGGCGCTGCGGATGGATCCCCACATGATCGCGCACTGTACTGGTGGGATACTGCTCCGGCACACCCGGCAGCAGTTTGAAGTCCAGCCGTGACTGCAACTCCTGCAGGAAGCTCTCCGCACTCCATCCCTCCTGCAAAAAGAGATACTTCATCCGCGCGCATTTGCGGTTCACCCGCAGCGCGTGTTGATCGCGAAAGATCTCCGCTACCGTACGCACCACACGCACTGCCTGGTTGGGAAGAATAAAGGCATCCAACCGAACCCCAAAGTGCGGCTCCTTGGAAAGTCCCCCTCCCACGCGAATCGAGTAGCCAACCGTGGATCCGTTCCGAACCGCTGTCAGGCCAATGTCGTTGATCTCTGGATCGGAGCACCAGGACTTGCAGCCGGTCACCGAGATCTTCAACTTCCGCGGAAGGTTATAAAACTCCGGATTCCCCTGCAGCATCCGCGCTATCTCGTGCGCCAGTGGCGATGCGTCGATAATCTCATCAGCCGCCACTCCGGCCAGCGGACATCCTGTCACATTGGCCGCGGAATCCCCGCTCGCGCTCCTCGGCGTCAGCCCTATTGCATCCAGCGTATCCACCACCTCAGGCAATGTCTCCAGCGTCAGCCAGCGTAGTTGAATCGCCTGACGTCCTGAGATGTCGACAAAGTTTCTACCGTACTTGCGCGCCAACGTTCCAATAGCGCGCAGTTGCTTGGCAGAGAGCGTGCCGTTGGGAACACCGATGCGCATCATATAGAACTCCGTCGCCAGCCCTTCGCCGTCCTTGCCGCCCACCGCGCCTGCGCCATCGCCCTGGCTGATCACGCCCCACCACTTCAAATACGTAGAAGCCCACTCGGGAACAATCTGCGACCTGTCCTGACGAGCGAACGCTCGTACTTCGTCGAAGCACTCCCACGGATTCTTCGCACGCTTCAAACGTTCTACCCGCTGCGCCTTCGTCTCTTTTTTCTCCATCACTTCGTGCATAGTTCCCTTTCTGCAAAAGGCTGTATATCACCCATCAAACAAACCGCTGCATCCGCTGGCTCTGCTGAGCCGCCCTGCAACGCTTAGACCATCTCTTGTCCTTCAGTCCTATCTAAAACCCACCCTGCTGCCGCGTCCAATCACAACTTGTGATACCCCATCACGCAGTCTTATGACCTCTGCCTCAGCGGCCATGCCGGTAGACAATCCTTGCGTTCTCCCAATCTGTCTCACAGAGAACATAACGGCCAGGACGCATGCCGCATGCATCGCCTCTGGAATTGCCTCTAGAACAGATTTAGAAACGTCTGCTGCTCCACCTGCGAACCCGGAAAGATCACGTCCAGCCTCTGCGCGCCCAGAGTCTTATAAGCTACCTCGCCCAGCACCGTCCTGAAATCGGTCGTCACCTTCAGATCACGCCCTTCGTTCAACTGCTCATCGTTCAAACCCGGCCATTCGCCATACACCTTGCCTCCGCGCACACTCCCACCCAGCACGAACATCACATTCGCGTGACCATGGTCCGTGCCGCCACTGCCATTCTGCCGCGCCGTCCTTCCAAACTCAGACATCGTCACCAGCGTCACATTCTCCGCTTCATCCCCCATGTCACGCCAGAACGCCGCAATCGTCTCAGAAAACTCCTTCAGCCGGTTGGCAAGCTGTCCATTCGCCCCGCCCTGGTTCTGATGCGTATCCCATCCACCCACATCCGCAAACGCCGCTTCCACCCCCAGGTTCGCCTTCAGCAACTGCGCAATCTGTTTCATGCTGTTGCCAAACGCCCCGTTCGGATACACCACTCCCTGCGCCGGCTTGTACTTTGCCGGATTCGCCGCCCGCAGCATCTTCACCGCCTCAAACGTCTCCTCGCCCTCGCTCTGCAGCAAGGCGTCGGCGCTCTCGTCATACATCGCCTCCAACGCACCCGCAACCGCGCTGGGTGGCCATCCGCCACCGCCCGCGCCACGCCCGCCCACAGAGAAGGCCGCCAGATTCGCCACCGATACCGCCGCCGCCTTGCCTTGCAGCGTCCTCGGCAGCTCCGCCCCCAGCGCCACCGCCCGGAACGGCGACGGCGCCCCACGCAACACCTCAACCTGCAGCGCGCGATTCAACCATCCATCCGGCGTACTTTTCACCCCCGGCGTGCCAGACTCCATAAAGTCCTGCGCATCGAAGTGCGAGCGCGTTGGATCGGGTGACCCTGCCGCAGGCACAATCGCCAGTAACCCCGCATCATAGAGCGGCTTCATCGCGCTCATCGCCGGATGCAGCCCGAAAAATCCATCCAGTTCCAGCACCTCCTCCTTCTGGATCGCAATCGTCGGCCGCATCCTGTAGTAGTTCGTCTCCGCATACGGAACCACAACATTCAGCCCGTCGCACGCGCCGCGCTGGAAGATCACCACCAGCTTCTTCTTCTCCTGCGCCGCGCGGCCCACCTCCGCATAGATCGCGCGCGTCAGAAACGCTGGAACCACCGACGTGCCCACCAGCGCCAGCGCGCCCCCACGCAAAAATCCCCGCCGCGTCACGCCCCTGCACCTCTGCCCCTCGCGCCCGCACCCGTCGCATCCCCATCCGCTCGAACCCACCAACCGCATCTTCTCCGCCATCGCGTCTCTCCTGCCTTCCTCACTCTTCACGCCGGCGCCTTGCTAGCGTCTCTCAAACTCCGGCGAGCCCAGCAACAACCCCGCCATCGTATCCAGCCGCAACCCTGCATCCGCCGCCGGCCCCTGCACGCGGCCGTTGGCCTGCATCAACCGTCCTCCAACCATCCTGTCACCGCTCTGCATTGCGGGCCTGGCCATCCACGCATCCTCGCCGCGCTGCGCCGGCGCCGGCTCATCTGCTAGCGTCAGCACAGCCGAGCGCGTCGTCTCCGTAGTCGGCTCACCCAGCAGCGCTATCTCCAGCCGGCTCTCCGTCTCTGCACTTGGACTCACCGCGCCGCCACTCCCTTCATCCAGCAGCGCCGTCCAATCGATCGTCACGCCCGGCACCCTGTTGCTGCTCAGCGCCAGCGCAAAGTTCATCCGCGCGATCAGCCCATTGCTGCTCACCCAATCCTCCGCCTTCCATCCATACCCCTGCGGCGTCAGCATCCCATAGATCGGCATCCCAAGCGTCTGCATCGCCTGCACCAGTGGCAGCGGGTTCCTTACATCCGCCCCGCTCGCCCGCAGCGCGCTAGCCAGAAACTCCACCGGCGTCTTCACCTTGGCGCGGTACATCTGCGGGCGCCAGAACTCCCGCGACCGGAACATGGTCAGCAGCACCGTCCTGATATCTCCATCGGACCTCAAATACGCCGCCGCCATCCGATTCACCAACTTCGGCGGAGGGTTATCGCTCACAAACCTCACCGCCAGCTTCTCGCTGAGGAAGTGCGCCGTCGCCGGGCTCGTCGCCAGCAGGTGCAAAACCTCCAGCCCTTCCTCCTGCCCACCCTCCTTGATCCTGTGTCCCAGCACGATCTTCGTCCCCGGCTCATGCCGAGCCTCATCAAAGATCGCCCCGCCGCCCCGATATGGCCTCTCAATCGTCCAGCCCGTAAAGCACTTCGCCACCTCAATCACATCCTGCTGCGTGTACCCGCCATTCACGCCCAGCGTGTGCAGCTCCATCAGCTCGCGCGCATAGTTCTCATTGATCCCCAGCGGCGGCTGCCTCTTCGCCGGCGCTCGATGGGAATTCGCAACCCGCTGCCGCTCAGCCACCGCCGAATCCGGCCCCACGCTCTCCCAGTTATCCAGGTACATCAGCATCGCCGGGCTCTCCGCCACAGCCGTCAGCAGATTCTCAAACCGTCCCAGCGCATGCGGCAGAATCACATCCCGCTCATACTCCGGCAGATAATACGGCTCCATCTCGTTCTTCCCCAGATAGACGCTGAAATGATTCAGCCAGAACTCCGTCATCACCGCTTGGAGCTGCCGCTCACTGAACACATCCCGCTCCAGCCGCGACTCCAGAATCTCTGTCCTGACCACCCGCTCCGGCGGCAGTAGGAACTCCTCCGCAATCTCCCTGTCCTCCGGCGACATCCCCTCCACCAGCAGCCGCCTCTGCGCAGGCCTCAGCGCATCCTTGAACGCCAACATCTCGCCCGGCCTCATCCTCACCAGCCGCTCCACACGCTGCTGCGGAGCCAGCGCCAGAACCTCCCACACCTCCTCCCTCGCAAACGCTGCCCGTTCCTCCGTCCCTGCGCGACGATTCGCCTTCAGACCCGGCGGCTGCACTGCAACGCCAGGCTCACTCAGCCGACCACCGCCCTCCGCCTGCCGCTTCAACTCCTCCTGCCTCTCGTCGAATGCATAAACCGCATCGTCGTAGATCGCACCCAGCACCCTGTCATTCGGAACAGGCAGATCCCTCCTCTCCACCATCCGCAGCACGGGCTGCGGCGGAAACTGCTGCATCAGCTCCGCCTGATTCAACCTCAACAGCGGATACGTATTTATCCTCTGCTCGAACGCCGAGTCGTCGATCGTCTCCGGCTGGAGCTGTTGCAGAAACCACCTCCGCAGCCCCATCTGCTCCACGCGCTCCACGTCACCCGGCCTCGTCCCAAAGGTGAACCGGTTCAGCGCATGGAGCACCCGTTCCTGCTGCGTCATCGCAGCCCGCCGCTTCGGCCGTTTCGGCCCACTGACCTTCGCCGCTCCATACCCCTGCGTCATCTGCGCCGACGGAATGGAATAGCTCTGCGCAAACGCCACCTGCGGAACCGCCATCAGTCCACACAGCACACCGATCCATGCGGCCTGCCCAACCTCACGCATCCCTCTACATCGCAGCGCCATCCCAGTGGATCTCCGGAACCTGTTACCCGTTCACCTTTCCGGTCAAACCCACCCTTCAGCTCCGAGTTGCGCAGCTAACACCATAAAACGCAAAGCAACCACGCACCACCATACGGCGCAGTGAGTCACGACTGCCGAATCGAGTCTCCAAGTAGAAAGGATGCGGGCGAAGAGCCGGAACCGCCCTTCGCCCGTGGAGATTAGAAGCTGTAATTGGCGGAGAACTGAATCTGCCGTGGCACCGAGCGAACGGTAGTGATCTCACCAAAATCTTGGTCTGCGTATCCATTATCTGGATTGCCATAACTCGAAATGTTGAACGCATTGAAGATATCGGCGCGGAGCGTGAGCATCTCATGCGCCCACGTGGGGAACTGCTTGTATACGGAGAAGTCATACTGCTGGAATCCCGGGGCGCGCACGCTGTTTACCTGCGCGTTGCCAAAAGTGCCCAGGGCCGTATTGCCAAAGGCGCAAACTCCATTGTCTACTCCGTTTTCCGTACAGCTCTTCTCCGACGGATCCGTGCCAAACCAGTGGTTCACGGAACGATGGACAATCTTCAGCTTTCTGTATTGGTTCGGCCGCGCAGCTCTTGCTCCCGTAGCCGAGTTGTCTACGCCGTTGACGGTCTCAGGGAATCCTGTGTACGCAACGGCAGAGACGGCAGCCTTCCAGCCACCCAAAACACCATCCACAACTCGGTTCGCATTGGAGCCGAACCGAAGACCATGGCCAAAAGGCACCGTGTAAACCGCCGTGCCGTTCACGTTATTCCGAATATCCATGCCTGACGGCCCATACTCGGCGTGGTTGTTATACGCATCCTCCGCGTAGGGACTTGCGGAGTTCACATCCGCAACGCCAAAGAACCCGCTGCTGTCGGTAAAGGAGTGGCCATACGTGTAATTCACTGTGAACTCAAGTCCCTCAATCGGGCGCTGGCGCACCGTCACCTGTAATGCGTTGTAATCCATCATGGCCTCACTGGTAGTTCCAACCACTGACCCATTCTGGCCAACGATATTGATGAACGGCGCCGGATCGGCCGCAGCGCAGGCCGCGGAAGTTGTGCTCGTATCAATTACACCATTGACAATACACGGCTTAACCAACTGGTTGTAGGCAATAGCCTGAATCAGATGTTCTCCATACTCTCCCAGGTAGGTCACGTTGATGCTGGTCTTCGGCGCCAGGGCATACTGTACGCCCAGATTCCACTCGCTGACTATCGAAGGGACCACCTTATGCCAGGCGCGGAAGGTGCTACCCGCCAGAGTCGGCGAGCTTCCGGATGCAAACCCATTTTGAACCGGAAAAAACGGTCCATCCGTAGTCTTGTTCGGCGTGGGGGTGGTGCCGATCTTTTCATTCCAGAACGGTGGGTTGTACACCAGGCGCAGATTTGCACCCGTGCCCTCCAGATAGGCCGTATCCCCATACCCTCCGCGAATCACCAACTTGTTCATGGGCTGGTAATTGAATCCTACGCGCGGCATCACGTTCGTATAGACTGCCGGGTACAGTGCGCGGCTGTGGCCATCCACTCCCGCATACACCACGCTCTTCGTCGCAAAGTCGATATTCGCTTCCTTATTGTTTACCTCGTAAATAGGCTGATCGTACTCGTAGCGAATACCCAGGTTGAACGTCAGATTCGGCCGGAACTTCCAGTCATCCTGAAAGTAATAGGCATCCCTCCACTGGCGCTGACCATTGTCGCCCGTCAACTGCCCGTTTTCGTTCAACCCTCCCTGGCCGATCTGTGAGGCATCGTTCAGCGCGAAGTCCGCCACTGGATAACCAGCCTCTCCGGTTGATAGGTTCTCCGTAGCCCAGGGATAGTAATCAAAGTACCCATCGGCGCCACTATTTCCAGGATAGTAGTTATTCTGCTGGTAGCGCAGGAACTGCGCACCCATCTTGAAGCTGTGGTTGCCCTTCAGCCAGGTCAGATCGTCCCCATACTCAAACGTGTTGTCTGTAATTTGGGTAGCCGTCACCGAGTTGCCTAGGTTCGAGGGAAGGCTCACGCTCGAGCATCCTGGCGTACTGGAACAGGTAAAGTCCAGCCCGGTGAATCCAACGTACGGCTGCGCCGCATCGATTCCCAGCACCGAGTCACCCTTCAGACCAAACACCCCGGTGGTATCAATCGGCGCACCCTGAATCCACCTCACTCGCGTGAACCCTGCTCGGAACTCATTCACAATCGAGTTTGAAAACACATGTACATCGTTAATAGCAATTCCCTTGGTGGGATAGTCGTCCAGACCTGGAAATGTGATTGGAAGCACCGCCAGAGTCGTGCCGTTGGATGCCTCACCCTGTAGATAGCGAACGGACAGCGTATCCTTCTCATTTGGCTTCCAGTCCACCTTGACATCGCCCTGGTCGTTGCGCGTAAAGCCTCTGGTAGGGCCCTCGTAGTTGTTCTCAATCAAGCCATCGATCGGCGTAGCGTTCGGCAACGGATAGATGTTCGGATGCGAGAACAGATAGGCCGCTGCCGGATTCGTGATCGGCACCTGATTGTTCACGTAGGGCACTGGCCCTGTGGTGGCGTCGTTTGAGTTGTTATAGAGCTGTGTTCCTTTTCCATAGCTCAGCAGCGCGCTAAAATCTCCCTGGCGCATAGCTGCCGTCGCCACACTGGCTAGCCCCACGCCATTGTTCGGATGGCGGAAGCCCTCATAATCGGCAAAGAAGAATAGCTTGTCCTTGAAGATTGGCCCCCCAATGGTGCCACCAAACATCGGCTGCGTGTAATGCACTCTCGGAACAATTGGGATAGAGTGCTTATTCGTCCAGGTATTGGCGTCCAGATGCCAGTTCTCGACAAAGTAGAATGCACTGCCGTGAAAATTATTGGTGCCACTCTTGAGCACCATCAGCACGTCGCCGCCGTTCACGTTGCCGTATTCCGCCGGGGCATTCGCAGAGATCACCTGCATCTGTGTAAGCGCATCCGGGCTGGGGTTGTAGCCGATGACGTTATTAATGGTCTCATTGATCTCAATGCCATCCAGATAGTAGTTATTCGTCTGGTTGCGTTGCCCGTCAATCGAGGTCTGGCCTGCCTGATTGGTGTCTCGCTCCGTACCGTTCGCGCCAATCATTCCCGCCGGGGCCGTCTCCACCGATCCCGGAAGAAAAATCGTCAAACTGGAGAAGTTGCGCCCATTCAACGGGATGTTCTGGATCGTGTTGTTATCGATCGTGGTGGCGATCGTGCTGTCCTCGGTGTTCAGCAGTGGCACATAGTGCGTGCTCACCGTAACCGTGGTGCTCGCCGTACTCACCTTTAACGCCGCGTTCACCTTCGCCGTCTGGTCAATCTCAAGAGAGAAAGGTCCAAACGATTGTGTAGCGAAGCCTTTCGCGCTCACGGTCACTGTGTAATCGCCAATCGGAAGAAATCGAAGGCTATACGCCCCCGATACGCCTGTGACGGTATTGAATACATAGCCGTTTGCGACATTCTTTGCAACCACCTTCGCGTTCGGCACCACAGCTCCGCTGGCGTCGGTGATCCTGCCGGCTATGTTTCCGGTGATGGTCTGGGCTTTTGCCGCAGACGGCAAAAGGCACAGCATACCTGCAAAAACACCTATCACGATGACGTCTGGAAATAACTTTAGAAGACTGCGCATGGATACTCCGGGAAATGGGTATTCAATTCGTGCTCTTCTGGTGCTGCTCTTCTACCTGAATAATGCACAGAAGCCATTTGGAACCCCTGAGAATCCTGTTTTACAACAGTAGAGGCGCGAAGTTGAGAGC
>JBMFGX010000007.1:0-129054 GCA_049977105.1 Acidobacteriaceae bacterium | reverse complement strand
CTGCTGGCCTACAACCTGAACTGCTGGCTGCAATTGTTTCAGCGCGAGGAGGACGCCACCGTCGAAACCATGAAGCACACTACGCTGGCCACGGCGCGGCTGCGCTCCCTGTTCCTCGCCGCCCGCATCTGGCGTCATGCCGGCAGGGTGGGCGTCAGCTACAGCGATCACTATCAGGAGAAACATTTCTTCCAGCGCCTCATGGAGAGGCTGCGATGTGTGGCGCGTGGGCCGGATGGATTTGCTCCCGTCCTCGCCACGCCGCTACGCGCCTGATAGGGCGCGCATAGATTTTTATGCATGAGCAGCTCAACCGTTTCAAACGCTTACGGCACTGGCCTTCAGAAATCGGAAACAGGGGGGAGACTCAAAGACTCAAGATACTGGCACAACACCGCTGCTCAAAACTCCGGCATCTGTCGTGTGCCCAGCCTCTGCATAATCCAGGTTCTATGCTTCTGTACTGCGTGGTAAAGCATGACTGCCCGCAGCCAGCACGGTCTCCTGCGGTCATATGCGGACAGGGGGGAGCAACGACAAGAACGGCAGAGCCAGGACATCTTCGCCTGACGCCGCGCCACCGTCCCCTATACCACCCGGTTTAGCGCGGTTGGTGCATTGACTGTAGTTGTCTCCGGAGCGTTGATATTCCGCCACTCCTCAGACCCGAACGAGAACCCCGCATCTCTTGCTTGCGTTGAGCTTTTTACCTGGGAGAGCCCTCAATGTCGTTCAAGAAAATCGTTCAAGGATCAGTAAAACTGAAGCCAATTGCGTATTGGATTGATAGTAGCGTTATCAGAGTTGCCTGCTCCGTGAAGAGAATGTCGGAATCGAACTCCGCGCTGCAATCGACGGGGCAGCGATCGTGCCTTTGCTCGCGAGCGGAGGATTCGCGGCTTCGTAACGGCGTCGGCCTGCACTCAAGATGCGCGGTGCGGCACCGCCAGGTTGCTGAGCTTTGACTCTCTGTGCGTTGGAAACTTTAGCCCCACGCTATCACCTGAATGACGCAAGGGGTCCGTTCGCCGACCCTTGAGAGCTCTGCTTCCATCACTGCCGCACTCGAACGCTTTCACCGGCACAAGCGATCGGGCACACCCATCGTCGGCCTCTCCCGCAGGCCACAATCCTGCTGAAACATCCGGCGTGGCCGGAAGATCACAGCCTACTCGACAACAGGGCCGCACCCCAGGCCACGGAGCCTGCCGACCCGCACAGACCAAAATAAATCCAAGACCCCCACACCTTACCCAACCCACATCGCCGCTAAACCTTCCATCACCACCCGCAGATCCCCTTCACCCTTTACTTCAGAAACGTCCCTTCATTCAGCTCTTCAAAGGCCCGCCGAAGCTGCTCTTGCGTATTCATCACAATCGGTCCGTACCACGCAACCGGCTCCTGCAGCGGCTTGCCTGAGACCAGCAGAAAACGGATCCCCTCGTCTCCTGCCTGCACCACAACCTCGTCACCGCTATCAAACAGCACCAGCGAGCGGTTGTCTGCCTGCGCCGGAGGCGTCTTGTCCCACCATCCCACCGGCTCGGTCGGCACAGCCAGCGGCCCGGACGCATTGCAGAACTTCCCAGAGCCCGCAAACACATACGCAAAGGCATGGCGCGTCGTCTCCACCGGCAGCGCCTTTCTCCTTCCCGGAGGAACCGACACATCCAGATACATCGGATCGGCCGCAATCCCGTCCACCGGACCCCTCTTGCCCCAGAAGCTTCCGCAGACAATGCGTACCCCAGTCCCATCGTCGTCGGTAACCAGAGGAATCTCCGGCGCCTTCACCTCCTGATAGCGTGGCGGAGTCATCTTCAGCGAAGACGGCAGGTTCGCCCAAAGCTGAAACCCGTGCATCCTTCCCTCTACATCGCCTTTGGGCATCTCCTGATGAATCACGCCACTTCCCGCCGTCATCCACTGCACATCCCCGGCTGCTATGGTTCCATGGTTCCCCATGCTGTCGCCGTGCTCCACCGTTCCGGCCAGAACATACGTGATCGTCTCAATGCCACGATGCGGATGCCACGGAAAGCCTGCCAGATAATCCTCCGGAATATCGTTTCGAAAATCATCGAACAGCAGAAATGGATCGAACTCCGTCGTCTTTCCAAACCCAAATCCTCGCCGCAGCCGAACTCCTGCGCCCTCCAGCGTCGGCTTGGATACGATCAGTTGCTTGACGGGTCGAATGGACATCTTATCCTCCCCTTGGAGGCACGCTTTCGTCTCGAAAGAATACAACGCTCGCCTCTCGTCAAATCTCACTGCCTCATGGAATCACCCGGCAACGCGGCATCTCTGGCACCTCTTGATCGCCCAGGGAAAATAAATCAGGAAAATTAATTTGTGTTCGCGCTCTGATCTCCCTCCAGCTTCAACTCACTCCCACAGATGCCAGCAGCCCTCCATCCACCACAAAATCGCTGCCCGTACAGAACCCGGCACGGTCTGAGACCAGAAATGCCGCCAGCTCAGCCACCTCTTCCGGTGTTCCGATCCGACCGATGGGGTGCATCGCACCGAAGCGCGCAAAGACCTCTTCCTGCGAAACTCCCGGAGAAAAGTGCTCGGCCGAAGAGGCAAGCATCGGCGTTCTAATCGAGCCAGGACTGATGGAGTTCACCGTAATATGATCCCGTGCATGATCAAGCGCAAGCGACCGCGTCAGGCTCAGAATCGCTCCCTTCGAGGTGGCGTAGGCTGTTACCCCCACCTGGCAGGCATAACCCTGAACCGACGCCAGATTCACAATTCTTCCACCCCCTCGCTTCTTCATCTCCGGAATCGCACCACGCGCCATAAGATACACGCCCCCCACATTCACGCTCATGCAGCGATTCCAGGTCTCCGGATCCGTCTCCAGCACCGAGCCAAACGGGTGAATCGCCGCTGCATTCACCAGAATGTCGATGCCACCAAGTTTGCGCACGGCCAGATCGATGAAGCTCTGCACAGATTGGGGATCGGATACATCGGCAACCTCGGCGCGCAGAGGCAAGCTGCGGCGCTCGGCCTCCGCATTCAGCTCGCGGTTGGCGGCCACGTCAATGCCGCAGGCCAAGACATGCGCTCCTCCGGCCGCCAGACGCAATCCAATCGCGCGCCCAATTCCCGTGGTGCCCGTTACCACTGCTGTCTTTCCTTCAAACTCTTGCATCTCCCATCTCCCTATCGCACCGCGGGAAGCAACTCCGGCCAAGCGAACTGCAACCCGCGGATGGCTCCTCGCAACTCCGCCAGACCCTTCAACCGGCCCACAAAGGAGTAGCCGGCGTTGCCGGCCTTCCCAATATCATCCCCTAGCAGATGGCCGTGATCCGGCCGCATCGGGATCTCCCAATCAGGCTGCCCGTTCCGCGCGCGCGCACACTCCTCTTCCAGCATCGCGCGGATCAAGCCCAGCATATCGCTGCTGCCGGAGAGGTGTTCGGACTCGCAAAAAGATCCATCGTCCTCGCGCCGCACCTGGCGCAGATGCAGAAAATGAATGCGCGGTCCGAACTCTCGCGCCATCGCCACAAGGTCATTGTCTGCGCGCGATCCAAGTGAGCCGGCGCAGAACGTCAATCCATTTACCGGCGAGTCGTATCCATCCAATATGCGGCGCAGATCCTCAGCCGTGGAGACGATGCGCGGCAGACCGTACAGCGGCCAGGGCGGATCGTCCGGATGGATCGCCAGCCGTATCCCCAGCTCCTGCGCCACCGAACCCACATCCTGCAGAAAGCTCAACAGATTTCCTCTCAGGTCCTCAGCCGTCACACCATCGAACTGCGCGATAGCCGCGCGCATCGATCCCCGATCGTAGGACGATTCAGAGGCGGAAAGACCAGCGATCAGCGTCCGCTCCAGCCGCTCAATGAACTCTGGCGTCATGCTCTCAAAACGCCTGCGCACAGCCGCAATGCGCTCTTGCGAAAGGCCGTCTTCCGCTCCCCGCCGCTGCAGGATGAACAGATCATAGGCGGCAAAGTCCAAAGCATCAAAACGCACCGCGTAACCAGTGGAAGGCAGCCGGAACGCAATATCCGTGCGCACCCAGTCCACCACCGGCATAAAGTTGTAGCAAATAATCTTCACGCCGGCCTTCGCAATCGCCGCCATAGAGTCAATCCACGCGTCGATATTGCGCCGGAACGGGCCCCTGCGCAGTTTGATCGAGGTAGGCACGGGAATGCTCTCCACCACCGACCAGTCCATACCCGCGGAGACAATCTCATCCCGCCGCTTCAGAACCTCCTCAACAGGCCACCTTTCACCCCGATAGAGATGGTGAAGCGCGCTGACAATACCTGTCGCTCCCGCTTGCGAAGCGTATTGCAGAGGAACCGGATCTTCCGGGCCGAACCAACGCCAGGTTTCCTTCATAACTCCTTCGGATCCGGGGAAGCGAACATCATGAGCGGCCTGCTCCCGCCGGCGAAACATTTGACCGGTACTTGCTCAGTCCACGAATCTCGCTTCGTAGCCGATACAGCGCGCCTCCAATCAGTTGCCGCGTCGGATCATACCCCTCCGGAGCCAGTGCCAGCGCATTACTGCGCGCCGCAGAGGTGACATAGATCTCATCCAGATTAGGCCCGCCAAAGCACAGCGAGGAGGTCTGGGCCGCAGGCATCTCCATGCGGCGCTCCCGCTTGCCCTCCGGATCGTAGCGGGTCAAGCATCCGCCAAACCAGTGCGCGCACCAGATAAACCCTTCTGCATCCACCGCCAGCCCGTCCGGCAACCCCTCTTGCCGATCAATGTGCGTGAGCACGCGGCGATGGCTGAGCGCACCATCGCTGCTTCGCCAGTCATACGCATAGATGCAACGCGCTACAGTGTCGGCAAAGTACAGAGTGCTTTCGTCAGGAGAAAACGCCAGCCCGTTCGAAAAGCAGATCCCCTCATCAGCTACATGGACGGAGCCGTCCGTATCCACCCGGAACAGAAAACTTGGGCTGGACCTGCCCTGCTCGTCCAGGTGCCAGGACCCGCCGTACACCCTCCCCGTCGGATCGGCAGTGCAGTCATTCATCACGCACTCCTGCCCATCCGCCTCTTCGGCCAATAGAACCGGCTGTGCTCCCGGCGCCCACAGCCAGATGCCATGGTGGTTGGTTACCAGAAGTCCGTCGTCCTTTTGGAGGCAGAACCCTGCCACCTGAAAACCGTCATGCAGCACGGCGTGGCTCTGTTGCTTCCAGTCATACCGGAACATGCGGTTGCCGGTGATATCTGTCCAGTAAAGACAATGGCCACGTTCATCCCAGAACGGCCCTTCTCCGCAGAGATTGCCGTCGTCAGCGACGATGTCTACATCTGTGTTCATGGCGTAAAAGGAACCCCAGGCCGCGCGGCACCACGCCTGAGATATAAGACTCTTACCGAGAGATTGTCAAGAAGAACGGCCACAGCGAATCAGAATCTCGTGAAATGCCCCTGACGCTCGCGGATCGCGCGCCACGAGCCCGTTTAGCCGCTGCGTCCGCTCTATCTGGACCACCGGAAGAAATCTCTGGCCAGAACCTTCCCGACCACGAACTTGCTGGCCCTCGACTCTCATACCCCTTGCAACTACCTGGAAACCCTCCGTCAGCAAGCCTGCAAAGCAAAAGGAGCGCCCGATCCTCCGCGCCCATCCGGGCCACCCCGCCTACCTGCCCTTCCGCTCATGGGAATACCTCATGAATACGCTCATCTCCCGCAAACCATCCACCGCTTCGAATAGCCCATGCGGAAGAAAAACCATTGAGCGAAGCGGATCCAGAACCTATAATCACTGTAAGAAGCAGGCTTTCCTGAGAGTCGCGCCGGGCGGATTCCAGCAAAAAATGACCTTCGGATAGCCGGAAGGCGCTGTCTTGAAGAACGGACTTCGTTTTTGGGTTCGCCTTGGTTTGCCGATGATTCTGGCGGCGTTCTGCGCCCAACCTGCAATCCTCCTTGCCGACCGAACGCCGTTGCCTGTGGCGCCTTTGCCAAACTCACCGGGTAGCGCAGGCATCCTCAATCCTTCTTTGCCCACTGGCGGCGTATCCCTGCACGCAGGGCATATCTTCATTCCGCGGCTCAACAGAGCACCGCAGATCGGCGACTTTTTCGGCCCCGCGCTGGAGGGTGGCGCACAGCAGATGCTGCGCATCTCTCACTTTGTCCAGCGCTATCCCGAGGACGGGAAAGCTCCCAATGAGCCAACTACCGCCTTTCTCGGCTACACCCACCAGGACCTCTTCATCGCCTTCATCTGCCAGGATCACCATTCCCGGTACGTCCGCGCCCACATGCTGGCGCGGGACGCGCTCTCCGACGACGACTACGTCAAGGTGATGATTGACACCTTCCACGACGAGCGCCGCGCCTTTGTCTTTGAGAGCAATCCCCTCGGCATCCAGGCAGACGCCCTCTACAGCGAGCAGGCGGGATACGATTTCTCCTTCGATACGGTCTGGGATACCTGGAGCAGGCGCACGCCCTGGGGCTACATCGTGCTCATGCGCATCCCCTTCGCCAGCCTCTACTTTGCCAAAGCTGCACCCTGCCAGACGCGCACCTGGGGGATCATTCTGGAACGGGCCATGCCCCGCACCAACGAGTACGACTTCTGGCCCCGCAGCAACCATAACATCGCCGGTTATCTCACCCAGGACATGGAAGTGGAGGGCTTCGCCGACATCGCCCACGGGCAGAACCTGCAGTTTGAGCCCTATATCCTGGCCCGCAACCTCCGCCAGTTGAACACCGTCAGCCCCCTCGATCCCTACTTTCAACACAAGCGCCTGCAAAGCTACGGCGGGCTCGACGCCAAGTTCATCCTGCACAATAGCCTGGTCCTTGACACCACGCTCAACCCCGACTTCAGCCAGGTGGGTATCGATAACCCCGCCACGCCCAACCAGCGATTTCCTCCATATTTCCCTGAGGTCCGGCCGTTCTTCATCGAAAACAGCAGCTACTTCATGACGCCCATCAGCCTCTACTACACGGACAACATCGTCCTGCCACAATATGGCGCGCGGCTCACAGGCAAGATAGGGCGCTGGGCCACCGGTCTGCTCGGCGTAGACGATCGCAGCCCCGGCCAGTCGGTTCCGCAAGGCACCCCAGGCTACGGCGATCGCGCTCACTTCTGGGTGGCGCGCATCAATCGCGACATCGGCTCACTCTCCAACGCCGGCGTCATCTACTCCGACCGCGAGTTCGACAATTCCTTCAATCGCAGCGGCGGCTTCGATTACCGAGTGCGACTGCGGAATCGATGGACGGTGACCGGGCAGGGCGTCACCTCCCAGACCCGCAACCTCAGCAATTCCACACCGGGCGAACAAAGCTGCGAAAATCTCGCGCTCTACTGCAGCGGTCAGGCATGGATGCAACAGATCAGTTACAGCTCCCTGCACTGGAATTGGTGGACGCAATACAGCGACACCGCCTCGGGCTACGTAACCGACACCGGCTTTTTCCTGCGCCCCGACGTGCGCGAGCCCAACGGCTACCTGCAGCACATCTTCCGGCCGGCGAACGGGCCAATCATCTCGCATGGCCCCAGCATCTATATGGAGCGTATCTGGGACCACACCGAGCTACCACTGGACTATTACTTCAATCCGTCCTACTCCATCAACTTCCGCCACGACACCGGCATCTCCGCCTCGCTCATCCTCGGCCAGGACCGTCTTCGACCCATCGATTACTCCGCGCTCAAGCAGAATGTCGAGTGGCACAGTCATCTCGAACAGATCAGCTTCAACTCAGCTCCCAAGCCGTACATCGCCATCAATGCCGGCTATAGCCGGGGAACAGTCGTCAATTACTCGCCCCCTGCCGGGCAGGGACCGATGCCCGTCAACATCATCTCCCCCAACGCAAACCTGGAAGTCAAACCCACCAAAGGGCTTGACCTGCAAAACAACTACGTCTACACCCATTTTACGAATCTCACCACAGGCGAAGATGTCTACGACAATCATGAGATGATCTCGCGCTGGAACTACCAGCTTACCCAGGCCGCATCCTTCAGCCTCATCGGCCAGTACATCGCGACGCTCCCTCACCCGGACCTCACCGATCTCACCAACTCAAAGACACTCTTTGCAGACGCCCTCTTCACCTACATGCCCCACCCCGGCACAGCGCTCTACGTGGGCTACATCGGCAACTTCGCCAACATCAACCGCTCGCTCTGCACCCGCGAGGCAGACGGCAACTGCAACTCGCTCGATCCCATTCTGCCCCCAACCGGCTCGGAATTGATGAACGACGGCAAAACCATCTACTTCAAGCTCAGCTACCTGCTGCGCTTCTGATCAAAGGCCCCGTCCTTCCCAACTTACGCCAAGCCGATTCCGACGCCCCTACCCCTCTCGGCGCTTTCACCGGCCGGGACCCCTCTCGCACCGACAGTCTGTCAAGAAGATCTGCGGCAACAAATCAGCCCCTCGGCAAAGGCTGCATACCTGCGTGCTCTACGCCCCCCAGCCAGAGACTCCGTCCCCTTCCACCGTATCCCATCAGCAGCTATCGCCAATTCATCCAAACCGATACCCGGATACCACAACACCCATCACTGTATCCGTAAAAACACACCTCCCTTGGCTCGGCCCCGCAGCTCCGGCCGCAACCATCAGGGGCAAAAGATGGTCCGGATGAGGATGAGCGATTCGTGCTGCCCTGGCATTCTGCCAGTCAAGCAATCGTCCATCCCGCTCACCCGGATCCATGCTCACGGTTTCGCTCAACCATCCATCAAACTCCTTGGATGCCTGAAAATAAGCGGCGCCAAATCCGCGCATGTTGTGATAACTCATCCCGCTGCCAAGGATCAGCACATTCTCCTTCCGCAACGGAGCCAGAGCACGTCCGGCTTCCAGATGCGCTGCAGGATCAAGACCACGCTTCAACGATAGCTGCACGATCGGTACGTCCGCCTCCGGGTACATCACCTTCAACGGCACAAAGACGCCGTGATCGTAGCCGCGCTCCCACTCCGTCTCGCAAGCAATGCCGGCACAGCCAAGCAACTCCTGCACCCGCGCAGCCAATCCAGGAGAACCAGGGGCAGGATACGTCAGCTCATAGGTATGCGGCGGAAATCCGGAGTAGTCAAAGAGCAGCTTCGGGGCTGGGCTAACATTCACCGTGAACTCCGGGCACTCCCAATGCGCGGAGATCACCACCATGGCGTCAGGCTTGGAATCAAGCGTACCCGGCAGCGCCTCAAGCCAACCCTCCATGCGCTTCCAGGTGTCAGCCGGCTCCCAGTCCATAAAGAAGCAGGGCCCGCCACCATGCGGAAGAAATAGCGTCGGATAAAGTCCTGAAAGCAAGAAACACTCCTTATCAAAGCCTGACTCTGACCAAACCCATGCTGGATGGCCCTCTCAACCCTCACAAAATCTGTGCATGGCTCCTTCAGATCGCATCTGTCTTCCCTTCTCGCCACAACGAAACCTGCTCCTCCTGCAATCTGGCAAAAGACGATCAGCGTATACCAAGAAGGTCGCATTTTGCATGCAGCGCAATACGATGAGCCGTTCCGCCAAAGATCCTGCCCATCATGCCACTGCCTTGCCGCAGTCCAACCACCAGAAGCTGTGGTTGGATCCGTTCCAGCACTTCCAGCAATGCCTCTACTTCCTCTCCCTCCACCAGTTCCGTATGCAGAGGCACTCCAGCACGTTCTGCTTCCATCTTCGCCCTCTGATGCAGGTCCATATAAAAAACCCGCCGCTGCTCTGTCAGCAACTTCGGTACGCCCGGAGCTTCCGAATACACATAACTCATATAGGCGGGAAAGTTCTCAATCACCGTGACAACATAGACCTCGGACCCCGCAAGCTGCGCCAGGCTCAGGGCGGAACGGAAAGCCCGTTCCGCCTCACGTGACTCGTCGAATGCTACTGCAATCTTCTTGAACATCTTCTCCTCCTTCTCAGAAATTATCCGGAGAATCTATTCAACCCAGCCCCGCCTGAAACTTGTTTGCGCGGCCTTTCAATCAAAAAGACGCTTCGCAATCTCTGCAACATGCTTTCCCTGAAACCGGGCAATCGCCAACTCATTTGCACTGGGCTGACGGCTGCCATCTCCTTTGGACAGCGTACTCGCGCCATAAGGACTTCCGCCCGTGATCTCCTCCATGTTCATCAACTCCGCACACGCATACGGAACACCTACAACAATCATTCCATGGTGCAGCAACGTAGTGTGGAAAGAGGTGATGGTCGTCTCCTGTCCGCCATGCTGCGTAGCCGTGCTCACAAAAACACTGCCCACCTTCCCTACCAGCTTCCCTTGCTGCCAAAGGTTTCCCGTACGATCCAGAAAATTCCGCATCTGTCCCGCCATATTGCCAAAACGGGTTGGAGTGCCAAACAGAATGGCGTCATACTCCGCCAACTCGTCAGGATCCGCTATCGGTGCCCTCTGATCCACCTTGCCATGGATGGCGGCGACCGTTTCGGCAGGCATCGTCTCAGGCACCCGCTTCAACACCACAGTGCATCCGGCAACGCTGCGCGCCCCTTCAGCCTCCGCCTCCGCCATCGCCTCAACATGTCCCCAGGTGCTGTAGTAGAGCACCAGTATCTTTGCCATTGCATCTCTCCTTTTCCAGGCTTTCGCCGTGCTTTCTCCAGGCCTTTGTCATGCGCTGTCCGACGCCAAGCCAACTTCGCCGTCCCGCCGAAACACCTGCCGAACCAAAGCCTGTTCCATGGATAGCACCTCTGGTATATTTTGAAAAGTAGGTACTTTCAAGTAACCAACGTATGACTCCACAACCTGAAACCCGGATCCACTGTCCGATGGACGCTCTCCTGCATCTCCTGATGGGGCCGTGGACCACCGTCATCCTCTGGATCCTCCGTCAAAACGGTCCGCTTCGTTATGGCCGAATCAAACACCACGTTTCAGGCATCTCCGCCCGTATGCTTACCGAGCGGCTTCGCCTGCTGGAGGATGCAGGCATTCTTTACCGCACCTACCTGCCGACCATCCCTCCTCAAGTCACCTATGGATTGACAGAGCGCGGCCAGGAACTTGGCCCGATCCTCGATCGTCTGGACGATCTGGCGCAAAAGTGGCAAAAGGAAGACGAGAAGAGGCTTACTCCGCCCAGGCAGAGAGCGGTAAAGAAGGTTGCAACCAAACGTCGTCCTGGAGCCTGAACCTCAGACCCACCCTGGACCACGGGCATCCTCTTCCCTGCCGTGCGCCAACCGTGGCTTTATCATCCTTGGATCTATCCCTCGCAAGCCCGCTCTGCTTACTCCTCGCGCGCAGGCAGCACATCCATGAACGGGCTTACGGAAAAAACCGCCCTGCCGGGACCAGGATCACCATAACCCGGCGGAGGCGGCAGACGGTGGCTGGCCAATGTGTCTCGATACACCTCCAGCAGCCTCAGATGGAACTCCAGCGGCGCGCCCTCGGGATTAGCCTTGCCCAGCGGCGTCGTCGGCTCCGGACACCAGGTTGTAAAGCGTGGAACCACCCCATGGTTCATAAAGAAATCAAGGCCCTGGCGAGTGGACTCTATGGCCTCCTCCACGTCGTCAAACCCATACGGCTTCGCCATCTCTACCCCACCAACAAAGTTCGGGATCACCCGCGACGGCCCAAAGATATCGGCCGCCTCCACAATGCGTCGGACCCACTCATCGCGGCCAATATAGCGATTCTTGCCCGGAGAGATCAGTTCAAACAGCCGTGGATCCCAAACCTCATAATTCGGGTGATAGATCATGGCCCCTGCATCCTTCAACCGCTGCACGTCGGCCTTCGGCCAGGCCTGCGTAACTACCTTCCCAATCCAGCGGCCCGGGAAGCGTCTCTCAATGGCCTCAACATACTGCGTGTAAAACTCCACCTCGCTCTTACCCTCAAGCTGAGACGTGATGCTCCCTCCGGTAAGGGTATAGGCCTTGGCCGGGCTGTCGGAGTTCGCAATGTACTCCAGCGCCGCCAGGATGTCATCCACCTTCTTCACACCCGTGTAAGGACGGCCCGCCGCAATCTGTTCACGATAGTTGTGATTGATATCGCAGAACTGGCACTCTTCCTTCTCCCCAAAGTACTGGCAGATGCGGAAGATCGTCAGATAGATCAGGTACCCCCATTGGATCGTCGGTGCAATCTCCCCTGCGGACTTGCCGTCCGGCAACGTGCAGTTGTAGTGCGCCGGCTTCACAGGCAGTTGCACACAAGCCAGCAACTCTCCCTCCACCGTCAGCCGGCGCTCACCCTCATGCAGGATCACCTTGTACGGTGACGCGGGATTCAAGCGAACGGAGACAATCGTTCGGCGCAGGTGATACGGGCCACCCGTCAACGCCACCTCCTCCGGCGCCTTCCACTGCGCAGTCCCATCCAGCTCAGACTGCTTCACCATGTTGAAGGAGAAGATGAAATAAGACTTAAGCTGATGCTCCTGCGCATCGGCAGGCGGAATCAGCGCCTCCGGAGCAAAGGCGATGCCGCGCCGCAGCAGCTCCGTCTTCAGCACCGCTTCCGGCGGCAGCGTAGGGTGCCTTTCAATCTGTGCATCCAGCATCTGCACCGTGGCAGCGTTCAAAGCGTCCCTCATCCTTCCTCCATCTCATCCCCTAGTCTATCGCCCGGCCGCCGTTCCCACTGCCACCTCCCCACCCGGATCCTTCGTCTTACGCATGCGGCCACCAAACAGCACTTCGCAACGACAACCAGCCCGCAATCAAGCCATCCGCCTTGCTCTCCCACGCGCAAACCATGCCGTACCCCCGCAGGGCAACAAACCGGCGGAGCAACAAACCCAGAAGCGAGAATCCCAACAGCGAGAACCAAAAATGCGAACCGGACGGGCACAAGCCCGTCCGGCGCATCCAACTCTCAATCTGCTTCCCTTAGCGCTACTGCTGTTGTTACTCCGTGATTGCTACCGAGCGCTCCAGGCGGAAGGTCAGCAGCGTCCCGGTCGGTAAAAAGATGTTCTGATTGCCGGTAAAAGCGCTACCTGCTGTGCCCGCGCCGCCTCCGGCCAGGCCGCCGATCAAAGCTCCTTTACCGCCACCCGCCAGGCCGCCCACCAGTGCTCCCAGCGCAGCGCCGCCTCCGACAAAGAGTCCCGTGCGTTTGCCTTTACCTTTCTCCACACGCTCCACCGTGCTGGTGGATACCCGATAGCCGCCCCACCGGCTCTGCACTCGATCCAGCCGAACCTCCAGACGCGCGCCACCCATAAAGCGTCCCAGCGCCTTGGCGTCAACCACCGTGCCCTGGGCGCGGGCACCCTCCGGAATCACGGTTTGGCCATTGACCACAACGTTATCAGCCACCGTCGCAGTAAAGGTATCTCCGGGCTCATTGATCTTCGATCCGAGATCCTGATCCAGACCCACCCGAATCCGCGTGCCTGCGGGAAGATCCGCTACGCGCGGCGGCGGCGGAGCCTGTGGCGCACTCTGCCCGGACTGCTGCGGGGAGCCTCCAGGATAGCCTCCGGAATTTGCTCCCGAATACGCTCCGTTGCCCCCCGGCCCTTGCTGAGCCGAAGGTGACGCCGCTCCGCCCGGCGCGGCTGTTCCATTCGTCGCCGTGTTGCTGGCTGGCGAGGGCGAAGAACTCGATTTGCATCCGGCAAAGAACAGCATGCCAAAGATTGCCACCGATGCGAATACGCGAGTAACGGGAGAGGACGAACTGCTGCGGACGTTCATGAGCTGCGCTCCTGAGAAAAGAGTGAAACCAGTGGTCGAAAGGACAAGATGGATGCCGGGATAGAGCGTCTTTTCGGCGCTACCCCGGATAGTCGACAAGAAGATTCGTGTCCGATAGTACGGCGAATCGACGGCGCAGGTCAACCACTTTCCACGCCACTTCCCACGCCCCTGACGTCACAGCCAACGATCAACCGATCCCAAGGCCAAAAGATCATGGCGATGCCGCAGCTCTGTCGGCGCCGGTCCAAAAATCCCCAGAACGCCGCGTGAAAAATCCCCCAGCCTCATCAGGATGCGCAACGCTTGCCACGGGCCACGCAGCAGAGGGTCACCACGGTCCGTAACAGAAGAGACCTGGCAGGAACAGAGAAGTGGAACGTAAAACTCCCACCACCTGTCCGCATCCTTAACCCGCACTCTCTGCGGAGTATCCCGGAAGTTGTTGATTCTATGGTGGGCACAGCAGGATTCGAACCTACGACTTCCACCGTGTGAAGGTGGCACTCTACCGCTGAGTTATGCGCCCACTGCCTTTGGGAACACCATGGCTCCTCGGACAACCCTCTTCCCCGGCGGAGGACGATCCTGCCGCCGGATCGGGAAGAACCTAGGCAACCTGCTTAGCATACCATCCGCAGGCAGTGGCGCAAAAGGACGGACGGCCGTCAGCACCATCAGCAGAAAGCCAAACACCTGCGGTTGCAGACCCCAATGCCCCCCCCGCTGCTTTCCGCCTAAGGAAAAGCGATTGGGATTGTTACAATTACGGGCGAATGGCCTCCTCGCCCGGAAAACCGCAGCAGATTCCGCTGGTTTCGCCAGAACTTTGCCCGAAAGCAGGCGATGAGCATAATTTAACGCAACCTTTGCAGCCAAATGGTGTTCAGCAGAGTATGGGTGCAATGGCCATTCAGCCCGGGCTCTTGGAACCGTCCCTGGACGTAGTATCGCTGGGCAACGCTGCCTCCCTCCCGTGCTTACCCTTGGCTGCCGATCAAACCCTTGAGTTCGGTGCTGGGTTATCCGCAGAGCAGCGCAAGGCGGCCATCGCGCGCGGCGATCTCTCCCAGTTGGATGATGCCGACGTGATGCTGGAGCTCAAGGCTGGAAATATGGACGCCTTCGATGTCCTCCTGGCCAAGTACCGCAAGCCCATGGTGCACTTCATGTTCCGCATGGTGCATAACCATGCCGTGGCAGAGGAGTTGGCGCAGGAGGTCTTCCTGCGCGTCTATCGGTCGCGAGAGACCTACCGCGCAGAGGCCCGATTCAGCACTTGGCTGTACCGCATCGCCACCAACCTCGGGGTCAACTATGCCCGGGATACGCGTTACGAACGCACCGCGGCAACGGTCTATCTGGATGAGGTCGACGCTGAAACGGGAATCACCCCGGACGTCGCCGACAATGCTCCCAGCGCAGAAGCGGATCTTTTGCGCAAGGAGCGAATGCAGGCCATCCGGCAGCACGTCATGGCCCTGCCAGAGCGGCAAAGAACCGCCGTCCTCATGCATAAGTATCAGGGTATGGACTACCAGCAGATCGGTGAAGTGTTGAATCTCTCTGAATCTGCCACAAAATCGCTTCTCTTCCGCGCCTACCAGACCCTGCGGGAGAAGCTAAAGGAGTTTGTCTCATAAGACCACAGCCGGAAAACAACCGGAGAACAAGAATACGGCCGGGAATCGATGCATGGAAGCGTCCACCCCGGTAAGCAACAAGCATCACGCTCCAGCGATGAGAGCGAGGATGAGAGCAAGGAAAGGATACGAAGAACATGGAAAAGAGGGAGAAGACAGCCAGGCCGATCAACTGTGCAACCTGCCGCACGCACTTCGCCGATCTCTTGCTGGATCAGCCCTTTGCCGTCACCGTGCGGGATGCGGCCGCAAGCCTGCAAACCGGGCTCAATGCAGCGACTGGGCTCAAGGATGGACACGTAGCCGCACAGATCGCCCACCATCTGGCCGTCTGCGCCAAATGTCGCACCGAGTTCGAACAACTGCAGGCCACCTGTGCCTTGATGGATAGTTGGACCGCCCCTGAGCCCTCCACCTACTTCGACGGAAGACTGCATGCGCGCCTGCGCGAGGTCCAGTCCCAGCAGCCGGAAAGTCTTTGGAGCCGACTTCGCTCCTTCTTCCTCTACAACACCAGACACAAAATGCGCCCCATGCTGGCCGGCGCTCTGTCGCTGGCTCTGATTGCTGCAAGCGGAGGAGGAACCTTCCTTGGGCATCTCGGGAATAACCAGACGATTGCGGTGAAAGCCTCACCCGCCCTGAACGACCTCAAGATTTTGGATAAAAACGCTCAGGCGCTGCAACAAATGGACCAACTGCTGGACGCTGACGATAGCGGTTCTGCGCCGCCTTCCAGCTAGAGCGGCCTCAGGTGCATGGGCCGTTAGCAGAGCCTCCTCCAATGGAGATCTTTTACCATGGAACCCGTAGAAACCTAGACCGACGAGTTCCAGGATTCTCCCTCACAGCTACATTCGCGTGGCGCACACTGAAACAGTGCTCCCTGGCGAAAATGGAACAAAACGCGCCAACAGCATCATCAGCGCAGAGAGGAACCGGTTGTTGACGACTAGGGGATCGCTCACTCAGAATCAGGCGCGACAGGAGTTCGGCGCCGATAGGAGGTATGCCTGCAAGCCGTCCTGATGGTCAGCACATGTAGCCCATCCGCCCTTTGGGTAGGATGATGGTGGGATAGGTCCACACTAACCTTAGACCTTTAAGGCTTCGCCATCCAGGGAAGGACGCAGCAGCGAATCCAGGCATGGAGAAAACGCTCGCATTCCGCAGCACGAAGAACAGAGCCGCACTACGGTTCTTCGCCGGACTGCTCCTGGCGACCGCCACCAGCGGAGTTCTTTCTGCCCAATCGGCCACTATTCCCACCAACTCCAGCGCCCAGCCGAACCCCACGACTGTAGAAAATGGAACAGTAGAACCAGCCCCCTATAGAGCCCGTCCGCAACAGAATGCTGCCGGTCCGCAGCAGACGCCTGCGCCCATTCTCCCCAGCCCCCAATCTGAAGACCAACTCAATGCAGTGCTGGGTCAAATCAATGCACCGCCGCCTCCACCAGCCCCCAACCAGTCCGGTGGAGGCGACCACCTTGCCCAGTGGATGAAGCGGCATAAATGGATGACATTGGAACAACAGCAACAGGCGCTGAACCAGCTCCCGGGATTCAATCTGCTCTCACCCCAGGCCCAGTATCGTCTCCACCAGCGCCTCGCGCAACTCTATGCGATGCAGCCCCTGCAACGCCAGCGCACCTTGGAGCACATTGAGGCGATGGAACAGTTGACCCCAAGTCAGCAATCGCAAGTCCGCGCAGCCTTGGGACAGCTTGGAGCCTTGCCACCGGCGCAACGGCGTCAGGTCATTCAAATCTTTCGCCGCTTGCGCCAACTCCCACCCGCGCGGCAATGGAGAGCCGTCAACGCCCCGCGCTTTGACTGGATGCCCGAATCCGAGCGCCTCGTGCTGACCAACCTCGTCCGCATCTCGCCCCTGCTTCCACCGGAGTAGAAACAGATTTAGGCCTCGATCAAAGACCGGTCGCCCTCCTGCAGACCTCCTCGAACCTCGGCCTTCTTACCCCAATCCTCCCAAGCCACTCGCCTGGCCGCGTCCATCCGTCTGGAAAGATCACATCTTCCTTTCCATCCTTCTTTCCATCCTTGCGCCGATCTTTCCTCCCACGCTCTGGCTAGGAATCCAGCACCCGGACATTACAATCATCGCCAGTCTCTTGCCGAAGCTGCGTAAGCCGGTTGATCAGGTGTTCCTGAATGGAGGCATAGCGTGGATCGCCGTATAGGTTCTTCAGCTCTTTGGGGTCTTCCTGCAAGTCATAGAGTTCATACTCTTGCGGCTCCATGAAATAGTAGTTAATGAACTTATATCTTTCCGTGCGCACGCCCCGATGTGGCTGGACGTATTCAGCGGCTGGAAATTCAAAGTATTCATACAGCCAGTCCTTGCGCCAATTCGTCTCTTTGCCCTGCGCCAGTTTCACCACGCTGCGCCCCTGCATCGCAGCAGGAACTTCAACCCCGGCAAGCTCCAGCAGCGTGGGAGCCACATCCAGGTTCAGCACCATCTCATCAACCTTCACGCCGGGCTGGAACGCCTTTGGATATCGGATCACCATCGGAGTATGGATCGAAGGCTCGTGCATGAATCGTTTGTCAAAAGCCTGCCATTCTCCTAAAAAGTATCCGTGATCAGAGGTCAGTACAATCACCGTATTGTCCAACTCGCCTGATCTCTCCAGCCATTCCAGGACGCGTCCCACGTTGTCGTCCACACCGGCAAAGCCCGCGTTGTAGTCCTTTACCAACTCCTCCACACACCGTACGCAGTCTCCGGTCTGCATCGTGCCAACTTTATTCTTTGCCTCGGTAAACGCCTTTGGCTTCCCGGGGAACCGCGTCTCATAATTCCAAAACGTCTCTGGCGTCGGTATAGGAACCCCGTTATAAAGATCCAGATACTTCCTCGGCCGGAAGAAGGGAGCGTGCGGTGACTGGTGCCACAGCAGCAGGCAAAATGGCTTATCTCGCTTCTGATCCAGCCAGTTCAATGCCCGATCCGTGGCCAGATCGTCCGCATACTGTCCCGGATAGTTCTTCGTCTCTCCGCGCTGCCCGGCAGATCTTTCATAGAATGTCGGGTCGTAGTAGTTGGTCGACGGGGCGTTGAATGCAAAGTAGTAATCCCAATTCCGCTCCTTGAAGCCGTTGGGGCCATGCGCCTTGCCACACATCGCCGTCTCATACCCCGCATTGTGCAGCAGGTCCGTAAACAACGGAATATTCGTCGGCAGCGCCTCGCGCGCGTCGTTATCCAGGGCCCCGGTAGAGTGCGAATAAAGTCCCGTCAGCACTACCGCCCGCGAGGGAGCGCAGAGAGCATTGGTGCAAAAGGAATTATTAAACATCACTCCTTCCCGGCCAATTCGATCCATATTCGGCGTCTTCAGCAGCGTGTTCCCTGCCAGACCAAGAGCATCCCAACGCTGCGCTTCGGTGTAAAAGAAGATGATATTAGGCTTTTTCCCGGTGGAAACCTGGCCAGAAGCCTCGGAGAGCGCGGCAGACAGCGGAGAGCCCGGAGCCAGCGCCGCGCTTGTAAGCGCCAATCCTCCTTGCAGAAACTCTCTCCTCGAAGACACGTTGTTGCTACGGATATTGCTCATGTTCCTCTCCTCTCTCCAGCCCAACTTCCAAACCCGGTCACACCCAAATGATAAATAATTTCTTCCTTGCTTTGATTCACCGTTCTATCCATCAGCCGCAAGCAAACGGGCGGCATGAACGGAAGCTGCTACCTCCCCGGACGGACTGTTGAGTCACAGTCAGAGGGTGGCCCCTTAGACGAAGAGCCGCTGGCGTAACTGCACACTGCCATATCGGACAATCCCCCGCTAACCCGAAACCGCCCTGAAAGACACCGAACCAACACCGCGCCAAGACATCCTCCGCTAATTTTTCCATCTACAAATCACGCACTAAAGAACCCAGCCGTCTACTGCACTCTCATCATGTTGTTGCTACGGTCATCATCGGGAAGTTGATGATCCGGATCAACCACCACAGAAGCGATGGGTGTCTTCTTTTCGAGCGTCCAGGTGTATGTTCCTTTTTGCATCCACGTCTCCACAGGTAATCTCACCCGCGTCTTGCTCCCGTCCGTAAAGGTGACTTCAACTGTCGTTGGCAATACAAGCTGACCCAGGTTGCTCAGCGTTACAGTCGAACCGTCAATCTTGTCCACAGCAACGTCGTACTTCCAGTTATGCAGATACCAGCCACGCCAGAACCAGCTCAGGTCTTCTCCACCTTCACTCTGCATCTCCCGGAAGAAGTCGGATGGCGAAGGATGCTTGTAGGCCCAGTCGCGGATGTACTTGCGGAACGCCCAGTCAAAGCGTTCCGGGCCAAGAATCTGTTCCCGCAGCAGCACCATGCCGTAAGCGCCCTTGAAGTAACTCACCGGATGCCCAAGCTTACGGCCGTAGGAGTCGGCAAGCGCCATCAGCGTCGGTGCATCAGGATTATCAAGAACCTTCAGAATCATATCCGGCGGCTCTCCGCCGGCGGAGTATTCGGAGTCGCGTTTGGGTCCGAATTTCCCATGAGCATAGCTTGCCGACTCGTCGATATCGATGAACGTGTTGAACCCTTCGTCCATAAACGCGTGGCGCCGCTCGTTGGATCCCACCAGCATCGGGAACCAGTCGTGACCAATCTCATGCGCCGTCACCCAGAACAGAACCGATCCCCGATCCGCAATGCCGTCAAACACAATGCCCGGGTACTCCATGCCAGACGTGAAACCCGCCACATTGATCGCCGCAGGCCACGGATAGGGGTACCACTGCCGGGAGAAGCGTTCAACCGTGTCCTTGACGTACGCGGTGGAGTTATCCCACGCGTCCGGTCCAACGCTCTCCGGCGGATAAAAGCTTTCTGCAAGGGCCGTCTTCCCAGCCGGAAGTTGGATCCGCGCCGCATCCCACACAAACACCGGCGAAGCGCTCCAGCTCACATCGCGCGTGTGGTCCATGTGGAAGTGCCAGGTCAGCGTGCCACCTTGTTTCGGACGGCTGGCCGGATCCGATACCTCCTCCGGCGTACGGATATAGACGGTCTTGTCACTCGTCGCAGCCCGTTGCAGCCGGGCGATCTCTTTGCTGGTCAACACATCCTTCGGATTCACCAACTCCCCGGAACCCGCCACCAGCATATTTGCAGGCACCGTCACGTAGTAGTCGAAGTTGCCATACTCCAGATAAAACTCGCTGCCAAGATACGGAAAGGTGTCCCAGCCGCGCAGATCGTCGTAGACGCACATCCTTGGATACCATTGGGCCATGTCATAGATCTCGCCCTGCTTGGACATCCCCCAGGTGGTTCGCCCACCCCATACTCCCGGAATCTTGTAATGGTATTGGATAAGAATCTTCAGTTGGCCGCCATGCGGAGTCAGCGGGTGGGCAAGCCGGATCTGCATCCGCGTATCGCTCACAAGATAGTCGGCCTTCGAGATCTGCTTGCCAGCCTCAATCTGCACCGAGTCAAGCACAAAGCCATCGGTCGTATGCTCCTCTGGCTCAGCGTTGGGACCGGAGCCGCGCCTGCTTCCCCCACCGCCCGCGATGATATGGGCGCGGGAGTCCTTCCGATAGATGTTCTGCTCCAGATGAATCCAAAGGCTGGGCAAGGTGTCTGGACTATTGTTCGTGTAGGCGATGATCTCTTTCCCATACAGCTCTTTAGCCGCGGTGTCCAGCGTCGCATGAAGCTGATAACTGGCCTCGTTCTGCCAGTAACTTGGTCCCGGCGCCCCATTGCTGGAGCGATAGACATTCACCGGATCAGGCAGCGTCAGCGGAGCAAAAGTCACGCGAGGATCATAAGCAGATGAGGCTGTCTGCGCACCGCACCATGTGCCGCCAAGGAGCAAACTAGCGGGCAGAAGCAAAAGTATCTTCTTCAAAATGTCTCACCTCCGTTGTTCCACAGCGAAAGTCCGGGTTGCGTTGACTGAGCCTCCCGGTTGGTAACTCGTAGCCGCGAGTGGCCGCTTCCAGACAGATGGACATCCATCTCACTCCAGTATCCACAACACCTTGCGTTTTCAAAATGGCGTCCCCGCCCAACATGGAATCAGAACTTCCCACAGACCGGCCCAACCGCCCCGGTCCGCTACAGCACTGGACACAAGAGCGCGTCAGGCTCCGCCATCTGCTCCAAACCAAGCGGAATCAACGCCTGTCGAATCGGCCACCCAGATGCTCCAGGCTGACTTCGCCTTGATCGGTCCCCAGCAGTGAACTTCAGCCGCACGGCCGCGCAATAGACCCAGCGCATCTGCTCAGAAGCCCTCTTTTATCGTTGTTTGGGGGCTGAATGCGTAGGGCCTTTCGATGCATTGCGTTGATCTTTCGCCACCCGCCAACCTCAATCTCCCTGAAGCAGCCGTTGAGCTTCCGCTCGAAGCGGACAGTGTCCATGCCCGGCAAGGCTCCTTTCTCGCCATAGCTCCATGCCCCCCACGTTGTCTCAGCAGATCTCCACGTAAATTGCCCTTCGACTGCTCTCCCTTCCGATGAAGGATAATCTGCAATAGCACGATCGGCAGGTGTCGATCAGAACAAGGAGCGAAGCGTGACGTCATGGAACAGATAGCAGCGGCGATTCGGCATGTGCATTTTGAGGACCTCGGAACACTGGAGCCGCTCCTGCATGTTGCAGGCTATCAGATTCGCTACTACGACTCGGGCGTGGACGAACTGCCCGACCCAGTCACCGGCCCAAAGCTGGCATTCATCCTGGGCGGTCCGGTAGGAGTCTATGAAACCGAAGCCTACCCCGAAATGGCCGCCGAACGGGCATGGGTCAAGGCGCGGATCGAGGCTTCCATGCCGACCGTGGGCATCTGTCTCGGAGCGCAACTGATGGCTGCGGCGCTCGGCGCTGCGGTGGGGCCAATGGAGCAGAAGGAGATTGGCTTTACGCCCCTGCAACTCACCGCGGCGGGCAGGCGCGGCCCGCTGCGGCATCTTGAGGGAATTTCTGTGCTGCACTGGCACGGCGACCGCTTCGCGATTCCGGCGGGCGCAGAACATTTGGCCGCATCGGATCTCTGCGACAACCAGGCCTTCGCCTTGGGGCCGCAAATGCTCGGATTGCAGTTTCATGTCGAAGTCGATGGGGGCAGACCGTTCGAGCGCTGGCTACTGGGTCACGCCGTCGAGCTTGCCAAAGCAGGAATCGATCCGCGCGAATTGCGGCAGCAATCGGCTCACTGGAGCAAGCCCCTGCGCCAGGCGACTCAGGCGATGTTTGCAGAATGGCTGGCTGGAGTGGAGGGCGCTTAGCTTTCCAGTTCTTCAGTCGGCTTCCGTTTCGTTCGTGGTTCTGTTTAGACCACGCATCTCCCCGGGGCAGGCCGTCATAATGGGTAGATGGAGGAGCGGCGTCTAAGAGCCAAGGCCGCCGTCGTGGCGCAGCGGAGGAATGGAATGGTTCAAGTGAAACGAGCGTACCAGCCGGCGAGCCAAAATGATGGAGCGCGCTTCCTGGTCGAGCGGCTCTGGCCACGCGGCATTAGAAAGGATAGCCTGCATTTGGATGATTGGCTCAAAGAGGTTGCGCCAAGCACCGCTCTGCGGCAGTGGTTCCAGCATGATCCAGCAAAATGGAACCAGTTCCGCAGGCGGTACTTCCATGAGTTGGAGAAACATCCCGAAGCCTGGGCGCCACTTCTCGCGCAGGCACAAAACGGTCGCATAACCCTTGTCTACAGCGCACATGACACTGAACGCAATAGTGCCGTAGCGCTCAAAGAGTTTCTTGAGACCAAATGTAACGCGCCGAGCGGAGGCGAATCGCTCTAGACGACAGCGCAAACACGCATCTTCGGGCGACAGACCCAGGACCGGTGAGTATCGAGCAATGAAAGTGGGTTCGCACCAGGAGCCTTGAGGGATGTATGGGCGGCATTTGCAGAAGAATGGTGAACATCTGGGGCATGCGAGCGCGGCTGAGCTTGGCCCAGTATGCGTGGATCGTACTGTTGTTCGGCCTACTTGCGGCGCTGGAACATAACCGCGTCGGGCTGTTTCTGGTCCCGCCGTTTGGCGCCACCATGACCCTCCTGTTGGAGTTGCCTGAATCGCCGGTCACACAACCTTATGCGGTGGTGGTAGGCTCAGTCACCGGAGCGGCCGTGGGAACGTTGATCGGTTTGTTCGCGCATGGCCAGGCAATGGCGATCGTTGCGGCAGTGACGGCCTTCTTTGTGATGAATTTTATCCATGCTTATCACCCGCCCGGGGTGGCGCTGGCGATGTATCCGTTGCTGCTGCATCCGGGGATGTGGTTTCCGTTGGCAGTGGTGTTGCCGTTTGCCGCGGCGGCGGTGGGATCGGCGACGGTGATGAGCAGGCTCTTGGCGACGTGGCCAGAGTATCCGAGGCCGCTAGGGTGAGTTCTTGCCGCGGCCGCATCCGCGTGGAGCCTAGGTTGGAGAGGAGATGCGCCGGGTGCAGACGAACGGCAAAGCCCGCGCGGATTGGCCCCGCAGGCTTGGCCATACGTGATCTGGTTTCAAGAAAATGGCGTCCCCGACGGGATTCGAACCGCGTGTTTACACCATGAGGGTGGTGTCGTCCTGGGCCTCTAGACGACGGGGACGTTGCAACCGTCAATGCTGTCTCTGGGGCAGTGTTGATCTCTCCAACGCGTCTCGCCAAGCTTGACGCCACGCCGCTCAGATCAACTCGCTCCTCCAGCCTTGCGGACTCGCCTGCGACCTCGCAAGCCGACAACGTTTATCCTACCAAAGCCATCTTCCTGTCGCCGAGCCATCCAGGCGCCGGCGACCGCGGGCAACTTCTCTCTGACCACCCCTCCTCCCACCAAACAAGCCTCTTCGGAACCCGGCTACACGAAAATTGCGCTAGAGTGGTTTTGCGGGTCCGGAATAGGTAGCAAACCGCCTCTCTTCGTTTTCTCCAGCGAAAGGGACAACTCCGGTTTGCATATTCCAGCAGGAAGCGAGGGAAAACAGCATGATTTTGTCGCGCAGAGAGATGCTTCAGGGCATCGGAATGGTATCGGTTACAGCAAGCGCCCACTGTCTTGGAATTCGGCCGGTTCCCGGTTTGTCGGGACGTAGCTCGTTGGCAGACGCAAGTCAGCCGCTCTTCCCTCATCCAGAGATCATTCACTATGACGCCCAGTGCTTCACCATCCATGGCCACGACGCATTTCTCTACAGCGCCTGTTGCCACTACCCCCGCACGCCCAAGGCGCTGTGGCGCGATCGCCTCACAAAACTGAAACAGGCCGGATTCAACACCATTGAAACCTACGTCTTCTGGAACTACCACGAACCAGTGGAAGGCCAGGTGGACATGACGGAGTTTCAAGAGTTCGTCGCCCTCGTGCAGCAGATGGGGCTCTGGCTTATCGCTAGAGTCGGTCCCTACGTCTGCGCCGAGTGGGACGCCGGTGGGTTTCCTCACTGGATCATCGCAAAACAGTTTCCCCTGCGCAGCGACGATCCTGAGAGTATTCGCACTTCGCAAGGTTGGTATAACCACGTACTGCCCATTGTGCGCGCACACAGCATCACCCAGGGCGGCCCGATCATCCTCATCCAGATTGAAAACGAGTATGACTTCTGGCGCCTGGCCGACCACCACAAACTCGCCTATCTCAAGGCGCTGGCCCAGATGGTGTGGACGGCAGGCATCGATATTCCCATCATCACCAACTGGACCTCGCAGGCCAGAGAAAATGCCGATCCCATGATGGCCCGTATTATGGATACCTGCGATTTTTATCCGCGCTGGAATATCGCCCAGCAAGTCATCCCCGGCTTGGCAAAGCTGCGCGCCGAGGAGCCCGACTCTCCGGTGAGCCTCGCAGAGTTGCAGGGCGGCTGGTTCAGTCAGTTCGGAGGATTGCTCTCTGTCGATCAGGAAGGCGTGGACGGAGCCCAGTTCAATGCCCTTGCCAAAACCGTGATCGGCCAGGCTGCCACGTTTTTCAGTGTCTATATGGGCCACGGCGGCACCAACTTTGACTGGGCCGCGCGCAACCTGACGACCACCTACGACTACGCCGCGCCGCTGCGGGAGCCAGGAGGGCTGTGGGAGAAGTACTACGCGGCGCGGCTGATTGGAGCTTCCATCGACCAATTCGGTGCGATGCTGGCGCGAAGCCGCGAGGCTCCGTGCGGAGCGGTGTTTGACGATCCGCGGATCTCCGCCGTGCTGCGCGTCCATGACGGCAGCGGCTTTCTCTTTGTGCGAAGCGACGCTGACGACCCGGCTCAGTTTCGGCTGACAATTCCAGATCTGAACGGGAACGGCCCGGCCACTGTTGTGCCGCAACAGGGCAGACTCTCCATCGCGCGCCGCGGCATGAAGATGCTGCCCGTGGACCTAACCGTTCCCGGAGGAAAGATCCGTTATTGCACCGCGGAAATTCTCTCTGTTGGCAGCATCGGATCCGCGCCATGGCTGGCCGTGTACGATGACCCCGGCAGCCTGGTGGAGATTGCGCTCCAGGCAGAACAGGAGCCCAGGATTGAGGGAGAGATTCTTTACAGCAGCTACGACGCCGCCAGCAAGACCGCCGTGCTCGGGTTCCGCATGGAGATGGGTGCGAAGAATCTGACGGTGAGCGGCATGCGCATCCTTGCCCTGCCCCGCAGCCTTGCGGGCCGCACGTGGAGCGCCGAGTTGCCTTCCGCAACGGCACAGAACGCGCAACCCGGAGAGACCGCGGCTCAGACGCCCGTCATCACCGACTGTTCGCTGCTGCGAGCCGCTCAGACCCACGATGCGGAGATGCTGCTCGAACTGGAATACCCTGCCGGACAACATGGTCTAACCCTGCTGGCGCCCAAGGCACCCACGCGCTGCACCATCGATAACCAGCAGCAGCCGGTGGACTATGACGACGCCTTCGGCAGCGCCTCCATTCGAATCAATACACCACCCCTCCCCTTCGATCCCATCGATCTCAGCAAAGGAGAGTACGGAGTGGAACGGTTCGATCTCTCTGTGGGCCAATGGCGAACGACGAAGCCGGTGGCGTTGGAGAGCCTCGGTCCGCTGCCCTACGGCTATGTGAAGTACCGGGTTCCGTTTGAGTGGCTTGGCGAAGAGAAGATCTTCCTCCATGCCTTCACCGCGCAGGAAAAGCAGGTCTTTCTGAACGGCGTGCGGGTGGAGGAGCTCTCCCAACCGGATCGTGATCTCTTCGTCGCGCTGGCAGCCTATGCAAAAACAGGGAACAATCTGCTGGAGATCTCTTATGAAGCCTTTGGAAGCGCGAATGGCGGCGTGGAGATGCAGGACCTCACCGGGATCAGCGCCATTCTGCTGGGCACGGACAGCCACGCGGCGCCCGTCGCCACGCTGCAACTGCAAACCTTCCCCGCCGCAATGAAGGGCCGCGATCTGGATCCGCATTACACCTTTGGCCCTGTGCATCCCGGAGACGTAGGAGGCCGCCAGGGAGCCGCGAAGTCCTTGCCTGCTTATACCTGGTTCCGAACCGAGTTCTCTGTGCCTGAGCAGGGCGATTGGTTCTGCCCGTGGGGCGTGCGCCTGGTTGCCGATGGCGACGCGCTGCTTTATGTGAATGGGCGGTTCCTGGGCTTCTATCGCGCGATCGGCCCTCAGAGCAAGTTCTATCTTCCGGAGCCGTATCTTCACGTGGGCGACGGGCAGAAGAATGTTTTGACGGTTGTGCTGGCGTACGCTGACAATCTGGACTCACTCCGCGAGCTCGCCATTGAGCCATTTACCGAGCAGGCCGCGCGGCGGACGAAGGTGGTCTTTGCCTGGTGAGCGATGTGCAACATCAAACGTTCGCAACGTGAGGGGGTGAAGAATCGTGCCGTATTCTTACCGCGACAGCGGGCTTTCTCGACGGGGTTTTCTGCAGGGTTGCGCAGCCTCTGTGACGGCTGCCGTTACGCCGTTGCTGGGCTGGGCGAAGGGGGAGGAGCATGCGCCCAACCATGCGGTTGCAGGGCCGGCGCAGCGCATTCTTCCTCTCGATACGGGGTGGATCTTCGCAGGCAAACAGGGCTCCGCGGTTGCGCCGCCTGCGCCTGGCGCCGGCGGAAACCGGATTACGCTGCCTTATACCGTGGTTCCTCTCTCGTGGCGTAACTGGGATCCAACCGCATGGGAGGATGTGTGGCTTTTCCAGAGGAGATTCCGTGTGCCCGGGCCGATGCAGGGGATGAGGCTGTTTTTGCACTTTGACCGGGTGATGGCCGGAGCGCAGGTGAGCGTGAACGGCCAGGCACCGGCTGCGCATCTGGGAGGATTTTTGCCCTTTGAGTACGAGGTGACGAAGCTGGTGCGGCCGGGTGAGAACGACCTCTCTGTCCGGGTGGATTCCCGCTGGTTGAATGCTCCTCCGTCTGGCTCCTCGCGCGGCCCGCGCTCCATTGATTATCTACTGCCAGGAGGGATTACCGGCTCCGTGAGTCTGCGCGCGGTTCCCCAGATCTTTTTGAGCAACGTATTCGCCAAGCCCGTGGATGTTCTGGATGGGAAGCGCCGGATTGAGTTGCTGTGCCGCGTGGATGCGGATGTGCTGCCGGCCGCGCCGGTTCGGCTGACGGCGACGCTGCGCTATAACGGACGCAGGATCGCCACTACCGCGCAGACAGCCACGCTGGAGAAGCCCGACCAGGAGGTTCCGCTGGTGCTTGGGGATCTGCAGGCCGCCCCGTTGTGGGAGATTGAGGATCCGAGACTGTGTGATCTGACGGTTACGCTGCTGGTGGACGAGACGCCGGTCCACGATTCCAAGGTCCGCGTAGGCTTGCGCGATGCGCGCTTCAGCACCGAGGGGTTCTTTCTGAATGGAAGCCGGCTACAGATCTTCGGGCTGGACCGCCATGAGCTGTTCCCTTATGTTGGGTTCGCCGCTGCGCCGCGCAGCCTGCGGCGCGATGCGGAGCTGCTGCGCAAGAGCTTCCATTGCAACATGGTTCGGTGCTCGCACTATCCGCAGTCTGAGGCATTCCTGGACCGCTGCGACGAGTTGGGATTGATGGTGTGGGAGGAACTGCCCGGCTGGCAGTACATCGGCGATGCGGATTGGCAAGCCCTGGCGGTTCGCGACGTTGCGGCGATGGTGCGGCGGGACAGGAACCACCCGTCCGTGATCATTTGGGGCGTCCGCATCAATGAGTCAGCAAACGATCCCGAGCTCTATCGCCGCACGAGCGACGTGGCGAAGTCGCTGGATGGCTCGCGGCCGACTTCGGGCACGATGACGCCATCGTCCAGGAAGAACTGGCGCGAGGAGTGGCATGAGGATGTCTTCGCCTTCGACGACTACCACTCCGCGCCCGACGGCAGCGTTGGGATCGAGCCGCCGGTTGCGGGGTTTCCCTACATGATTGCCGAGACGGTGGGGCAGTTTGACTACGCCACCGGCAGAGGCTTTGACGCGGTGTATCGGCGCACGGGCGATCCAGCGCTGCAGGCGAAGCAGGCGCTGTATCACGCCGAGGCCCACGACCGCGCGGCGAACTTCCCGCAATGCTCCGGGGCCCTGGCGTGGTGCGCGTTTGAGTACGGGAGTTTGATGAATGCCTGGGAGAGCATCAAGTGTCCGGGCATCGCCGACGTGTTCCGGATGCCGAAGCTGGGCGCATCGTTTTATCTTGCGCAGGTGGATCCCGCGGTTCAACCCGTGATTGAGCCGAGTTTCTACTGGGATTTTGGCCCGCACATGCCCGACGGCCCTGGCAGTGAGGCGCTGATCTTCTCCAACTGCGAGGAGCTGCGACTGTATGTTGGCGGTAAGGCGCATGGGGTGCTACGTCCGGCCCGCGAGCGCTTTCCGCATCTGCGCTATGCTCCTTTTTTTGCGGACCTGCGAACGGATGCGCAGAGCAAGCCGGAGCTGCGCATCGATGGATATGTTGGCGGCCAACGCGTGCTTTCGCGTTCGTTCTCCGCAGACCCCGCGCAGGATCGGTTCTGGCTACATGCGGACGACCACGAACTGAAGGCTGACGGCTCCGACGCCACCCGTCTGGCGTTCGCGGTGGTGGACCGGTTTGGCTCGCCGCGCGCCTTTGGTGGAGGAACGGTGACGCTGGCTGTGCAGGGTCCAGGGGTCATCGTGGGGGATAACCCGTTTCCGCTGGAGGATAGCGGCGGCGTGGGTGCGGTCTGGATCCGCAGCGAGCCCGACCGGTTGGGCAGAATCAACATTACCGCGCAGCACTCGTCCCTGGGGATGGCGAAAGAGAGCGTGGCCGTGGTGCGAGCGTGAGGAGGAGTGAAGGGCGCCAGGGCGCGGTTCGCTGGGGTCAACGGGAAGGCCTCGGGATAATGCTTGGCGTACCGTCTGGCGCCGGCGTACGGAGTGAGTTTGGCGCTCGATTTGCCTCTTGCGCTCGGGTTGGAAGAGGACGGCGGGGTATCCGCCCTGCGTTTTGTGCGCCGGATGCAGCCTGAGAGCCGGCTTGGTCGCCCGTTTTAGCTTGATCCATTCCTGCAAGCCACTCGCTGTAAATGATTTAGCGGTTGAAATACAAATGAGCCCCAGAGGATGCCTGCTGCATTGCCAAGATAGCAACGAGTCTGCGTATCTTATAGATCCATGCGCGTCTCCTCTCCTCTCCGCCCCTCCCAGTCCGTTCTCCATCGTCTGGGTCTAACCCTCGCTGCGCTGGCCGGCGCTCTGCTTTTCCCGATGATGCTTTTGGCGCAGCAGGTCCCGGGGCTGAGCCATACCCCCTCCGGAGTTCAGCTTTCGAATCCATCCCTCACGCTCCAAGTCGATGCCCTGCGCCCCGATGTGCTCCGGGTCCGCATGTACCCCATCGGTCATCCGGCGCAGGACGCATCCTGGGCCGTGCTCCCGTCCTCCCGCACGGCGCGCATCTCCGTAACCCCCAGACCTGACGGCTTCTGCACTCAGGATCTGTGCGTCGCAGTCAACTCAGAGCTATGTTTGACCATCTCCGACCGAGCCGGCAACATCCTCCAGTCGGACGCCGCTCCCGTAGCGTGGACGGCGCACGGGTTCACCGTGAGCAAGGCAAAATCCGACCAGGACCACTTCTTCGGCCTCGGCGACAAGCCCGGACCGCTGGACCGCGTCGGCGAGGCCTTCACCCTCTGGAACACAGACCACTTCGGCTGGCAGGAGTCCACCGACCCCATCTACAAATCCATCCCGTTCTTCCTGGAGATGCGCAACGGCCGCACCTTCGGTGTCCTGCTGGATAACACCTATCGCACCTTCTTCGACTTCGGACGCAAGGATCCAACGCAGTACAGCTTCTCAGCCCCCGCCGGCCCGCTGGACTACTACCTGCTCTATGGCCCCGAACCCAGACAGGTGGTGAAGAGCTATGCCTGGCTCACCGGACCAACTCCGCTGCCGCCGCTCTGGGCGCTAGGCTACCAGCAGTCGCGCTACAGCTACACTCCTCGTTCCCAGGTCGAACAGATCGCCGCGCATCTGCGCCGGGACAAAATCCCCGCCGACGGCATCTGGCTGGACATCGACTACCAGGACCGCTACCGGCCCTTTACCGTCAATCCGGTCACCTTCCCGGACTTTGCCGGCCTGGTTCGCGAATTGGCCGCTGAACAGTTCCACACCGTGGTCATCGCCGACCTGCACATCGCCGATGCTCCCCACCAGGGGTACTATCCCTATGACAGCGGCATCGCCGGAGACCAGTTCGTCAAGGAGGATGGCCATAACTACGTGGGCAACGTCTGGCCCGGTCCCTCACTCTTTCCTGACTTCACTCAGAGGTCCACTCGCCGCTGGTTCGGCTCGCTCTACAAGCAGTTCGTGGATGACGGCGTCGCCGGCTTCTGGGATGACATGAATGAGCCGGCCGTCTTCACCTATCCAAGCAAGACCATGCCCAACGATGTCGTTCACCGCATCGACGATCCTGACCTGGGCTTCTCCAAACGCACAGCGATGCATCCGGAGATCCACAACGTCTATGGCATGGAGAACTCGCGCGCCAGCGAAGAAGGTCTGCTCGCCCTGCGCCCCAACCAGCGCCCGTTCGTACTCACCCGCGCCAGCTACGCAGGCGGCCAGCGCTATGCCGCCACCTGGACCGGAGACAACCTCTCCACCTGGAACCACCTGCGCATGACCACGCCTCAGCTGCTCAACCTCGGCTTGAGCGGGTTCTCGCTCTCCGGTGCGGATGTGGGCGGCTTCGGCGGCTCCCCGGCTCCCGATCTGCTGACCAAATGGCTGATGCTGGCCGCCTTTCAGCCAATCGACCGCGATCACGCGGCGAAGGGCACTCGAGGCCACGAACCATGGGTCGATGGCCCGGCGCAGGAGACCATTCGGCGCCGTTATATCGACCAGCGGTACCTGCTGATGCCCTACCTTTACACCGCAGCCGAAGAAACCTCACGCACCGGAATCCCAATCATCCGGCCGCTGTTCCTTGAGTACCCCCACGCCACTGCGGATAACCATCCCCTGGACGACGACGCTCCGGGTGAGTTCTTCTTCGGCCCATCAATTCTCGTAGCAGCATCCCCTCTGCCGGACGACATCGCCCCCTATGAGGTTCACCTTCCCCCCGGCGTCTGGTACGACTACTGGACCGGCGCGCGGCTGGACCGGCGCCAGCCGCTCGGCAACCAGGATCTCGAGATGCGCAGCCCCATCGCCAAGCCTGGACCCAGGCTGGCTCCAATCATGGTGCAACCCGCGCTGGGCGATCTGCCGATTTACGTCCGCGCCGGAGCAATCGTCCCCATGCAGCCGCTGGTGCAGTCCACGGAACAGAAACCGGATGGGCCGCTCACGCTGCGGGTCTATGTTCCGGAACTTCTCAACCCCGCAACGCAAAGCTCCAGCCCCGCAGCGCCGTCTAGCCGCCCCGGAGCGTCGCCTAACCCAATTCAGCCTGGCATCGCAGACAAGTCTACAACCCCTTGCGCAGGAGACCTCTACACCGACGACGGCGTCAGCTTCAACTTCCGCCACGGCGCCTACCTGCGCTTGCACCTCACCTGCAGCGTTGCTCCGGATGGCTCCCTCACCGTGCAGATTCCACCGCGAGAGGGTAGCTATGCACCTTGGTGGACCCAGTTCCGTATCGAGGCCATCGGGTTTGCCCCCTCCCGCTTCCAGGCCAGCTTCGGCGGCCACACCACCGCGCTCGAGCGCACTCGGCTCGGCTACGCCGTCACCATACCAGATACAGGAGCCGCACAGAGCATCCTCTTCCGCTAGCTGCGGCGAAGAGCGCCTTCCAGCCTGCATCCGCGTTCCCGATCGGCAGAGCCGTCGCTTGGTTCTCCCGCGGAAATGTTTCCTGCATACTCACCGCAGGGCTCAAAGCCAACGCCTGCATTCCATGCGAGCAACTCCCCGGCAGGCTTCCCTGCCGGGGCCAAAAGGGAATCTCCCCTGCATGCCCCTTCTTGGATGCCCCGCCCTCAGAGACAAGCTGTCGCCGACAAATAACCACAAATTCCACAAAATCACTTTAGTCCGCCGCAAGCGCGCGCGAAGTGCGCCAAAACGTTTACTCTGTTCTGAGGCATACGACTTTCCCCTGACATGGATGCACTGCACAGATGCCCTGCAGAAAGGAGTTCTTTCTTGGCCGTTCCCATCCGCAACATCAGTTCTCCCGGCTACACGGATGACTTGCAACCCAAAACCGACGTCCGAGCGATGACCATCGCCACGGCGCTCATCTTCATGGTGGGTTTCCTTACCTGTCTCAATAACATCGTGATCCCGCATTTGAAGAGCATCTTCCAGCTCAACTATGCGGAGGCGATGCTGGTGCAGTTTGTCTTCTTCACCTCTTATTTTGTCTTCAGCTATCCCAGTGGAGCCATCGTAGAGAAGTTCGGCTACAAGCAAACCATGGCAGTCGGTTTATTGGTGATGGCCATCGGAGCGGCCGGCTTCATTCCCGCAGCCAAATTCGCTGTCTTCAGCATGTTTCTGGGAGCGCTCATCGTACTCGCTGCGGGCATGACCGTGGTTCAGGTTGCCCTCAATCCCTACGTTACGGTGATTGGTCCACCCGCCACAGCCTCCAGCCGCCTGAACCTGGCGCAGGCATTCAACTCGTTCGGCACCTTCATTGCTCCCTTTCTGGGTAGTATGCTCATCCTGGGTGGCGCCAAGCCTCTCTCTTCGGCAGCCATGAACTTGCTGAGCCCGGCAAAGCTGCAAGCCTACCGCGAACTCCAGGCCAACACCGTTGTGCTGCCCTACTTTGGAATGGCCGTGCTCCTGGTTTTGCTGGCAATTGCCTTGGCCAGCATGCGCATGCACCCCCACAGCACCACGGCTGAACGCACCCAGGACTTCCGCCCCGGAGCCTTCGCCGAGGCCCTCAGCGAGCCTGACTCCATCTGGCGGCATCCGTGGCTGCTGTTCGGCGCCGTCGGCATCTTTACCTACGTCGGCGCTGAGGTCACCATCGGCAGCCTGCTGGTCAACTTTCTCGGCCTGCATAACATCGCCAATATGTCAGAAGCCAAAGCCGCTGACTATCTCATGGTCTACTGGGGCGGAGCCATGTTCGGACGGTTTATCGGTTCGGCCATCCTGCAACGGCTTAAAACTGGAAAGCTGCTCAGCTTCAATGCCATCGTCGCCCTTCTGCTCACCACCCTGGCCATGGTCAGCCAAGGTTCCGTTGCCATGTACGCTCTGCTCCTGGTGGGCCTTTTCAACTCCATCATGTTTCCATCGATCTTTACCCTCAGCATTCAAGATCTGGGTCCCCTCACCAGCAAGGGCTCCAGCCTTCTGGTCGCGTCGTTTATCGGTGGAGCCCTGATCCCTGAGGCTACCGGTAAGCTCGCAGACATCATTGGTCTGCAACACTCCTTCATCCTCACCGCGCTTTGCTACGTCTACATCTTGGGCTTTGGCATCGCCAGTATTCGCCGCCCGGAGGGCTCCGCCGACCTGCTCCCACCTGTAGAAGCGGTCTAAAACCGATTCGCCGCGGATGGAAGTTTGCCGCGGGTGGGAGCACGTTGCACCCATCCATCTCCGCCCGCAAAAACCACAAGGAAACCGCACTCACACATCAAGCAGCAGCCGATTCGCTGTGAGTCACATCAACCTCCGGCATCTGCCGGAGGTTGAAACCAATCAGGAAGCCGTAGCATCGAAACCTCATGTCCACAGAAAACGAACTTCGCAATACCGTCATTCTCGGATCCGGCTGCGCCGGCCTCACCGCAGCCATCTACGCCGCACGATCGAACCTCAAACCCCTGGTCCTCGAGGGACATGAACCGGGCGGGCAGCTCTCCATCACCACACTGGTAGAAAACTTCCCCGGCTGGCCAGAGGGCGTGCAGGGTCCGGAACTGATCGAGAACATGAAGAAGCAGGCCGTCCGCTTCGGCGCGGAACTTCGCATGGCACATCTCACCAAGGCGGATCTGTCCAGCTCACCGTTCAAGTTGCATGTTGGCCAGCAGATCATCCACACGCATACTCTTATCATCGCCTCTGGAGCCTCCGCACGCTGGCTGGGCCTTCCCTCCGAGCAGGCGCTGATCGGCTTTGGCGTTAGCTCCTGCGCCACCTGCGACGGATTCTTCGCCACCGGCAAAGAAATCGCCGTCATTGGCGGCGGAGACAGCGCGATGGAAGAGGCGCTGTTTCTCACTCGCTTCGCAACCAAGGTAACGCTCATCCATCGCAGCGAAAACTTTCGCGCCTCGCGGATTATGCTGGAGCGGACCCTCGCTCATCCCAAGATCGAGATGCTCAAGAACACCGTTGTGGAAGAGTGTCTGGGCGTTGCAGAAAAAGAGCTCAAGGGCATCCGTCTATTCAACAAAAAAACCGGCGAGCGCTCGACGCTGCCGGTTAGCTTTATGTTCCTCGCTATCGGCCATACACCCAATGCGCGTGCCTTTCAGGGCGAACTGGATCTCGACGTCGAGGGTTACATCAAGACCGAGGACAACGTCTTTGTCTCGATTCGAGGCAAGCGCATCCACGGAGTCTACGCCTGCGGAGATGTGCAGGACCGCCGCTATCGTCAGGCCATCACCGCCGCCGGAACCGGCTGCATGGCGGCCCTGGAAGCCGAGCGATTCCTCGAAGAGCAAGGCCGCTAATCGGCAAGCAGCTCAAGAACAGTTCACGCAGCGCGCCATCTTTACAGATGGAGTGTACACACCCGTAAAACAACCACCGATGCCGTCAAGCTAAGGCAATTCTCTCGCCTCGCCTGCATATCCACTCCAACCCGCAACAGCATGGAGCCGCTTCCTGCCCGACCGCTTGCGAGCCGGGCAAATACCAGGCCCTCAGCGTCGTACAGCATCACGCATCCTTGCTTGTGTCGGCGAACTGCGGGCGCTTCCTCTCCTTCCAAAGGAATGCGCCGCCGCCTCGGCCGAGCCCAAAGACGCAGGAGCGGCGACCCTCATGTCGCCGCTCCTGCATGCTTCGCTGCACACCACCCGCAGACGGATAAGGCACCACGCTGCCCATCAGTGGATATCGAACTGCTCCGGGTGCAGACTCGGATCGCTCTTCACCAGAATGGTCTTGCCAGACATCTCTTCCATCTCCTGAAGCCATTTGCCGCCGTTGCTCTTCAGCTGCTTCACCGTCTCCGGATTCACGCGCAGCATGATGTCTCCCTTGTCGATCTGCTTGTACATCTTCCGCATCTCGATGTAGATGTCATTGCAGATGGTGACGGGCGACTTCACCATGCCCGTGCCCGCGCACACGCTGCAAGTCGTGGAAAGGGTCCGCTCCAGTGACTGCTTCACCCGCTTGCGCGTAATGGCCACCAGACCAAAATCGTTGAACTGCAGCACCTTGGAGGGCGCGCGGTCTTGCTTCAACTCCTCCTCCAGCGCCGCCATCACGCGATTCCGGTTCTTGCGCTCATCCATATCGATAAAGTCGATGATGATGATCCCGCCCAGATCACGCAGGCGGATCTGGCGCACAATCTCCGGGATCGCATCTAAGTTGGTCTTTACGATCGTGTCTTCCAGACGAGCCGTCTTGCCTACGTACTTGCCGGTGTTGATGTCAATGGCCACCAGAGCCTCTGTCTGGTTGATCACAATCGATCCGCCTGACTTCAGCCACACTTTGGAACGCAGTGCCGCGTTAATCTCCTCGGTGATGCCGAACTGCTCAAAGAGCGGCGTATCTTTCGTGTAGAGCTTCACACGCCGGATCAGGCTGGGCTGGAACCGCTGCAGAAAGCGCAGCACACGCTCATACTCAGCCTCCGTATCCACCCAGATGGCGGAGAAGCTGTCCGTCACCTGGTCGCGCAGAATCCGCTCAATCAGATTCAAATCGTGATAGATCAACGCAGGGCTCTTGGATGACTCCGAGCGCGACTTGATATCCGCCCACAGATTCAAAAGAAAGCGCAGGTCGCTGCGCAACTCCTCTTCGCTGGCTCCGGCGGCGGCCGTGCGCACAATAAACCCTCCGCTCGCGTCCCCTTTCTCGCTCAGCAGAATCTCCTTCAATCGCCTGCGTTCCGCATCGCTCTCAATCTTGCGCGATACCCCCGTGTGGTTCACCGTGGGCATAAACACCAGGAACCTTCCCGGTAGAGCAATGTGGCTCGTGATGCGCGCGCCCTTCTTGGCGATCGGCTCCTTGGCGATCTGAACCAGTACCTCCTGCCCCGGCTTCAGCAGGTCGCTGATCGCCGGAAGGTTCGTGGCCTGCATGGAGCTTCTACCCCGCTCCCGGCCACCCATGCGTGGCATCCCGCGACGATCCCGTCCGCTGCGATCGCGCCCGCGCCGACTATCTCTGTGGCCATGTCTTCCTCGCTCGCGACCACTCTCCGCCACACCGTCGCCGGCCTCAGGCAAGCTCTCGCCCTGCAAAGAGTTCGTCTCGCCCGGGACGCTCCTCTCCGCCGCGCCGTCCTCGTCATAGCTCGAAGCTTCGGCGAACTCTTCCTCCTCTACTTCGCTGATCTCGCTGCCAGAGACGCCTTCTTCACCCTCACCGTCTCCAGTCGACTCCAATTCGTCTTCCTCAAAATCCTCCTCCTCATCGAACACGTCGTCGTCTTCGTCTTCATCCATCTCCTTCGACTCGCTCCGTGTGATGTCGTCAATGGTCATGTCGCGAAGAATGCTGCCCAGATCCGCCGCACTCTCAATCGACTCTTCCTCCATCTCCTCATCCATCGCGTCGGCCTGCAGAGAACTCAGTTCCAACTCCTCCTCGTCCAGCAACTCCTCCTCGAGCTGGCCATCGCCCGGCGCGAAGTTACGGTCCAGCGCCAGAGCCGAAGATTCAGCGGCGTCAGCGGCTGGCGCGGGCGGGAGCGGCGACACCGCGGGAATCCTTGCCGACTCCTCCTCTGGCCTCGCTTCGCCAGCGGCTTCCTCACTCACATCCTCACCCAACGCAACCGGCTCCAACACAACCGGCTCAGAGCCCGTCTGGGGCTCTTCCCCAGACGGCAGATCTCCCGGCGCAATCGCCGCAGCCTCTTCTTCCGACGCCGACGAAGCAATCTCCTCTGTGTCGGCAATCCCTCCGCTATACCGAAACTCGCGCGCTCCCGCAGGATCCACGCGGAAGGACACGGAAGCGTTCTCCTCCGGCTCATATTCGCTGGTCGTCTCATGAAACTCCAGTTCGGGCAGCAGATCCTCAGACGCGTTCAAATCCGCATCATAGAACTCAGAGACCGCCTCTTCGAACTCCACCGGCTCCGCTGCGTCCGGCTCCTGCCCCTCCCGGGCCGTGTGGACGGCAGCAGACGGCTCATACTCGCTCTCGGCCACATCATGGCCAGACTCCACCGACGGCAACACAGCCTCGGCCGGATCCATCCCTCTCGGCTCAGCGCGATACTCGCGGTGGGTGGCAGCATGCTTGCCTTCACTGCCTTGCCAATCCTGATCACCCGGACCACGCTGCCCATTGCGGCCACGGCGCTGATCCCGAGCGCGCCGCCGGTCCTGCCCGCGGCCACCAGAATCGCCAGAACCACCCTGCTCCCTGCCCTGGCTGCGATCCTGCGCCGTAGCATCGGCTGCGCTCTGTTCAGCGCCCGCCGGGCTGGAACCGCGCTCCCCTCCTCGCGGATCGCGGCCTTCACGAAGCCGTGACAGACTCTCCCCCGGCAACACCAGCCCACCGTCCCATCCCAGCAGCGGCTCTACCTCTGTGGAAGGCTTCGCCACCGTTCGGCTGACCTCCGGCCTCGCAGTGGAGCCGGGCGCTTGGCTCGCAGCCGCGCCGGCCTGCTCCGGCTCTCCACGGCGATACTTGGAAAGCGACTCGCCGGGCAGAATCCACGGCTCCGCCTGCGCACCGCCTTGTCCACTGGCTTGGAGATCTACCGTCTCGTCCCCTGCGTAAGCCGGGCGCGGTCCTCGGGGCGCAAACCGCTCCCGCACCGCATCCTGGCGCTGCAAACGCCCACCTCGGTCGCGTCCACTGCGATCCCGTCCACCGCGGTCCCGTCCACCGTCTCGCCGACCGCTCTCGCGTGGCGCATAAGCACTATCGTCAACGCTCGGCCGATCCGGCCCAGCCTCCACTCCAAACTCGTCCCCTGCGCCCTCAGCCCCGGAACCCTCATGCTGCGCCTCGCTGCCGGCTTCCCGTCCCCGACGCCGCCCACGCCGCCCGCGCCACCGTCGGGCACTCTCGCCCCCCGCCGCTCCCAGCGATGCCGCAGATCCATCCCCGGCCTCGTCCTCTTCCAACCCTCGCGACGCGGACTCCCCATATTGCCCAGAGCCAGAAGCAACCCTGGCTTCTTCTTCACCCTCCTCCGAGCTTCCACTCCGCCCATCAACGCCGCCATCAGCAGTCGCCTCGCGGCCACCACGCTCCCGCCGACCGCGGCCACGGCCCGCCCCAGGCGAACGATCGCCTCTGGATCCGCGGCCTTCGCTGCCCGAGGCAGCATCAAAGTCCGCCGCCTCATCCGTCTCTTCCATGAAATCGGTGATGTACAGAAAGGCGTCGCGCTCCAGCCCGATATCCACAAAGCTGGATTGCATGCCCGGCAGCACTCGCGTCACGCGCCCCTTGTATATGGACCCGGCTAGCGTGTATTCATTCTCGCGCTCGTAATAAATCTCGGTGAGTTGTTCTTTTTCAACAATCGCCAGCCGCGTCTCGTGGGGCGTGCTGGATATATATATCTCTTTCGACATCGCTCTGTTCTCCTCTTGCATCCGGCCTCCAGGACCGGCTTGCTATGGGCAGAACAGGCAGGAATCAAGCTGCATTGGCTCTGACATCTTGCGTCAGAGCCCAGTCGACGGTCCTGACGACTCGCGTCAAAACCTCATCAACCATCCTGACGCACTGCGTCAGGATGCTGGCAGCAACACCCTTTGATTCGGACAGATCATGAAGCACGGAGATACGCGTTGCCGAGGCATGGATGGTAAAAGCATCGGGTGCGCAGACTGGATCCAGCGTCTCTGCTCCCTTGGTGCGCAAACCGCCGGGACCCCTGGGGCACGAATCATAGCGCGCTTCGCCTGTCCGTGTACTGGGAGAAAAACTTGCCGGCTTTGTGCTGCCTGTCGTGGGCCAACTTCTTCTGCCCTCTGACCTCATGCCGTCAACGGAGTTTGTGACCAACACAACCTTGAACTCAGGCGGGGCCGTTAACCGTCCGTTTCCGTTCATTCTCTAAACCTGTCCGGCCATCGGAGGTTGATCCGCGCCTGGCCGGCCTTCTAAAACTTGTTTACCGCTGCGCCGGGAACAAAGTCGCATCCGTGCGGCGGGCGTTACGGCAATCACTCCAAAAACCGATCGCCTGCGTCTAGTATGCACGAAAACCGTCGCTCGCAGGTGCTCGCCCGGCAAGATTCTTCCGCCCGCTCCCCCTCCACCGGTCCAAACCGCGCCTTCCACCCGCTTCCGTCGCTGCTCCTCCATCACTCGCCGGCCTTTAATTCACAAACCGCCGCATCCGGATGTTCATCACAATCCCCAAAGCAATAAACATATAGATCACCGACGATCCACCGTAACTCATCAGCGGCAGAGGAATCCCGGTCACCGGCATCAGCCCCACGCACATGCCGATGTTCACCGCCACCTGGAACAGCAGCACCCCTGCCACTCCCATCACAATCAGGCTTCCGGGCGGATCAGCCGCAGTCTGCGCATTCTGGATCAGCCGCATCAGGATCAGAAAGTACAGCAACAGCACGCCCACAGCGCCGATAAATCCGTGCTCTTCACAGAACGCCGCAAAGATAAAGTCCGTATACGGAATGGGCAGAAAGTCACCCTGCGTTTGCGTTCCGTGGTGCGAGCCCTTGCCCCAAAGTCCCCCCGAGCCCACCGCGATCAACGACTGCCGGATCTGATACCCGGAGGCCTGCGGATCGCTGTCAGGATTCATAAACGCAGTCAGCCGCGCCCTCTGATACGGTTTCAAAAACTTGCCGGAGGCCAGCCCCACTCCACCCGCCAGCGCCACACCCACCACCACAATCGCTGCCTGCTTCCATCGAATCCCGCCCAGGAAAAAGCCCACCACCAGCACCGGCAGGTACGTCAAAGATGTCCCAAGGTCCGGCTGCTTCAGCACCATCAGCATCGGCACGCCGATCAGCAGCGAAGATCTCCCAATATCCTTCCAGCTCAGGCCCCGGCTGTTCTCGATAATCTCCCAGAAGAACCGCGCCGCCACCAGAATCAGCACCAGCCGCACCCACTCGGAGGGCTGGAAGTGTACCCCACCCCCCAGATTGATCCAGCGCCGCGCCCCCAGCACCTTCGTTCCCACCAGCCGCACCGCCAGCAGAGACGCCAGACTCACGCCATAGGCCCAGTACGCAATCGAAAGCAGACGATGGTAATCCACCAGCGCAAAGGTAAACATGCCCACCAGCCCCACAGTCAAAAAACCAATCTGCTTCTGCTGAAAACCATGGAACTTGGTCATCTCGGTAGCTGAGCGGATCTCCATCACGCTGAGGATCGACAGGACGGCCACCAGGCCCAGCAGCATCCAGTCAAAATCACGAAACCGAGCTCGAATCATCGTCCATCCAGTCTATGGTTCATCCCGTCTATGCTTCCTTCCGCCCTCCGCCTTCCTCCTCACACCCTACTCCGCAGGAGCCGCGCCACCCACCCCATCGCCCTCTTGCGTGATCTTCGGCACCGCCACCTGCATCTGCAGGTTCTTCGCCCGCTCCCGCTGCTCGGTCACGTAGGCATCAATCACCTGCGCAGCCAGCCGGGCAGCATGCTCTCCCCACACCCCATGCTCCCACAGCACCACCACCACAATGTCCGGATTGCGCCGCGGAGCCATACCCACAAACCACGCATTGGGCTCTGTATTGTGCCCATGGTTGGTGCGGTCCAGCGCCTCATGGCTCATCACCTGCGCGGTCCCCGTCTTGCCCGCAAAATCAATCCCCTCCAGATGCTCCGGCCCCGCAGTGTCAAACCCTCCCGGCGTAGTCGTCTGCGCCATGCCATCGGTGATCAATTCCCAGTTCTCTGCCGAAATCGGAATCGTCTTGTCCCCCGATCCCGGGAACTCCGCCTGAATCTCCTGCAGCTCCTGCGCACTCAGTTCACTGGGGAACACCAGGTGCGGACGCACCAGCACCCCCCCGGAGGCGATTCCCCCCAGCGCCCGCGCCAGTTGCAGCGGCGTCACCTCCACCGCGCCCTGCCCAATACCCACCGAAATCACCTCGCCCGGATACCACGGCTGGTGCATCACCTTCTCCTTCCACAGCACCGTGGGCATCAGCCCTGCCGCCTCATCCGGAAGATCAATGCCCGTCTTCTGCCCAATCCCCACGCTCTCGGCATACTTGGCGATCGTGTCGATGCCCAGCTTCTCCGCCAGCGTATAGAAAAACGTGTCGCAGCTCCACGGAATCGCATGCTCTATGTCCACCAGCCCGTGATGCTTGTCGCAGGCGTGGAACTGTCCATAGAACACCCCTCCGCCATTGCACATCACCTTCATGCTCTGGGCCACATTCTCCTGCAACCCGGCCAGGCTCATGATGATCTTGAACGTCGATCCGGGCGCAAGCTGCGCCTGAATCGCCTTGTTCATCATCGGATGGTCAGGATCCTCCATCAGCGATCGCCAGTAGGCGGAGGAGAGCTTGATCGCGAACTGGTTGGGATCAAACGCCGGCCGCGAGACCATCGCCAGAATCTCCCCGTTGTGCGGATCCATGGCCACAATAGCCCCATTCTTTCCCGCCATGGCGCGCTCCGCGGCCATCTGGACATCCAGATCAATCGTCAGCCGCAGATCATGCCCGGGCGTAGCCAGCTCCTCACCCATCTGGCCCACCTCTTTGCCGTGGGAGTTCACCACAATATCGCGCGAGCCATCCGTTCCCCGCAGCCAGTCGTCGTAGGCCTCTTCCAGTCCGAACTTGCCCACCACGTCGCCCGGCTCATACGCGGCAAAGCGTTCATCGTTCAGGTCCGCCTCGCTCACCTCGCCCACATAACCCACCACATGCGCCAGAACCCCATCCCGCGGATAAACCCTCCGCTGCTCGTCCAGCGTCTCCAACTCCGGCAGATCGTCCCGGTGCGCTGCGATAAAGGCCTGCTCATCCGGCGTAATGTCCTGCTTCAACGGAATCGGTTGATACTTTGGCGCGTACTGGTAGTGCCTCACCGTGGCTTGAATCTGATCCAAAGGAAGATGCAGCCCCGCGGCGATCAACGGCAGATCCGCATCCAGATGCTTCACCTGATCGCGCACCAGAAAACAGGTCACCGACGGATAATTGTCCACCAGCAGCCGGCCATAGCGGTCAAAGATCCGCCCCCGCGGGGCCAGCACCGGCACCCTCCGGATGCGGTTCTGCTCCGCCAGCACTCGGTAGTTGTTGGCGTCAAGAATCTGCAGCCGCCACAGCCAGCAGCCCAGCACCACCATCACCGCCGCAACCACATACTGCGAAACAAGCAGCTTCGCCGCCGACAATTTTTCCTTGCGATCGATGCTCTCCAGATCCATTCCGCAGTCCTTGTTCCTTCTCATCCGACGCAGCGACTCGCGCCCGCCGCTACCCTTCAATCCCGAACTCTGAACCTATCCAGCACGTAAAACACAGGAATCGCAACCACACTGTTTGCAGCCGCGCTCATCAGCTCCTGCATTGGCAACAATCGGTAGGACGCCTCACCCAGCAGCCAGTGAGCAATCAGATAAAGCACCCCGCTCTGCACCAGACTCAACGTAAATACCAACGCAAAGCGATTGATCGCGTTGTCAATGTCCACCGCAAAGCCCAGGCTCGCCGCCACATACCCAATCACTCCTTTGGCGATCCCATCCACTCCAAACGGATAGTTCGTCAGACCATCCTGAAACAACCCGATCAGCGTTCCCGTCACCGCTCCGGCAATCGGGCTCCTCCGTGAAACCGCAAAGAAGATCGTGGCAATCAAGGGCAGATCCAGATGCAGCAGCCACGGCAGCGTCCTGGGCAGCATCGCCTGCAACAGGATGCAGACCATCGGAGCCATCACCGTCACACCGGGATGAAAGCTGTACTGGTCCAGCTCTTCGCGTGATGTGTAACTCCGCTCCGCCATCCTGTTGGCTCACCCACTCCTCTCGCTTCCTATCGCTTCCCAATTGCCTTCCCGCAGATCCCTCTCTACGGCTACTGCTCTTGCGGCCCGTCTTGCTGCTCATCCGGTTGCGGATGCTCCGGCTGGCCTTTCTGCTGACCCAACGACTCGCCCACCGACTGGCCGGCACCGCTCTGCGCCGCAGGATTCTGGCTCTGCGCCGCCGCTCCCGGCGTCATATCGGCCGCCGGCGGTGTCGCACCCGGTGAAAACCTGTCGGGATGCACTGCCGGTTTGGATCTGGGCAAACCAGAGTTGGGAATTCCCGGCAACCCCCCCACCTGGCTCTCCGGATCGTCCGGCGCAGTCGTCGCGGCTGCTGCCGCGCTTCCCGCCCCAGCCTTCGCTCCGGGCGCTCCAACACTGGCGGCAGCCGTTCCCGCGCCGTTGGCGGCTGCTGCCGCCGGTTGCAGACTCGGCAACTTCTCCGCAACCAGATCGGCCGCCCTCTGGTTAGCCTGCGCCGTAGCCTCTGCTGCGGCCGCATCCTGCGCCGCCGCTGGCGGCAGCGTCGCTGAGGTCGCAGTAATCACCAGCACTTCTTCCAGCCGATTCAGATCCGCAGCCGGCTTCACCGTAATCGCCGTATACGGCTGATGCAGCGGATCCAACGCAATCGACTGCACCGTTCCCACCGGCAACCCGCGCGGAAACACCAGATCGCCCCCGGAGGTGACCACCGGCTCTCCCACCTTGATCCTCGAATCCGGAGTCAGGTCGTTGATCTCCACCTGCCCGCTCTCCGTACCACGCAAAATACACCGGATCCGCGTGCTAGCCAGCACCACTCCCGCGCCGGAAGAAGGATCATTGATCAACAGCAGTTGCGCGGTATGCGGAAACACGTCCCGAATCTTTCCCACCACTCCGTCCGGCGTAATCACCGGCTGATCCGGCTTCAACCCGTCATCGGATCCCTTATTCAGATAAAGAACCCGCGATCGATCCGAGCCGCTGGTCCCAATCACCTCCGCGGCCACATTGCTCAGCGCATATTGCTCTCGAAACTCCAGCAGTCTTTGCAGTCTTCTGCCCTGCGCAGCGTCCTCTGCAAAAGACGCCTCTTCCTCCCGCAGCCGCGCCACCTCATCCTGAAGCGCTGCATTCTGCTGCCGCGTATGGCGCAGATCCACATAATCATCCCATGCGCCTCGAACCCTTGCGCTGCTGAACTGCACCAAGGCCTCCACAGGCGTAATCGCCGTTACCGTCCAGCGCCGCAGCAAAGAGACATTGCGTCCATCCGCAATCGCTCCCTCACTCTCTCCCACTCCGATCCGCGAAACCGCTTCAGCATCCTTCATCGGGCGCTGCACCTGCATGGCCAGTGCGATCACCTGCACCAGCACAATCGCAATCAGCACCAACGGATTCTTGAATCGGACGAAGAAGGATTCCATCGTGAAACCAAGCACCGGAAGGCTTGCTCTGCGCCTCCCCATTCAAACCGTCAGAAGCACAAGCGTCAATCGCTCAGGAACCCCCTCAAGGCACACTCAGGAATCCCCCTCAAGGACACGGAAGATCCGCCTTGCGCTTCCTTCATCTTCCATTATTCCATCCGAACCCCCCGGATGTATTCCGCTCCCCGCCCCTTGCTTGCCAACATCTTTCGCAGAACCTCCGCTGCTACCATCATCCCGTGGCGATTCAACTCTCTACCCCGGTCAAGTTTGTGCGGCGCATCGGCCCGCGCATCGCCGCGGGCCTCGCTCAGCGCGGTATCGTCACCGTCGAAGACCTCCTCTATCACCTCCCCTTCCGCTACGAAGATCGCCTCCATCCCAAGCCGCTCTCGCTCTACCACCCCGGTGAGATGGCCTCCCTTACCGGCGAAGTTCGCGGAACCGTTCTCCTGCGCACCCGCTCCGGCCCCATCTTTGAGATGACGGTAGGCATCACCCCTCCCGCCCCATACCACCCTCAGCACCCAAACTCCCCCACCCGCCCGCAGGATCCCGACCCCTGGCTCAAAGGTCTCGTGCAACCTCCGCCGACCCAGGTCAGCCTCACCCCCGGCTCCTTCCCCGGCGCACCCCTGGAAACGGTCAAGTGCATGTGGTTCCACGGCGCCTACCTCAAAGACAAGTTCCGCCCCGGCCAGAGAATCGCCCTCTACGGCAAGCTGGAAGCCAGCCGCAGCGGCAACGCGCCAAACGCCTCGGGAGCCTCGCGCTTCAAGCTCATCCAGCCGACCTTTGAGATCCTCCCCGATCCCGCCCCACCTGGCGACCCCGGCGGTGAAGACCACGAGTTCATTCTGCTCGAGATGGGGCGCATCGTTCCCATCTACGAATCTCTCGGAGGCACCACACCCTGGGGAGCCAAACTCAGCTCCCGCTGGCTGCGCCGGGTCATGTGGACCATCTTCAAAGACCTGCTCGAAACTCCGCAGACCGCCGCGACCGCCGCCGAAGCCCTCCCCGTCGCCGCTGCACCCGCCCAGGCATCCGCCCCCACCGGCCCTCCGGCCCAGCCTCCAGACACCCAGCCTCCAGACACGCTGCCCGCTGCTCTGTGCCAACGACTCAGCCTTCCCACCCGCATGGACGCCCTGCGCGACCTGCACTTCCCTCCCGCAGATACCTCCCTGGTCCAGTTGATGTCGGCCCGCACTCCAGCCCATCGCCGCCTCATCTTTGAAGAGTTCTTCTACCTCGAACTCGGCCTGGAGCTAAAACGCCGTCGCCTGCGCGAGCGCCGCGGCACCGCCTTTCTCGCCAACGACCAGGTCCGCGCAGCCCTCAAGCAACTCCTGCCCTTCAAACCCACCGCGGCGCAAAAGCGTGTCCTCGGCGAAATCGTCCAGGACATGCGCAGCATTCAACCCATGCGCCGCCTCTTGCAGGGCGACGTCGGCTCCGGCAAGACCATCGTCGCTCTGCAAGCCGCGCTCGTAGCCATCGAAAACGGTTATCAGGTGGCGCTCATGGCGCCCACCGGAATCCTCGCCACCCAGCACTTCCTCTACGCCCGCAAACTACTCGGCGAAAAGATCTCTCCCCGCAACCATCGACACTACCGCATCGCCCTGCTCACCGGCTCCCTGGACGACCGCAGCAAACGCCAGACCAGCGCCGCCATCCTGCGCGGCGAGATCGACCTGGCCATCGGCACCCACGCTCTCGTGCAGGAGAGCGTCGACTTCGCTCGCCTCGGCCTCGTCATCATCGACGAGCAGCACCGCTTCGGCGTACAGCAGCGCCTCCAACTCCTCCGCAAGCCACGCAACCCATCCGCCGACCAGCCTGCGGACAACCTGCCCGCCACCATCCCTTTGCCGGACGCCGCATCCCCGCCTGCTCCTCCCCTCGGCGAGCCGGACATGCTCGTCATGACCGCAACCCCCATCCCCCGCACCCTCGCGATGACCCTCTATGGCGACCTGGACGCCAGCGTCATCGACCAACTGCCTCCGGGCCGCACCCCCATCCTCACCCGCCGCGTCGCGGAAGATCGCGCCGACCAGGTCTGGACCTTCCTGCGCAAGCAGGTTGCCGCAGGCCGTCAGGCCTACATCGTCTATCCCATCATCGAGGGCGACCACGAAGAAGAGCCCCAACTGGACTTCGCCCTGGAGAGCCTGCCCGAACCACCCCAAGCCACCAAAACACGCTCCACCGCTGCCCCCCGGCGCTCCACCACTCCAGCCCGCAACCCCACCCGCGCGCAGGCCTTCACCAGGCTCCGTTCCGCCGTGGAGATGCACCAGGAGTTGCAACAAGGAGCCCTGGCAGGCCTGCGCCTTGGCCTGCTCCACGGGCGCATGTCGGCAGACGAAAAAGAGATCGCCATGAACCGCTTCAAGCGCGGCGAATTAGAAGTGCTCGTCGCAACCACGGTCATTGAGGTCGGCGTGGATGTACCCAACGCTACCGTGATGGTCATCGAACACGCAGAACGCTTTGGCCTGGCCCAACTCCATCAGCTCCGCGGCCGCGTAGGCCGCGGCGATGCGCGGAGCTACTGCATTCTCGTCACCGGAGCCAACCTGACCCCGGAGGCCGATCTTCGCCTCAACGCCATGGTCCAGACCCAGGACGGCTTCGTGTTGGCCGAGCAGGATCTTGCCCAGCGCGGCCCCGGAGAGTTCTTTGGCGCCCGCCAGGCCGGCCTGCCTGACCTTCGGGTTGCCAATCTGGCCCGCGACCGGGACCTTCTCGAACTGGCCCGCCAGGAGGCTGCCCGTTTTGCCGACCACCCTGACCCCAACGTTCCAGACTGGGAAAGAGAGGCCGTCTGGTCGCGCCTCAAAAACCAGTGGCAGCGCCGCTACGGCCTGCTGGAAGCCTGACCCTCCCCGACTCTCCACATCCCATCAGAGATCTCCTCCATGGGCAGACCCCAAAACTACAGGGCGACCCGCATCTGGATTCTTCGCGCAACCGGTTCCACAATCTGCACCACTCCGTGTCCCGGTTTCACCTGCTCCTGCAACCGCAACAGCCTCGACCACTCTGACTCCCCTCCCCCACCCCCTTGGCGTAACCGGCAAATCCCTCCCGCCGGTCCCCCTGGTCTCTAACTCGCCAGCGCCGTCGTCTCTTCCAGCTCCCGCACCGGCTGCACCTGTTTCTTCGGCCCTCTCTTGCGCGCCACCAAAATCTTGATTCTGTCCAGCACCTCGGCCGGAGAACTTGCCCCCTTGGGAAGAAATGCATCCGCTGCGGCCGCCCGGTCAAAGCTGCTGACAGTGCCGGACACCAGCAAGCCCGGCAACCCCGGATGCAACTGCTTCGCCCTTCGAATCAGCTCATTCCCATCCATCTGCGGCATCAGCAGATCGCTCAGCAGAAGATCCACCGTCCCCTGCGCCGACGCTTGCAAATACTCCAGCGCCTCCGCCGCTGACGTCATCGTAATCACCCTATAGCCACGGGTCTCCAAAAGAAACTTGCGCACAGAGAGCACTTGCTCGTTATCTTCCACACACAAAATCGTCTTACGGGGTCTCATCTCTTCTCCTTGCCGGTAGTCTTCGGCTTACTCGTTCCAGGTTCAAAACAAAAGGCGCTTCGCAACAGAACCCACCCGTCGTCACCAACAAGCGGCTCCAGGCGCCAACACATCCTCTGCCTCATTCGGGATCCCTCGCCTCCTGACGCAGCGCATGGCATCCCGCTCTAAACTCCTTCCGCACCTCACCCGCGCCTTGGCGTCACCCTGCCGAACGGCAAGCGCGATACCCAGCGTGCTGTGCAGCAACGTGGTCAGCCAGGTCTTCGGCAAAGGGACTCCATCGACCGCGCAGCGCACGCTAGCCGTGGAACCTCTGTGGAAGCTGTGGATCAGCGTGGAAAAGGCGCAAAACCGCCCCTTCCTGCCTCTCCGTCACCTTCCAGGCAGCGTCCATTTGCAGCTCAACCGGGCAACATTCCCAGGAACTGGTTCTTGTTTCGTGGTAACTCAGGGATCCATGCAGTCCCCCTTGACGCGTGGCCCTGTGGGCCTATCTCGCGCCGCGGAAAGAGAGCATTGGAACCTGCGCCATCACTCGTAGTATCGGTAAATCAGGCGAAAAATCTTACGTCCTCCAACCCTGAGCCGGATGACGATTTGCTGAGCATACGAACCTCCAACGCCTATGGCAACAGTGAATTTTTGGCGAAAATACAGTGAGTTTGTACTGGCGCTTCCACCGCCCTCGCACATTGCCTGTCCTTGTTGGCCTTTCTGCTTTTTCTGCTGTGGAAAACCATCCGTCTCAAGGCAGGAAAAGCCGTCCCTCTGCAACAGGAATAGTGCGCCCCGAGACAGCCACCGAATGCACTCGGTCAAACTCCCCCACCGCGCTCACCAGAATCCGGCTGGGGCGCTGAATCTCTATCCCTTGTTCAATCTCGACCGTCTCCCGCGAAGCCACCAGCCCTTGCCTCACCAGCCACGCAATGCAGCAGCCTGCGGCTGAACCCGTCGCCGGATCCTCGCCCCCATAGAACTGCATCCGCGCGCGCCAGCGCCTCTGCCCCGCAACAGACGCGCCTTTCCTTGCCTCTCGCGACGCATCGGCCGTTGCTTCGGGTACTGCATCCAGCCGCTCACCCCGCTCCAGATCCTGCGCTGAATCCTCTGCCGGCGCAATGCAGTAAAGAAAATGCGTCTCCTTCTTCGCCAGCCACGCCTCAGCCTCACGCTGCGCCAGTTGCATCCTCCGCAAAGCAGCAACAGAGCGCAGCAGAACAATGCAGAAGGGAATGCCCGTGCTCACCGTCTGCGGAGCCGGATCCGCAGAGAGATCCTCCACGCCCACACCAATCAGCCGCGCCACCTCTGCTCGATCATGCCTCGCTCCAAACACCGGATCATTCTGCAGCATCGTGCCTTGCAGACCCGCAACTCCCTCCTGCTGCGGCTCAAAGTGCACCCGGATCGGCCCCACTCCCAGGCGCAAGGTCACGCCGTCATCCTCCCCTCCAACCCCGCGCAGCCGCGGATCATGCAGACGCAGCCAAGTGGCTGTGCCCAGCGTCGGATGCCCGGCAAACGGCAACTCCTCTTCGCTGGTGAAGATGCGCACCCGCACGCCCTCCCGCGCCTCGGTCTCCGCATCTTCTCGCACCACAAAGGTCGTCTCAGAGAGGTGCATCTCCCGCGCAATGGCCTGCATCTCTGCGCCGCTGAGCGAGCCTGCATCGTGAAACACAGCCAGAGCGTTGCCTTCCAGGGGACGATCGGCAAAGACATCCAGCAGAGAATACCCAAGCACCCGTGCCATGCTGACCATGCTAACCCCAGTCAGACGGCGTCCGCCCTCAAGCATCGGACCAAGCCCCGCCACGCTGTAACTGGAAAAACAGCGCCGCAAATGGAGAAGCAACAAAGCAACCAGAGAAGCCGCGCCCCGACTGGAGAAACAAAAACCCGCGCGCTGCGCCCTCGCCCGGCTGGGCCGAATCTTCCGCAACAGGCAGAATAGAGAGATGAACCACCAGGTCTTTGACCAGATCCTCCACGGCCTCACCCAGTCGCTAAAAACGGCGTCGGATCTTGCCCAAGTGCAGAACCATCTGGTGGAAGCCATCGCCCAGAGCTTGCCCCACTACCACTGGACCGGCTTCTACATGCTTGACCCGGACGACCCCCAAACCCTCGTTCTGGGACCATTCCGTGGTGCGCCCACAGAACACCAGCGGATTCCGGTAACCCAGGGCATCTGCGGCGCCGCCGTAGCCCGGAATCAAACGGTCGTAGTCCACGATGTAACCGCCGATCCGCGCTATCTGGCCTGCTCGCTGGAAACTCGTTCAGAGATCGTTGTTCCCATCCGCGTCCACGGAACCGTGGTGGGAGAAATCGACATCGATAGCCACAACCCCGCAGCATTTTCCCCGCAAGACCGTCACTTCCTCGAGCGCTGCGCAGAGCTCATCGGACGCTTCCTCGAAGAGCACCGGCGCTAGCCCCAAAGAACCCTGACGTTAGCCCCAAAGAACCCTGACGCCAGCCTAAAGAGCGCAGAAGTCGGCGCGAAGAGCCCAAAAGCGAACGCGCAGCGCACCAGACCTAGCTCTCCCCGGCAAAGTAAGATGCTGCGTGATTCCGGCAGCCCGGATTGAACCCTGCTCCGCAGCGCGGGCAGCGATAGCCGCTCTGCAGATACTCCGTAATCGCCAACTCGTAACCACAGCCGCCGCACAGAACCGCGCGCGTCTCCCACTGCTCCTTGGGCCACGGAACCAAGGCGTGCCCCGCCAGCGCCTCGTGACACTCCTTGCAAGCGTAGTACGTCCCACAACACGCCATTTTGATCGCGATGATGTCAATCTCCGAATGGTAGTGAGCACAGCGCGTCACTCCATCCACCTCAATCCCCTCTACGATCTGCCCATAAACCGTCACCTCCCTATCACAGCACAACCCCGCAGACTCTGGCAGCCGGCACACTCCATGCCTCCACCAAAAGCCTTCGGTCTCGCCAACCCACTCCCGCGCGCAACCCCGCGCTTCCTTCCCTCCGCAGCAAAGCCATCGCCAATAGCCCTGTGCCAACCCCTCCCAAACCTCAGCCCCCACTCCCGCAAACTCTTGTCCGTCATCCACTTCCCTTCCCACGCAATCTCCCCTCGCAGGACGCACAGAACCCAGCCTCTACCTGCACCGCCTCTGCCAGGGCGCAACCATCCACCGCCCACTCCACCGCCCGCCGCCGTTGCTGTCCCATGGTGCTACACTCAGAGCAGTTTTCCGCGCTTGGGTCGCTCAGAAGTGTCTGCAAGCTCCAGCTTCTTTCGCCGGCACGCCTAAGAAAGTCGCAACGCAGCCACCGTCGCAGAGCGCCTCTGGCCTGCTCTCACCGCAACACGGCCTCAAGGAACCATCAGGCATGCTCTTCAAAGTTCGCAGCGCGGCCGTCTACGGAATCGACGCTCACATCATCGACGTAGAGATTGACTTCTCCGGCATCGTCACCAAAGAAGAGATCTTCGCCACCGTCGGCCTTCCCGACGCTGCCGTGCGCGAATCCCGCGACCGCGTCCGCTCCGCCATCAAAAACTCCGGCTTCGATCTCCCTTCCACCCGCATCACCATCAACCTCGCCCCGGCCGATCTCAAAAAAGAGGGCTCCGGCTTCGATCTTCCCATCGCCATCGGCATCCTCGGAGCCTACGGCGCGCTCACCATCAAAGACATCGCAGACTTTGTTCTGGTCGGCGAGCTGGGCCTGGACGGATCCTTGCGCGCCGTTCAGGGCATGCTGCCCATCGCCATCGCCGCTCGCGCCGCGGGCATCCACAACCTCATCATCCCTGCCGCCAATGCGCGCGAGGCCGCCGTAGTCTCCGGCGTCAACGTCTACCCCGTCACCTCGCTTCTCCAGGTTCGCGAGCTTCTCAACTCTGCCGCCGCCGTCTCCGGTGCCCAGCCCCAACTCCTCGCGCAGCCTCTCTCGGTCGATAGCGCCGGCCTGCTCAATGAAGCTCTCGAGTACCCTGCGGACTTCCGCGACGTCCGCGGCCAGCAGGTCGCCAAGCGCGCACTGGAGGTCGCCGCCGCCGGCGGCCACAACATCCTCATGATCGGCCCACCCGGCTCCGGCAAAACCATGCTCGCCAAGCGTCTCCCCTCCATCCTCGCGCCGCTGCGCTTTGAAGAGGCCTTGGAAACCACCAAAATCCACTCCGTCGCCGGCATCCTCAATCGCGACGAGGGTCTGGTCACCCACCGTCCCTTTCGCTCCCCGCACCACACCATCTCGGACGCCGGCCTCATCGGCGGAGGCGTCATGCCCCGCCCCGGAGAAGTCTCCCTGGCCCACAACGGCCTGCTCTTTCTGGACGAGCTGCCGGAGTTCCCGCGCAACGTCCTGGAAGTCCTCCGTCAGCCGCTGGAAGACGGTCAGGTCACCATCTCCCGCGCCGCCATGTCGCTCTCCTTCCCCGCTCGTTTCATGCTCGCCGCCGCCATGAATCCCTGTCCCTGCGGCTACTTCAACGACAAGTCCCGCGAATGTACCTGCACCCCGCCCATGATTCAGCGCTACGTCAGCAAGGTCAGCGGACCCCTCCTGGATCGCATTGACATCCACATTGAAGTCCCGGCCGTGCAGTACAAGGAGCTGCGCGGAGCCTCCGCCACGGAAGGTTCGGCGGAGATTCGCGCCCGCGTGCTCGCCGCCCGGGAGGTTCAGCACGACCGCTTCCGCCAGTACGCAGCCCGGCCCGCTGCCAAAGCCTCCAAAGGCGCCGCCGGAGCCTTCGCCAACGCCCAGATGTCCACCCAGCAGATCCGCATCTTCTGCGAGCTCTCCACCGATGCCGAGCGGCTCCTCGAGCGTGCCATGCAGCAGCAGGGCCTCAGCGCCCGCGCTCACGACCGAATCCTCAAGGTAGCGCGCACCATCGCCGACCTGGACAAATCCCCCTCCATCGCCGTGTCCCACATCGCAGAGGCCATCCAGTACCGCACCCTCGACCGCAGCTACTGGTCCTGAACCCCTCTGATCTCCGCGCACCTCGCGAACTACCGATCATCGTGCCTTTGCAGCATCGAAGCAAACAATGGCACGAAGACCGCAATCAGAGGTTGCACCTGATTCGCTGAGTGCGTTGACTTCTCCCTACCAGACATCCAGGCCTGCGCGGCCCCAAAGACCGCTTCGCTGAGACAAGCAACCTGGCAACTCACCGCCCCTCAACCATCCCAACAAGGCTCAAACAACGGAGCCCTCAATCTCAATCCCTCAGACTGCTCGCCTCATGCCACGCTCCGGCTTGGGCGCGGCTGGGTGAAAGCAATCCATCTGTAAGCCAGTCAGCTTCCCGTCGATGCGATCAAGCTCTCGTTCCACAACCTCTCGAACTCGTTCCGCCGCTCCAACCGCTCGCAGGTTCAAAAGCAGCTCATGCCGCGACGCAGAAGATGCGTCCAACGCTCCCTCAACCGTCGGCTCTTGCCCATTCGCGCACATCGCCGCCTTCAGAAAGCCCGTCGCACATTCGATGATGGCCTTCAGATGCACAATGCCGACATGGTTCGCGGTGAACTCTCGATCCAGCCCATCCAGCAGCGGTCCCAGCATCAAAGCAGGAGACCGAGGCACACGGAGCTCAATCGTCACCCGCAAGTTCAGCCACACCAAAGCAGCCTCGGCCCGCGCATACCGTTCGTAGTCGATCTCCAGAATCTCGCCGCCCACTCGCAAGCCGCCGGAGAAGATCTCATCCAGCCACGCCGCAACGCCCTGACCGCTTCGAGCACTCACTTGGCGCACCTGCTGCGCTGTAAGTTGCGGGCAATCTGGATATAGATCAGACTTTGTCCAGCACACCAGGTCAGCCTCCTGCAACTGTTTCTGAAACAGAAAGCGAAGATCCGGGTCGGCATCCTCCGCAAGCAGACTCCTCGCCCGTTCCGGATCCACTAGCACGGTAAACGGAGCCAGCCGAAATTCATCGCGATACTCCAGCAGCGGATGAAGAATCGTGGCTGAAATATCCGCACAGCTGCCAACGGGTTCGGCAAAGATCACCTCCGGTTGATACGCGCGCAACTCTTCCATCACACGCAACAGATCAGACAGCTTGCAGCAGAAGCAGCCTCCCGTCACTTCGCCGGAGCGCATCCCGCTTCGCGTCGCGTAGCCCGTATCGACAAGTTCCTTCCCCTGGTCGTTCAGGATCATCGCACTGCGAACGCCTTGGCGTTTCAACTCCTCTGCGGCAGCCAGAATCAGCGTCGTCTTCCCCGCCCCCAGAAAACCTCCAACCATCGCAATCCAAGGCCTTGGCTCGCGGACACCCGTGCTCACGCCTTCACCTCAATCTCAAGCCTGTGACCCTCGGCCAACTGAATCGGAGACTGAAAATGAAAAACAGTTGTGTTCTTCTGGCGCTCCACAGAATGAGAAGCCGTTTCCCCATTCTTCTGCACAGAAGCGGAAGATCCTGATCCTGAAATCTCGCAGGAACTGCAAGAGAGCGTCCCTTCTAACACTTGCAGACTAAAGCGAGTGCCTCCCCCGCCCATCGCACGGTAAGCAAACCTCCCCCAGCCGTTGGCCGTGGACCAGAAGCAACTGAAATTCTTATGCGTAACTCTCGGAACCGCTGCCACGGAGCCATGCGCTCCATCGTATTGAAACCCACTCAGCGCCACAAAGCTCGTCCAGGAAGCCATGGCGCGAGCGTAGTGGTGGCCGCACTCTGCCTCATCCCACGGGTTGCGCTTTTCGCCGTCATACCTGGCGCGAACATTGTGAATGCATTCCGTCCCCTCCTCCACCATTCCGGAATAGATCATCAAAGCAGCGGTTGCGTACTCAAATCCCGTCATCACTTCCGCAAAATAAGGAAACGGAATCCGCGGCCGCTGCGTCTTCCCATAGTCGCAAATCACCATGGCGGCCTCCCGGTTCAGGGCAAACGTTCGCTCCACATTGTCGTGATCCACCAGCGATCGCTTGTAGTTGTACGCATAAATCGATCGCAGCGTCTTCTGCACATTCTTCGCAGAGACCAACGGCCCCAGATTCGCCACGTAAGCAAGATATTGCCCCATAAGCTGATCGATCAGACAGCCATCTCCAACCTGATATTCAGGGTTCTCTGTATCTTCCGTCCCCATACCTCCGCGCAGATGAGCAGCAATCTTGCTTGCGGGCAAACCACGGATCTGCTGAATGTAATACTCGTCGTTGAACAGGTGCGCATCAATCCACAAACTTCCCTGTTCAAAGATCCGGCGATACTCCGCAGCGGACGCACTGTCGCCCACCGCACGCGCCATCTCTTCCCCAGCCCGCAACGCCCCCAGATAGTAAATCCCGCACAATGGATTGGCTCCATAGAACTCCACGTCATACGTATTATGTTGTGCGCCCGTCAACACGCCGGATCTCTCTGGGTCCCAACCGCCCGGCTCCCACGCAAAGGCAATCGCCTGCTTGATCTTCGGCCACGTAGCCTCTAGCCACGCACGATCGCCGGATAACCTCCAGCCCAGATACGCGTGCATGATCTGGCCCATCTGTCCGTCCGCCGCCACCAGCGGAAACCGCGGATGCCCATCGGGAAGCAGTTGCCGGGCGCGGATTCCGCCCGCATCATCCTCAGAGTACCCAAACGAAACATTCCGCAAAGAACGCGCGAAGCTCGGGAAAAGAAATTGCGTCGCCGTCTCATAGCTCCACACGTGGGTGCAATTTCCAAAGCAGCATCCAATCGCATCATCACTGCCTTCAAAGCCATGAAACTCTCCGTCAGCCGTGCGGAAGCATGTCGTTGAAGCCAATGTCGAGAGGTTCGCGCTGGCAGCCTCCTTCACCACATCGGGCAGCGTGCTCTCTCTGAACGCATCGGCGAAGGCGCGTGTGCGCCGCTCCAGCTGCGGTAGATGGCTCGCAGCATACTGCGCTGCCTCCCATGCATCCTTGAACCGGACGGCATAAGAATTGCCGATCACCGTATGCTCTTTGCCCGGCGGGGCTGACCATCCACACCACTCCGGCGTACGATTCGGAAAGTGCCACGCCAGCAGAAACGTGATCGTGCCGGATTCACCAGGAGCGACTGTCCTTTGCTGGCACAGCGCGCCCACAGCATTGCGCGGATTGGGCTCTGCGCCCAACTGTCCATGCTTTGAAAATTCATCCCAATAAAGCAAGGGAGCGGTCCACCAGGCCTCCTTCGGCCATCCACGCCAGTACGTCACCTTTGTCTCTTCGTCCGGCAGTGCCCCCAAAACAAAGCTGCCATACATCGGCTCGTCGGACCGCAACGAGGAATTGCTCATCAGCAGGCCTTCCAATCCCTGGCCGCTGCGATATTCATTCACCCGTCTATCCGGCTCAATGGAACGTGTGCTCCTTGCGGTCGTCCCTGCCACAGGGTTATCGATCGCGAACGCGATGCCTACCTTCACGGGCGTCGATCCCGGATTCGTCACCCGGTAACAGAGCACAGCCACCGGCAGGCCGGAGTCGTCCGGATCATGCGGAATGAATGGAGAGAACGCATCGAGTTCCACTTGCACCGGCAGCCGGCGATCTTCAAAGTCAATGTGCGCCAGCGGATAGGCGCCGCTGAACTTCGCCCCTTCCAGCCGGCTCAGTCCCGGAGCATTATTCGATCCCAGACCGGACTCTCCCTGATACGGAGGGAGAATCCGCGACTCCAGCACATGCGCCATCGGTTTGGCGTTGCCGGATTGAACCCAGACCGCGGGAAAGGCATACGCAGGCGAGCCGCCCTGATTGGGCCGATTGAAGATCTCCCAATCGCGCAGTTGTCCCCGCCCGCCCAAGCCGAGGCTACCCGCTCCAACGCCGCCCAGCGGAAACGAGATCAACTTGAGTTGGCGGCCCTCGAACACCCGAGGAAAAGTGATTTCGGTCTGCCGGGGCGAATCCTCTCCACCCTTCTCGCCGCTCCCAGCCTCCTGCGCCTGCATCTCTCCTGTCCAGTAGCCCGCTTGGCTGGCTGCGCCCATCACTCCCGCCGCCTGTTTCAGAAAGTCACGGCGCGGCAACTTACCTCTTCCGCTCATCGCCCATCCTCCCGCTGCCCGCAAAGACGCTCGCGCGCCTTCACATCAGCCTCCCATGCAACCTCCGCCATCACAGCGGCGCCGCCCCCACCCAGACCACCTCGAGGAACGCTCTTCTCAATCCCCAGGTAGCACGGCACAGTCGACCCGGCACTCAGCCAGATGCTACAAGAGTATCTTGTTTGGCCTGGAATCATCGAGAAAAAGGCAAAAGAAGAAGACAAAAATAAGCTGACACAGGACGGCAAAATCCTCCGGATTGTCGCGGTCTGCGTACAACGAGCTTCAGGGCGCCCATCCTGCCCTCCACATCTCCAGAGATTCAATCTCCGCAGTCCGTCGCGGTCTCAAGTCACCCCGTACACCCTCGCGGATCCTCAAAGTCGGCTGAGGATCTGGTTCTGTTCGGATCTCGCTCTAAATGGAGGAGAGCGAAGGGGAAGAATGCCCTCAGCGAAACCGCCTTGCAGCGCTCTGCCTTTGCAATCCCCATGCGTCGTCACCCCATCCAATGGTCCATCTCGCCGCGGCAGAAGAGAATCAGGCCGGGCCTCCGCTCCTATCTCCCTGCGCCAAACGCCACACTGTCTCCCGCTGTTGATCCCGTCCTGTGCCGCTTTCGTGTAGACCTTCCTGCAACCGATCTCTTCTTCGTATTGTTCTTCCTATCTGTGCATGGTTTGCAGAGAACGTTATAATCACGTATGTCTAGGACCTTCAGCCGTTTACGGCATCGTCCTCAGCAAAAGTAGACGCGCAGTGGACCAGATTCTTGAGCAACTCAAAGCGGGGGTACGGCGTTTCCAGTCCGAGGTCTACCCTCGTCAGTCGGCAATCTACGAGCAGGCGGCAGTAGAGGAGCAGACGCCCCACACCCTCTTTATCGCCTGTGCTGACTCACGCATCGATCCGGTAGCCATCACCAGTTCCTCTACAGGAGAGATCTTCGTCGCCCGCAACATCGGCAACCTCGTTCCCGCCTACGGCGAAATGCTGGGTGGCGTCAGCGCGGTTGTCGAGTTTGCCGTTGCCTCGCTCGGCGTCCGCCATATCGTCATCTGCGGCCATCTCCACTGCGGAGCCATGCAGGCACTCCTCGAACCAGACTCCATCGCAACCATGCCGACCGTGCAGCGCTGGATGAACAACGCCCACACCGCCCTCTCCGTCGCCCAGATCCTCCACCAGCGCGCCGAACAGAACGGCGCCCACACCGACATCATGCAGATTCTCACCGAACAGAACGTCCTGTTGCAGATGCACCACCTCAAGACTCATCCCTCCGTCGCCGCGGCGTTGGCCAAAGACGCACTCACCATCTCCGGCTGGATCTACAACATCGGCACCGGTGAGGTGCGCATCGCCCCTGACGGACGCTCCATCTTCGAACCGCTCTAGCCTCCACCGCCCCCGAGGACGCAAATCCCCGCACACCCGCATGGCATCGCCACACAAATTGACTTCAATGCCCGCTGCCGTTAGCCTAAGAACAGTGAGCATCCGGCTACATCATGCAGGACACCATCATCACGCCTCGTGCGTGTCGGCGGCTGTTTCTGATGTGGCGAAATAGGCTAGGAACCTCGCCTCTCAGGATCTTCAAAAGCCCGCTGACGCGCCTACCGCGAGCGGGCTTTCTGCTGTTCGCTCCCTTACGTGCCCAGCTACACTCGAACCAACTCAAAAGGAACCTATGACTGGAACAACAGAACCGACCCGCATCAACTTCGCCAAAGACAACGGCCTCGTCGCCGGTATCGTCCAGGACGCCCGCACCGGCCAGATCCTCATGCTCGGCTTCCTCAATGAAGAAAGCTACCGCAAAACCACGGAGACCGGTTACGTCACCTTCTGGTCTCGCAGCCGCTCCACTCTTTGGATGAAGGGAGAAACCAGCGGAAATCGCCTCCGCGTCGTCTCCGCATCCACAGACTGCGATAATGACGCCCTCCTCTTCCATGTCGAAGTTGAAGGCGACGGCCTCGTCTGCCATGAAGGAACCGTAAGCTGCTTCACCAAACCCCTCGCCTTTGCAGCCTTCAAGAAAGGGAACCAATAAGTGATGCCAAACAAAAACAAGCTCAAGCTGGGAATTCCCAAGGGCAGCCTCCAGGACGCAACCATCGCCTTGTTCGAACGCGCCGGCTGGCGCATCTACGCCAGCGGCCGCAGCTACTTTCCCTCCATCGACGACCCCGAGATCGAATGCATGCTCGTCCGCGCTCAGGAGATGGCTCGCTACGTCGAACATGGAGCCCTGGACGCCGGCCTAACCGGCAATGATTGGGTCCTGGAGAATCAGTCCCAGGTCGAGCGCATCACCTCCCTCACCTACTCCAAGCAGTCCCGCGTTCCCGTTCGCTGGGTGCTGGCCGTCCCCGAGGACTCGCCCTTCCAGAAGCCCGAGGACCTCGCCGGCAAGACCATCGCTACCGAACTGGTCGAGTTCACCAAGCGTTACTTCGCCGCCAAAAACATCCCCGTGCGCGTCGAGTTCAGTTGGGGAGCCACCGAAGTCAAGCCCCCCACCCTCGCCGACGCCATCGTCGAGGTCACCGAGACCGGAAGCTCACTCCGTGCCAATCGCCTGCGCATCATCGAAACCCTCATGGAGTCTGAAACCCAGTTCATCGCCAATCAACACTCCTGGAAAGATCCCTGGAAGCGCTCCAAGATCGAAACCCTCTCCCTCATGCTCAACGCAGCCATGGACGCCGAAGTCAAGGTGGGCCTCATGCTCAACGTTCGCAAAATCCACCTGGACGCTGTCCTTCGCGTCCTTCCCGCCCTCAACTCACCCACCATCTCGCACCTCCGCGACGAAGAATGGGTCGCCCTCAACACCATCCTGGAAAATCATCTCGTCCGCGACATCATCCCCAAGCTCAAGGCAGCCGGAGGAACCGGAATCGTCGAATACGCCCTCAGCAAAGTCGTACTCTAACCTCTCTACCCCGCCGGTCTCGACCGCGAAAGAAGGTCCACAAAACCCATGAAGATCTTGAAGACGTTCGGCGATGGCGCTCCCTCTGCGGAGTCCGTCCTCCAGCAGCTCGAGCAGAGAGGAGCCGTCAACACCGCCCGGGTAGACCCTGTAGTGCGGAACATCCTGGCCCAGGTGCGCAGCGACGGCGACCACGCTCTGCGCTCCTTCGCCATGCAGTTCGATGGCCTCGGTCTCGACCAGCCTCTGCTCGTCAGTCGCGAGCAGATGCAGCAGGCATGGGAGACAACCAGTGAAGAGCTCCGCGCCGCCATGCGGCTCGCTCAAGCCAACATTCGCTCCTTCGCGGAAAAACAGCTCCCTCACGGTTGGAGCCTTCGCCCCTGTGAAGGGATGGAGGTGGGCCAGATCGTTCGCCCTCTGCAATCGGTCGGGTGCTACGTCCCTGGCGGCCGCTATCCCCTGCCATCCACGCTGTTGATGACCGCAACACCGGCTCAGGTCGCCGGCGTGGAGCGTATCGTCGTCTGCTCCCCCAAACCTGCGCGAGAGACCTTGGCCGCCGCTTACCTGGCCGGCGTCACCGAGTTCTACCGCATCGGCGGAGCCCAGGCCATCGCCGCGCTGGCCTATGGCACACCCACCATCGCGCCCGTCGATAAGATCGTCGGCCCCGGCAACCTCTACGTCACCGCCGCCAAGCTGGCCGTCTCCCACCACACCGGCATTGACATGCCCGCCGGCCCAACCGAAATCGTCGTCACCAGCGAAGCCGGCGACCCCACCGGCATCGCCGCTGATCTGGTCGCCCAGGCCGAGCACGATCCCGAGGCCCTCGCCATCCTCATCACCAGCCGGCCGGATCTGGCCCAGGAGGTCGTGCTGGAGGTCAAACGCCAGTCCCAGAACAATGAACTCGCCACCCAGTCACTCGCCCGCCAAGGCTTCGTCTTCCTTACCAGAACCCCGGAAGAGGCGCACGCCCTCACCAATCGTCTCGCCCCCGAGCACCTCACCGTAGACGCCGGAGCCGACCTCCGCTGGGTCAATAACGCCGGCTCCGTCTTCATCGGCCATCACACCCCGCAATCCATGGGCGACTACGTCAGCGGCCCCAATCATGTGCTGCCAACCGGCCGCAACGGTCGCGCCCGCGGAGGCTTGAGCGTTCTGGACTTCGTCAAGATCATCACCGTCCAGCAATACACCCTCGACGCGCTGCGCGAGATCGGCCCTCATACCATCGCACTCGCAGAGGCCGAGGGACTCAAAGGACACGCCGAAAGCGTGCGCGTGAGAATTCGATGAGCGATACCCGTCAAAACCTCACCACCCCACAACCACGTCCCGCCGTCCTCGCCATGCCGGAGTACCACCCACCCCTGGCCGGTCGCAGCGCCCTGCGCCTCGATTTCAATGAAAACACCTTCAGCCCCAGCCCGGCCGTCCTGCGCCGTCTGCGCCAGATCACCGCGGAGGAGCTCACCATCTACCCGGAACGCGAACCGGTCGAGCGCCTCGTCGCGCACCACCTCGGTCTCCAGCCCGACCAGCTCATCCTCACCAATGGAGTCGATGAGGCCATCCACCTCATCGCCTGCGCCTTCCTCGACCAGGGCGATCAGGCCATCATCTGCACCCCCACATTCTTCATGTATGACGTCTCCATCAGCCTCATGACCTCCGGGCTCATACGGGTGCAGACCGACGATACCCTCCGCTTCCCCTTCCAGCGCTTTCTCTCCGCCATCACCCCTCATACCCGGCTGATCGTCGTCGCATCTCCCAACAACCCAACCGGAGCCACCGTCAGCCGCGATCAACTGCTCGCCATCGCTGCCGCAGCTCCGCAGGCGCTGCTCCTCGTGGATGAAGCCTACTTCCACTTCCATGGCGAAACCGTCCTCAGCGACGTCGCCGACATTCCCAACCTCATCGTTGCGCGTACCTTCTCCAAAGCCTATGGACTCGCCAACCTCCGCATCGGCATGCTGGCCGCTAACCCTGCACTCATTCGCTATCTGCGCAAAGTCAGTTCGCCGTACAACGTCAACGGCGTTGCCTTGGCCATCCTGCCGGAGGCCATCGCCGATGACGCCTACATTACCTGGTACGCCGAGCAGATTCGCATCGGACGCGAGCGCATCTTTGCCGCCTTGCAGAATCTCCGGATCAGAACCTGGCCCAGCGCCGCCAACTTCGTCCTCATGGATATCGGCCCCCGCCACCAGCAGCTCTGCGCCCTGATGCGCAGTCGCGGCGTTCTCCTCCGCGACCGATCCTCCGATCCCGGCTGCGACGGCTACGTTCGCATCACCGTTGGCGTCGAAGAACATGTAACCCTCGGCATCGCGGCTCTTCGAGAGTCCATCGCCGAGATGGGCTGGACTCCAGCAGAAGGTCGAGGACAAGCATGAGCCATCCACCAGAACCAGCCGTCGCAACTCCGTTCCCTGCCGAACCAGAGCGCATCGCAACCCTGGACCGCAACACCACAGAGACCAGAATCTCACTCCGCCTCAACATCGACGGCCAGGGAGCCTACCAGGTCTCCACCGGCATCCGCTTCTTTGACCACATGCTGGAGCTCTTTACCCGCCACGGCGGCTTTGACCTGCAACTGAACTGTGTCGGCGACCTCGATGTCGACCAGCATCACACCGTCGAAGACGTTGGCATCGCTCTCGGCGAAGCCTTCGCGGAAGCCCTCGGTGACAAAAAGGGCATCCTTCGCGCCGGCTACTTCGTCATGCCCATGGATGAAACTCTCGCCGTCGCTGCCGTCGATCTCTCCGGCCGCGTAGCCTGCGTGGTTGACGATCAGGTCAACCTCCCTCTCGTCGGCGACCTGCAGACCGAGTTGGTCACCGACTTCTTCGACGGCTTCGCTCGCGGAGCCCGAGCCAACGTCCACCTCAAAACCATGTACGGCCGTTCCAACCATCACAAGATTGAGGCCATCTTCAAAGCCTTTGCCCGCGCCCTGCGCGGAGCCTGCTCCCGCGACCAGCGCATGCGAGAGCTGCTGCCCAGCACCAAGGGCCTTCTATGATCGCCATCATCGACTACCATGCCGGCAACCTCACCAGCGTCGTCAAGGCCGTGCGCTTTCTCGGCGCGCACTCGCCGGTCGTCACCCAGTCCCCCCAGGACCTTCTCCGCGCCCGGAAGATCCTGCTTCCCGGCGTCGGCCACTTTCGCTCCACAGAGCTCCTCCACCAGCTCGGCCTCACCGCCGCCATCCGCCAGGCAATCGCATCGGGAATCCCGTTCCTCGGCATCTGCGTCGGCCTGCAGTGGCTCTATCAGGGATCCACCGAAGCTCCCCAAACCCCCGGCCTGGGCTACTTCTCCGGCCAATGTCAGCGCTTCCCCGCCGTCCTCGCCGGGGAACGCATCAAATCCCCACATGTTGGCTGGAACTCACTGGAATCCATCCGCCCCGGCTCCCGCCTGCTCTCCGGCGTGCCGTCGGGTAGCTACGTCTACTTCACCCACTCCTGGCGCGCCCCGCTCTCGCAAGACACCGCTGCCCAGACCCACTACGCCGGAGCCTTCACCGCCGCCGTCGAACGCGGCAATGTCATGGGAGTTCAGTTTCACCCCGAAAAATCAGCCGAAACAGGACTTCAGGTGCTGAAGAACTTCCTCACCCTCTAACCCTCTGGCGCTCCATGACGCCGCAAGAACCTCAAAAACACGCCACCCAGACCCACAACCCATCCACAACAGAAACCTCACCATCTCGGCAGCCATCCCCGCCGCAACCCTGCTTCCCGCTTACCTCTCTTCATCACCGATAGACTCGAGAACCAGCATGCTCACCAAACGCATCATCGCCTGCATGGACGTCCACAACGGACGCGTCGTAAAAGGCACCCAGTTCGTTGACATCGTGGATGCCGGCGATCCCGCAGAGCTGGCCCACCGCCACGCCCGCGCCGGTGCCGATGAGATCGTCCTGCTGGACATCACCGCTACCCATGAGGGCCGCGGAACCACTCTGGAGACCGTCAAGCGCGCCGCCGCACAGCTCTTCGTCCCATTCACCGTTGGCGGCGGCATAAGCTCCGCCGAAGACGCCCGCGCCGTCTTCGATGCCGGAGCCGACAAGGTCAGCATCAACTCCGCCGCCATCGCCCGGCCAGAGCTCATCGCCGAAATCGGCGCCGGCTTTGGAGCCCAGGCCGTTATCGTCGCCATCGACGCCCGCCGCGCCAAACACTCCGCCGACCCCGTCGGTCAAGCCGAAGTCTACGTCTCCGGCGGCAGAAAGCCCACCGGCCGCCGCGTCGTGGACTGGGCAGTCGAGGCCGAGCAGCGCGGCGCAGGAGAGATCCTGCTCACCAGCATGGACTGCGACGGCATGCGCACCGGCTTTGACTGTGACCTCACACGCAGCGTCTCCCAGGCCGTTCAGATCCCCGTCATCGCCTCCGGCGGAGCCGGCTCCGCCGCGCACTTCGCCGAAGTATTTCTCCACGGCAAAGCCGACGCAGCTCTGGCAGCAAGCATCTTTCACTTCGGCATCACAGACTCCCGACAGCTCAAAACGGAGATCGCCTCCGCCGGCGTTCCCCTGCGCCTGCCGTGCTGACCATTCATCCTTCCACTGACCACGCTCTCCTTGCGTCCACGCCTCCACCACTCCTCGCCAAACCATCATGCCTTCCACGCAACCGAGCCCCTCCTTCCGCGGATGTTCCACAGCAACCCGCCTTCAGCCCTGCCGTCAAAAGCCGTTAAAATAACCCCATGTTGATTCCTTCAATCGATCTGATGGGAGGACGGATCGTGCAGCTCGTACAAGGCGAGAAGCTCGCTCTGTCCTTTGACGACTTTGAATACTGGATAGAACGGTTCAGCAAATATCCGCTGGTCCAGCTCATTGACCTTGACGCCGCCCTGCGCCAGGGGGAAAACGCCGCCCTCGTCACAATGATCTGCAAACGCCTTCCCTGCCAGGTTGGCGGCGGGCTGCGCTCCGCCCAGGACGGTCAGCGGCTGCTCGACTCCGGCGCGCAGCGCGTCATCTACGGCTCTACCCTCTTTGGCGCCGATCCGGAGCCCGCACAGCAAAAGCGCCGGCACAAGCTCATTCGGCTGGAGTTTGCGGAAGAACTGAAACGCACCCTCGGCGAGAACGCTCTCTGCTTCGCCATCGACACCAAAGGCGGCAAAGTGGCCGTCCGAGGCTGGAAAGAACATGTCGACCTCGGGCCGGAGGAGGCCGTCACCTGGTTGGAAGACTACTGCGCCGCCTTCCTCTACACCCACGTCGATACCGAAGGCACCATGCAGGGCTTCCCCTTGGATGTCGCTGCCATTCTTCGCGCCACCACTAGCCGCCAACTCATCGTCGCCGGCGGAATCCGCGCCATCGACGAGGTCAAAGCTCTGGACTCCATGGGAGTCGACGCCGTAGCCGGTATGGCCATTTACTCCGGCGCCATCCCCGCCTGACCCTGCGACAACCGCAGCAGCACCACCCCATGCGCGGGAACACTCGCCGTATAGCCGTCTCCTCCCACCGCGCTCCGCTTGCCGCTCCACACGTCCAACGCACGCAGGCGGCCTGCATCAGCCGCCGCGCGCAGCCCCACCTGGCGCCACAAGATCTTCGTCTCAGCCGGTTGATCTGCGGTATTGAAGATGCCAAGCGCCACATCGCTGCCCCACAGCTTACGCACATACACCTTGATGGATGGTTCGTCCACAACCTGTTTCAGGGGCAGCGCCAGCCGATCCTGGTCAATCGCGATCACGGCAGCATTGGTCAGGATCTCCCGCGTCGCAGGCGTCATACTCCGCAGATCATTGCCCGCAATCAGTGGAGCCCGCAGCAGCGCCCACAAACTCATCTGCGTGCGCCCCTCTTCATCGCTCACTCCGGCGTTGCCCACCTCCAGGTTGTCGGGATCATTCCAGTGGCCCGGCCCCGCATAGCTCGCAATCGCGGGCTGGCTGAATCCAATCTTCTCAATCGAAGCCCAGGTGTTGGTAATGTCGCCTCCAGTCCGCCACAGATTCGCGCCCGCCTTGGGAGCCCATTTCCATATCCCCGGACTCCCGGCACTCAGGCTGTAGACCATCGGCCGCCCCGACGCCCGCAGCGCTTCGGCCATCTTCTGATACACCGCGCGCTTGTCCCGGAACCGGTAAACAAGGCTCGCGCTGCACCAGTCGTATTTCAGGTAATCAAAGCCCCACGCTGCAAACTGCTTCGCGTCCTGCGCCTCATGCCCAAAGCTGCCCTCATATCCTCCGCAGCTTCGCGGCCCCGGCGTGGAGTAGATACCGATCTTCAACCCTTTACTATGCACAGAATCCGCCAGCGCCTTCATATCCGGAAACCGCGCATTCCCCTGCAGATTGCCCTGCGCATCGCGGCTTCCCTGCCAGCCTCCATCAATCAGCACATACTTGTAGCCCATTCGGCTCATGCCGCTCGCAACCAGCGCGTCCGCCATCTCCCGCACCGTGCGGTCGTCGATCATCGTGTGGAACTTGTTCCAGCTATTCCAGCCCATGGGTGGCAGCTTCGCCAGCCCATTCGGAGCCAGATCCTTCAGCGGCGGCAGCGGCAGCGGAGCCGGAAAAATCACGCTGCGCGTGGTCCGCTCCAGCGTCCCCCGGATCACCATCTCCCCTCCGCCGTTGGTCGTCACCGGCTTCTGCTCCGTCATAGCGATGCCCTGCGGCTGCACGCTACCGTCGTACCTCACCTCCAAGCGATGGCCAGCCTGGGTAAAGCTCGCCGTCAGGTGAAACTCTCGCCCATGAATCTCTCCCTGCAACGGCAGCTTCAGAAGGCCAATATCCGTCCCGCGCAACGCGCTCCCGTCTTGCTTCAGCTCAAAATAGCCAGTGCCGCCGTTCGGAACCCGGAAGGCCCAATACCCCGTCAGATTCGCAGCCGGAGCAAGCCTATGCCGACAGCCCGGCAGCAGCAAAGCAGCCATCCAGAGCACCACCACGCTCCAGCGTCCACACCGGCGGCAATCGTCTCTTTTTGCCGGCAAGCTTCCCCTCAACAAGAACTGCCCCGCACTTCCGCGCCTGCAACCATCAAACTCCGGCTGACTCTCTATCAAACTCGCCCTCGGTCACCCGAAGCCACAGCCACACCCAGCCGCACCACATCACCACCGCCCATGCCAACTTCCACAGCTCGTCGGCTCCCTCAATGCGCTGGCGGGTACTTCGAGAGCTTCCGTTGCAGCGAACGCCGGTGAATGCCCAGAGTGCGGGCCGCCTGAGAGATGTTCCCTCCGCAATCGGCCATCACCCGCTGCAAGTGCTCCCACTCCACCCTGGCCAGACTCGGAGTCGTTGCAGGCGCAACCGATCCCTCCTCTCCAGCGGTCTGCAGATTCTCATACGCCGCCAGAATCTGATCCGCGTCCACCGGCTTGCTCAGGTATTGATCCGCGCCTCGCTTCATCGCTGAAATCGCTGTCGGAATACTCCCATAGCCAGTCAAAACAATAATAGCCATGGAAGAGTCGAGCGCTCGCAGTCTTTGCACCGTATCCAGTCCACCCATCCCAGGCATCCGCAGATCCACCAAAACCAGATCAGGGCTGCTCTCCTGCGCAAAGCAAATAGCCTCCTCCCCACTGGCAACCCCGCTGGCCTCCCACTTGCGCTCCACCAGCGCCCGGCATAGTCGCTTCCGGAACACCTCATCATCGTCCACTACCAGCGCCAGCGAACTCCCTTCAGACTGCAACATGATTATCATACCTCACCGATTGCATCGGTAACCTCAGCGTCACCGTGGTTCCCTTGTCCAGCGCCGACGCAAACGCCACACTTCCCCCCATCCGCTCTGCAAACGTCCGCACCAGAAACGTCCCCAGCCCCATTCCCTTGCCCGGCTCTTTCGTCGTAAAAAAAGGTTCCGTAACTCGGCGCAGAACGTTCTCTGCCATCCCCCGCCCGCTATCGGTAACCGTGAAGTTCACCTCAGAGCCGCTGCAAGATGCTCGAACCACCACCGGTTGACCGTTGGCATCTGCATCCAGCGCGTTCTGCACCAGCGCAATCAGCGACTGAATCGTCGCTCGTACCGGCAGCGTCACCACCGCTTCGCCATCCGCCACATCCAGCATCACACCCGCACTCTGCGCCTCCGGAAGTTGCTGCTGCATCTCGCTCAGCAGATCGCTCATCTGAATCGTCCGGGCACACTCCCCCGTCGGCTCCGCACCCTCCGCACTCATCCGTTGCAGGATTCGCTGGCACCTCTCCACCTCGGAACGGATCAGCTTCGCATCGCTGCGTAGCTCCTCACTCTCTGGCAAACCCGATGCGTAATGCACCAGCTCCTGCGAGATCAAGGCAATCGTGCACAGCGGCGTGCCCAGCTCATGGGCCGCTCCGGCCGCCAGCGTCACCAGCGAGGCCAGCCTCTCATGTTTCGCAATGTCTTCCTGGAGCGCCAGCACCTCCTGCTCCCGCAGCCGCAACGCATCAGACACCCGGCCCGTAAAGAACGCAATCAGCGTCGCCGCCACTAAAAAAGCAACCCACATTCCCACCAGATGCGGTGAAAAACCATGCTTCGCATCGCCAAGATGAAACGCCGCAAACGGAAGATGGTAAAAAAACAACAACCCAAAGCACACTGCAGAAACCGTGCCCAGCACCCAGGTCCAAATCTTCTCCAGCACCACCACAGAGAACGTAATCTGCACCAGATACAACAGGCTGAATGGGTTTTCCGGTCCACCGGTCAACCCTAGCACCACCGTCAGGCACAGCGCATCAAACAGAAACACCGCCCCCAGCACCGTCTGCGGATAGTGGGCCTTTCGTCGCACCGCGCGATCCAGCAGAAGGTTGCTGCCAAGAACACCCGCCAGCGGCGCAAACGCCCATAGAAACCTGCAATCCGGCCAGAAAACAAAGCCCAGCACCAGCAGGATCCCAGTCGCGCCCAACACCATGCCATAGCGCAGCCGCACCACCCACGGCAACGCCAGATCGGGCGCCGCGTCTTTCGTCAGCATGGGTCTATCCTTCGCTGCGTCCACAGCCATTCCACCTCTTCCTCTTCATCAGCATATGCCCCTCAGCCTCAGGCAAGGTGCGACAATTTACCGCATCCAGTCTGCGTTAAACCAGCGTCTCCGCCCCCTATAGTAGATCTTGAGCCGGCCGGCCCTCCATCTGTGTTCCATCCCCTGCGGCCCGTGCTGAACCCTTCGCTGATGCTCTTCTTCTGTGCCCTGCAAATCGCGCTGCTCTTCGCAGATCGCAATCCAACCACGTCTTCACCCTCCATGCCTGCACCGGCAGAAGTGCTGCGCAACTTCATCCGACCATTTCCACGCCTCACCTCGCGCACCTGCCGCATCCTCGCAGCCATCACTCTTCTCGTTGCCCTGCATCCCTCTTCCTGGGCCGGCAACACCGGCAGCATATCCGGCGTCATCAAAGACACCAGCGGAGCCGTGGTCCGTGGCGCATCCGTAACCATCACCAATCTGGAGACGGGCCTGCTACAGACCACCGCCAGCAACCAGCGTGGCTTCTACGCCTTTCCCTCGCTTCCCATCGGAATCTATCAGATCACCATCGCCCCGCAAGCCGGCTGTCTCCATCGCAATCAACCCCGCCGCAACACCATCATTCAATCCGCAAAACCCACCGACGTAACCTGCAAAACTGCCTCCGGCTTCCAATCCTACGCAAAGACCGGCATCACTCTCGATGAAAACTCCGCTCTCCGAATCGACATCGTCCTCAGGGTCGGCTCACCGCATGTCACCGTCACCGTCACAGACTCCACCATGCACGCCGACACACAAACCACCCAGATGGGTGAAGTCATCACCGGAAAAATCCTCGTCGGAGTGCCACTCAACGGACGCAGCTTCACCAATCGGCTTGAACTCCAGCCCGGCGTCGCTCCACAGAACTCCGCCCAGCCAGGCGCCATCGTCGTCAGCGGCGTCTCCGTCTTCAATCCCTCCGGAGACCTCAACCCCGGCAACCTCTCCGTCAGCGGCCAGCAGGAGACCAATAACGGCTTTACCGTAAACGGCAGCGATGTAGAAGAAGAGATCAACATGGGCGCGGCCATCGTACCCAATCTCGACTCCATTCGCGAGTTCCGCATCCTCACCAACAACTTCAATGCAGAGTACGGCAACTACTCCGGCGGGCAGATCCTCGTCGCCACCAAAACCGGAACCAATCACCTCCACGGCAATCTCTTCGAGTTCCTCCGCAACACCAGCCTCGACGCCCGCAACTACCTCGAACCCGTTCGCGGAGCCTATCGCCAGAACCAGTTTGGCGGCACCGTAGGCGGCCCCATTCGCAAAAATGCAGCGTTCTTCTTTGCCGACTATCAAGGCACCCGCATGACCCATGGCATTGACTCCGGCCTGATTCAAGTTCCATCCCTGCAAGATCGCGCCGGCAACCTCTCTGACATCGCCTCATTTCTCACCGGAGCCGTCACCGGCCCCTATTGGGCGAACCAGCTTTCGCAAAAACTGGGTTACGCCGTCACTCAGGGAGAACCCTACTACGTCCAAGGCTGCACAGACTCCTCCCAATGCGTCTTTCCCAATGCGCAGATTCCGCAACGCATCTGGTCCGCTCCCGCCCGCCAACTCTTGCAGTACATCCCTCAGCCCAACGATGGGCCCTCGCAGTTCACCACCTCCAACTACGCTGAGACCCTGCAGGACGACAAAGAGTCCGCACGCATCGACGCCAACACCCGTTGGGGTCGCCTCTACCTCTACGACTTCCTCGACAACTATTCGTTGAACAACCCTTATCCCACCGGACAACAGGGAGCCAACGTTCCCGGCTTCAGCGCCATCTCCCGCGGCAACGCGCAGCTAGTCAATTTCAGCGATGTCAAGGTGCTTGGCCCCAACACCATCAATCAGGCCCACTTCAGCTACATGCGAGACTACAACAGCGTCGGCCAACCCGTCGGTGGTGTCGGCCCAGGCCTCAGCTCGCAGGGCTTTGTCACCGGCTCCAACACCCCCGGAATTGTCGTCCAGGATCACGCCACCGAAGGCGTGGAAAACGTCGTCTTCAACAACTACACCATCGGAGTCCCAGCCACCAGCCTGAGCCAGGCCAACAACATCTACCAGTGGGTTGACAGCCTCTCCCACGTCGTCGGATCTCATACCTTCAGCCTCGGCGGTGAATTTCATCTCGATCAGATCAACATGCACCCGCAGGCCTACTACAACGGAAGCTTCTCCTTTCAAGGCTCGCAGACCGGCCTGGACTTCGCGGACTTCCTTTTGGGCATTGCCAGTAGTTACACCCAGGGCTCGCCGCAAAACTACTACCCTCGCAACAAGTACCTCGGCCTCTACGGGCAGGACAGTTGGCGCCTTTCGCATGACCTCAGCCTCAACTATGGTCTGCGTTGGGATCTCCTCCCTCCCTGGCATGAAAAGTACAACCAGATGCAAACCATCGTTCTCGGTCAGGAATCTCAAGTCTTTCCCGGCGCTCCCTTGGGCATGCTCTATCCCGGGGATCCCGGCATACCCAGCACCCTCGCCGCAACCCAGTACCACAACCTCTCGCCCCGCATCGGGCTAGCCTACTCTCCAACCTCCAGCCACGGCCTGCTGCGAACCTTGTTCGGCCCAACCGGCTACACCAGCATTCGCACCGGCTACGGCATCTTCTACACCGCCTTCCAGGGCCTTTCGCCCGGCATCATGAGCGGCAATCCACCCTACGGCATCTCCTTCACCACACCCGCCTCCCCTCTCTTCTCCACCCCGTTCATCCTGGCTGCCAACGGACAAAACCTCGGTCAGCGTTTTCCCATGCCGATCGTGCCCTACGGGGCCTCACGCCGTCATCCTGTCGATGTCAACTGGCCTCAGGACCTGCCCATCTCCGGCGATCCCTTCTTCGACCACCACAACGTCGACGCCTACGCAGAAAACTACATGCTCTCCATCCAACGCCAGCTCACCGGCAGCACAGTACTCAGTGTCAGCTACGTAGGCACGCAGTCCCACCACATGCTGGTGCTGGTAGAAGATAATCCCGGCAATCCTGCGCTTTGTCTCAGCCTCAGTCAGCCCAGCGACGTCGCTCCCGGCTCCCCCACCTGCGGCCCGTTCAATGAGAGCGCAACCTTCACCACCCGCACCGGCGCCGTCATTCAAGGGACCCGCGCTCCGCTCGGCCCGCAGTTCTCCAGCGATAGCAACCAGATCAGCGCCAACAACTCTCACTACAACGCGCTCCAACTCACCTTGCAGCACAATGCAGGCAGCCGGCAGTTTCTCCTCGGTTACACCTTCTCCAAGTCCATTGACCAGTCCTCCAGCCTGGCCGAGCAACTCAACCCCAGCAACTACTCTCTTACCCGCGCAGTCTCATCCTTTGATGTCACTCAGAACTTTATCGCCAGCTATGACGAAACTCTGCCCCTCCAGCATCTGTTTCATCATCGCAATCTCTGGACCACAGGCTGGGAACTCTCCGGCGTCACCCGCTTCAGCACCGGCTTTCCGGTCACCCTGTTCAATAACAATGACACCTCCCTGCTCGGCACCATTCCCAACGGCATCAACAACAATGGAGTGGATACGCCCCAGGTTGCTCCCGGCCCGCTGCAGGTCAATCACAATCCGCGCAACGGCCGCCCAGCCTTCAACTTTCCGTTATTTGGTCTGCCGCCGCTCGGTCAAAATGGCAACACCCGGCGGCGTTACTTCTACGGTCCCGGCGCGGAAAACTTTGATGTAGCTCTCATCAAAAACCTGCAACTTCCCAAGGCCCGCTCCATCCAACTTCGCCTGGAGACCTTCAATCTTCTCAACCACGGACAATTCTTCGGCGCCGCCGCAGTCAACGGCAACATCAGCAGCGATGAGTTCGGCCAGTTCGTCAACGCGGCCCCACCCCGAATCATCCAGCTCGCCGTCAAATTTGCCTTCTGAACCCTCGCGCGCCGGCGCACAGCACGCACGCCCAAGCTCTCCGCCACCACGCAGAACCCCACCATCCATCACCCGCCCGGCAGCGCTGCATTAATGCCGCTCAAACCCCTCACCCATCTCTTCCTCTCCTCCGCCGGCGTCTTCTCCCTCTGCCGTCTCCGTCTTCGCTTCTAGCCGCATAGCCTCCGCGGACCCGCGCAACTTCTCCCAACCCGCCGGCGGATCACAGAACGGCCCGGCCTCCCAGAACGGATCGCGGTTCCACGCTGCCTGCGTCACAGCTACCGGATTCGCCAGCACAAGCCACGCCGCGGTCGTCGCCAGGGAAAGCGCCGCCTTCGGTTCCCTCATGCGGCAAAGCGCCACATCCAGGGACGCAGCCGTTACCCCCGTATACGCAAACGTCACCAGCGCCGCATTGATCGGCGAACGCAACCCAAAGTAAGCCGTATCGAACAAGGCATACAGAATCCACGCCGCCGCCTGCAACCGCAGAAACTCGCTGCGTCCCCGTCTCTCTGGTGCAAGGTTCAGCACATGAAGACCGCCCGCAATCGCGCACAGGCTATTGATCCCCCATGCAATCGGGAACGCCACCCCCGGAGGCGCAAACACCGGCAGGCGCTTGGCCTCATAGGCCCTCCGATCCTCGTCCCGCGTTCGCCTCTCTTCATCCTCCCTCCATCGCCGTACCATTCCGCGCAGTGCTAGTTGCGCCAGTTGTACGCCTGCATAAAAGACAACTCCATGCCACCACCTGAACCGATTCTTTCTCATCCTCGTCACCCTCACAGAGCTTCGCAGCACCCTTCACACCTCACGCCGCAGAGCCTCAGCCGACGCACCATCGCTGCACAGCGACGTCACCACATTGTAGCCGCAGCCAGAGCTCGTTCGTCTCTCAGAACCTCTCTCTTCCACGCCGCACACCAGCGCATAGCGCGCACGCCCAATCTCTCCGCCACCACGCAAAACTCCGCCATTCATCGCGCTCCCATCGCTGCATCCTGCGCATGTGACTTAAGTCGCTGTACCCGCGCTCCCCGCTGCCTACACTTCACTTGGAAGTCAAAACCAGAAGGGGCAGATCATCATGTTTTGTTATCAATGCGAGCAAACAGCAATGGGAGAAGGTTGCCAGAACCTTGGCGTCTGCGGCAAAGACGAGAACACCGCAGCCTTGCAGGATCTCTTACTCCACATCGTCAAAGGCATCTCCATGTACGCGCACCGCGCCCGGAGATTTGGCGCAGCGGATCCGGCCATCGACGCCTTCACCATCGATGCTCTCTACGCCACCCTCACCAATGTCAACTTCGATCCCGCGCGGATCGTCGCCCTCATTCGTCAGGCCGTCAACATCCGCAACAGCGCTCGCATCCTTTATGAAGACGCCAGCGTCGCCGCCTCCGTAGTCCCGGACGATCTCGCCGGACCCGCCGTCTGGAAGCCCGCCTCCACCCTCGATGGCCTGCTCGCACAGAGTCAGCAAACGCTTCTGCCCACGCGTTTCCTGGCCTCGGGCCAGGAGGTCGTCAACCTGCAGGAGCTTGTGCTCTACGGCCTCAAAGGAGCCGGGGCCTACGCTGCACACGCCCTCGCCCTGGGCTCAGGCAGTCCAGCCATCTTCGCCCGCTTCCATCAGATTCTCAACTTCCTCACCCATCCCTCCCCCACCGCTGACCAGCTCCTGCAACAGGCGCTAGCCGTCGGCGAGTTGAACTACAGCGTCATGGAGATCCTCGACAAAGCCCACACCGAAACCTTCGGCGATCCGCAACCCACAAAGGTCCGTCTGGGGGCGCGCAAAGGCAAGGCAATCCTCGTCTCCGGACATGATCTGCATGACCTCTACGCCCTCCTGCAGCAGACCAAAGACCTCGGCATTCAGGTCTACACCCACGGCGAGATGTTGCCCGCGCACGGCTATCCCAAGCTCAAGGCCTTTGCTCATCTGGCCGGCAACTACGGCGGCGCATGGTGGGAGCAGGCCAATGAATTTGATGCCTTCCCCGGCGCCATCCTCATGACCAGCAACTGCATCCAGAAGCCCAAACTCACCTACCAGGAACGCATCTTCACCTCCGGCATCGTCGGATGGCCAGACGTTCAGCACATCTCCAATCAGGACTTCACACCCGTCATCGCCGCCGCGCTCGCCGCCCCGGGCTTTGCCGAGGATGGCAGCGACGAAGAGATCACCGTCGGCTTCGCGCATCATGCCGTACTCAGCGCTGCCGGCAAGGTCGTGGACGCTGTCAAATCCGGCGCCATCCGTCACTTCTTCCTCATCGGCGGCTGTGACGGAGCTCGCTCCGCGCGCAACTACTACACCGAACTGGCAGAAGCCGTCCCCGATGACTGCCTCATCCTCACCCTGGGCTGCGGCAAGTTTCGCTTCAACAAACTCGACTTCGGCGAAATCGACGGCCTGCCGCGGCTGCTGGACCTCGGCCAGTGCAATGACGCATACTCCGCGCTGCAAATCGCTCTGGCTCTGGCCAAAGCCTTCAACTGCGGCGTCAATGAGCTACCGCTCTCGCTCGTACTCTCCTGGTACGAACAAAAGGCGGTAGCCATCCTGCTCACGCTGCTTCACCTCGGCGTGCGCAACATCCGCATCGGACCCACCATGCCGGCCTTCCTCTCGCCGCAGGTCCTCACCTTGCTGCATGAAAAATTCAACCTCATGGGCATCAAAACCCCACAAGAGGATCTTGCCGCCATACTCGCCTGAAACTCTTCACCGGGGGCGCTGCGCCGGCAGCGCCCCCGGGTTTCAATGTCTTAAAAACCCGCGTCCCAAAGGCCTTCCCACCGCGACTCGCGGTCGTCGCTGCCCCCGCGTCGCAGCGCGTCTCGGAGCGGCTCTGCAAGACGCGAGCAGCGTCAGATAACCAGTCATGGAACGGATGATAATCAACCACACGACGGATGATAATCAACCACCAGCCGGACGATTCTCTTCACCTTTCCAGCCCATCGCTCGAACCCCGCAACCAGCCACCGCCCACCCACCCCGCTCCTCCGGCAACGCTCCATACACCCTACCCTCCTCGCCTGCATCCTCCACCGCACTGCGGATCCTCCAGCGCATCGCCGCGGAAAACCGCTCTGCACCGGACCTTTACCGCCGAACAAAACACTCAGGGTGCCCCCGTTTCATCGCCCAATACCGCACCACGTCCTGCGGGCATTCGCCCCAGCCAGCTAAACTGACAGCATCATGGCCATACAGGATTCCTACCCTGAGAACCTCGCGCACTGTTACGGCTGTGGCCGCCTCAACCCCCACGGCCACCACATCCGCACCGATTGGGATGGTGAAGAAACCGTCTCCGTCTTCACCCCTCAACCCTGGCACATCGCCATTCCCGGCTTCGTCTACGGTGGCCTCATCGCCTCGCTCGTAGACTGCCACTCCACCGGCACGGCGGCTGCCGCCGCCTATCGCGCCGCAGGCCGCGAACCGGGAACCGAACCTCCCTTCCGCTTCGTCACCGCCTCCCTGCACGTCGACTACCTCAAGCCCACGCCGCTCGGCCCTCCGCTCACCATCCGCGGTCGCGTCACGCAGATCACGGGCCGCAAAGTCGTCATCGAATCCACCGTCTACGCAGAAGGCGTCGCCACCGCCCGCGGCCAGGTCGTCGCCGTGCAAATGCCCGACGATTTCGGCAAAAGCTAAACCACCGCCATCCCATCACCCGCTGCGCGCTCCTCGCGTCGGCGCACCAATTCGCCTCACCGCCCGCCTCAACCTCGACGGCTGCTCACCTGTCGGCAACCATCGGAGCCGTCCCTCTCCTCCCACCCCTCCATCGCTCTCTACTGCGCGCGAACCCTCTTCACCACCTCCGTCACGGCGTCCACAATCGCCTGCGGCTTATCCACCTCAATATTGTGGTGCGTTCCCGGAACAATCCGATTCACCCCCCGGCGTGAAAGCCTCGCAGTCTGGTTATGCAGCGTATTCCAGGCAAAGAATTCAGCGGCTGCGTCTGTATCTTTCGCATCATAGATGCTGTGCGTCAGCACAATCAGCGGCCGTGCGCCAAACGGCTGTCCTGCAAACAGCCGAGCATAGATCGCATCACCCCGCGGATCGCCGTAGATGCTGTACGCCAGCTCAGACGCCTGCGTCTCCTGGTAGGCGCCCGTCACCTGGATCTTCTCCCGCGCCGCGGCAATCGCTGGACCAAGCGGCGGCCGCACCGGATCGGTACACATCTTATACACATCAGACTCCGGATCCAGATCCTTCCTCGCAGCCATCTCAGCACACTGGCTGTAATGGGTAATCGCCATCGTAGTCTCTGCAATATCGTCCAGGGAGATCCTCGCCATAACCGCCGCCCCATACCTCGCGTCAACCGCCGCCACAGTGCGCTCGTAGCTGCGCTCTTCCGATGGATCCACCAGCACCAGCCCGGCAACCTCCTTGGGATACAGCGCGGCATACAGCTTCATGTTGAACCCGCCCAGTGAATGTCCCACCAGCACCACCGGCATGGCAATCTTCGCGTTATGCAGCAGCGTATGCAGGTCCTCGTCAATGGACACCGGCGTCCTTGGCGCGGCAGAAAAATCGCTATATCCCATCCCTGCGCGGTCATAGGAGCAGGCGCGGGTCACCCGCGCAACACCCGGCTGCACCAGCGCCCAGATGCTGGACCAGTCAGACAGCCCGGAATCGAACACCACCGTCGGCGTCCCCGTTCCCATACAAAACAGATTCATCTTCCGCCCGCCGCCCACATCCACCAACTCATGCGGCCGCGCGTACTCCTCACCCATCGCAGGGGACACAACCGGCGTCACCGCTGCGCTCTCCGCCTGCGTCGCCGTGCCGCCGCCCCCATGCACCGTAGCCGACCCCCGCGCCTGCGCAGCAGCCTCACCACTTGCCTGCGCAGCAGCCGACAAACCCATGCCCAGGGCAAGCATCGCCGCCACTACCAGCGCACACCAAACAGACCGCCGCACCCCATCGGCCAACGGCCCCAACCGCCTCTGCGTCTTCCCATCTCTCATCCTACGCATCACGCTTCGATCCTCCTTGCAAAGATCATGCCACTCAAGAGCATAGCTATCTCAGCGCCTCTTCCTGGCCGCTCTTCCAGCGAACCCTCCGAGCCATCTTCGCAGCAACTCTGCATTCTCGCTATTGTAGCCACTCGTCCCGCCGCAATCTGCATCGCTGCGGCAGCGCTCCCGCTCCTGCAAGGCTGGAACGCAAACAGCGCCCTGCGCCCGAACCCAACCGCGCCCAGGCACCACAAAAACAACGCACTCGCATCAAAAGAACCACGCGGCGAACCCCGCCGGGCAAACTCACCGCAGAGCACGCACCATGCGGTTCACCTCGGCATCGCTCAACTGCGGCGCACCTGCCGCCTGTCTCTCCGTGCGCCCCTGCGCCGCCCGGGCCGCGGGTGCCCCACATCTCGTTCTTTGAGATGTGGGTTTGCAGGACGTCCGCCCTCCCCGCAATCGGCCCGCCGTGGCAAACATCTAGACGCCGAGCAGGAATTAGAGAGACCCGCCCTCGCCGGGCCACAGCGACAGCCCCTCTCTGCGCCATGTCGACCAACCGCCCAAGCCGCCCCCGCGCCTCCACGGAACTCACCCTGACCCCAAAGAAGGAGGCCGCCTCCACCCGTGGGTGGATCATCGCCTACCTTCTGCGCTATCCGGTTAACCTCATTGACGGCGACGAACTGATGGTGGTCTCCGGCATCGCCGAATGGGCTCGCCGTGTCCGCGAGCTCCGCGCGCAGTTCGGCTGGTCGATCTATTCCGGCGTCACGTTTCAGGATATGGCCGAGGAGGCGAGCGCCGCGGAGGAGGCGAGCGCCGCGGAGGAGGCGAGCGCCGCGGAGGAGGCGAGCGCCGCGGAGGACGCGGGCAAAAACACCGGCCCCGAACTCACGGTCAGGAAGCTCCTGTTCGGCCTGGGCTACCGCTACCGCCTGCACGGGAAGGACCTGCCCGGCAAGCCGGACATCGTGTTGCGAAAGCGCCGATCCGTCGTCTTCGTGAATGGGTGCTTCTGGCACGGTCACGACTGCCCACGCGGAAGAGCGCCGTCCACCAACGTCAAATTCTGGCAGACGAAAATCGGCAGGAACCGCCAGCGGGACCGCCGTGTGCAGCGCGAATTGCGCAAGGGCGGCTGGCGGGTTCTGACCGTGTGGCAATGTCAGACAAAGCACCGGACGCAGCTCCTCCGCAGACTGCTGCGCTTTCTGGGAGAACCGAAGTGAAGGATGGAAAACGTTGGAGGACGGCGCACATTTTACCCGTGCCGGCCACCGGCGCATGCGCCGCGCGACCCAAACCGGACCGGGCGCTATCGCGCGAACGCCGCCAAACGCAACTTCTCTTCCACAAGCTTGCAGCGACCCAGGCCTGAAGGGTATCGCCGTGACAGACCACAACAAGGGCTCTGCCGGGCTTACCCCCGCGCTCCAAAGGATCTCAGCGCACCTTCGACCAGAACGGAAGTGCCACCCATTCAGGCTGACTCGTGCCGGCGGTTCCTAGGCCGGGACGAAGAAGACTGGCCGGTGCTCGCCGCCGCGCTATCTCTCTCCTGCTGCATCTGAACCGAAGACGCGGACTTTTTCGGGACCGGGGCTGCGGCCTGGACGTCGGACCGAGTCGAAACCTTCGTGTAAGCAACGCTTCAATCCTCTCAAGGGGTGCGGGTGCCCCACATCTCGTTCTTTGAGATGTGGGTTTGCAGGACGTCCGCCCTCCCCGCAATCGGCCCGGCTGGAACGTCGACAGGGCCGCGGTCACCATCACTTCGCAACATCATCCCCCACTCGCCCCTGCGGCAGGCCACCCTGCGGCCCCTGGGCTATCCTAGGAATCATGCGGCCCCGAAAGTACAGCCCAGAACCAGAATATGACGCCGACCTCTCATCTCGGCCAGCGCTGCGAGGCTTCCTCATTAAGGCCCGGAGATCTCCGGAGGCAACGCGCCGGTCACTCGCGGGAGAGGGTAACAGCCCCTCCGGGGGCGCAAAGGGGAGCACCTCAGCCCTCCGAGAAAATGTGGGCGCAAAGCTGGAAGGTCTCATGCGTTCTCACGAGACCGGGCGACCGAAGTGGCGCTGGGACGGCCTTTTTGATGCAGGCACGCTTGGCAAAGAACCGCCGGCAAAGGACGGCCCCCCGATCCACTCTGGCCCCGCTGCGCCTCTCTGCTAGCGTCCTCGGAAGCCTGTCAAAGGCTCCTCCAGCATCGAGCGCCGCGAGGCATCTTACGAACGTTGCGCTCTGCCCTCCAGACCGTCCCCTGGCGGGCCCGAGCGCACAACTTTGATAGATTTAGGTCAATAGAACGATGGCGAACCTGAAGTACCAAGAGAAGGAGGACTTTGAATCGCTGCTAGGCATGAGAACCGGGTATGTGCTCGACTTCACGAATCGCAAATTTCAGGAGTTCGTGATCGATAGCGTGGGCCTCGACATAGACGACCCAGCGATTGGCGGCGACGGCTCGAAGGCGTGGCGGCTTCGGCATTTTTGGAGTAACCAGCCCGACCACATCGTCGGCCGACTCCTGTAAGGACCTCGTCGAACGCGCACCCTCCGACAACGCCATCCTCCGCAAAAGGTGCGAAGCGGCAGCGGAGCGCCTTTCACACTCCGCCGAGGTCCACGACGCGAGCGTGATATCGCAACTCTCCGGTATTCAGAACATGGAACATCTGTTCGCGCCCATCCGGGATGCAGTCGAGAAGAACGAGCCAGAGGCCGGGCTCGACCGGCTGCACACGCTCACCGTGAAGTTCGTTCGTGAGGTCTCCAAGCGGCGCGGGATGACAGTCAACCGAGACGAGTCCCTGAACGCCGCCTTTGGCAGGTACGTGAAGAAGCTCCAGGAACTCAAGCTCATCGAGTCCCGGATGACCGAAATCATTCTGAAGTCTTCGATTTCAGTCCTCGACGCGTTCAACGACGTGCGAAATAACCGAAGCTTGGCCCATGACAACACGCTCCTCAACCGGGAAGAAAGCATCCTCATAATTAACCATATGATGGCACTTATGAAGTTCATCTGGGCCCACGAGCAATCGCTCGCGAAGAACGCGGCGGCCAGATTAGACCAAGAAGGCCAAAGGAGCATGGGAGTCAGCCCTCCGCTGACGCCCACAACCAGGCGCCATGGAAGTCCTCGATAACGTCACCCGCTTCCTCGGCGACGACCTCAAGCGCACCATGGTCCCCGGCGCCAAAGTGGCCATCGCCGCCTCCTGCTTCTCCATCTTTGCCTTTGAGGCCCTGCGTCGCGAGCTGGAACAGATCGAATCCCTGCAATTCATCTTCACCACGCCAACCTTCGTCCCCGGCGAAGTCACCGACAACGTCCGCAGGGAGCCCAGAGAATTTCAAATCCCACCCGCCGGCCGGGAACAAGGATTCTTTGGGACCGAATTTGAAATTCGCCTCAAAAACAGACTCACCCAAAGGGCCATCGCGCGGGAGTGTGCAGACTGGATCCGGCGCAAGGCAAACTTCCGCTCCAATCGCAGCGGCGCGCCCATGCAGCAGTTTGCCTGCGTAGCCACCCAACAGCCCACCGCCGTCTACATCCCACTGCACGGCTTCACCGCCGTCGACCTCGGCTACCAGCAAGGCAACGCCGTATCGAACTTCGTTAGCCGCATCGACGACCTCCCCTCCACCCGCACCTTCCTTGAACTCTTCGATCAGATCTGGAAAGATCCGGCCAGGGTCTCGGACGTCACCAGCCAGATCTGCGATCACATCGCCTCGGTCTATCAGGAAAACTCGCCCCAGCGAATCTACTTCCTCATGCTCTTCAGCATCTTCAACGAGTTTCTTGAAGACATCACCAGCGACGTGCTCCCCAACGAGCGCACCGGCTTCCATCAAAGCGTCATCTGGCAAAAGCTCTACACCTTCCAGCGGGATGCCGCCACGGGCATCATCAACAAGCTGGAAACCTACAACGGCTGCATCCTCGCAGATAGCGTCGGCCTCGGGAAGACCTTCACCGCCCTCGCCGTCATCAAATACTGGTTCTATAGCAGTATTTGTGGGTAAAGCAGGCGGTGGAAGAAGCCGCTCCGTGGAAAAGTCCAAGAGCAGGACTTTCCCCCCTCGCTTGGAAATCCCGCAAGTACGGCGGGATTTCTACTTCCCCCCGCCCCTGCCACGACGAGCAGTATTTTGATTTTCCCGTTTAAGAAGAAATAGCTGATCCCCTGCGTGTTGGCTTAGTCTGCTGTTTGCGAGAACAAAAGACTCAAGCGTTCGCGACAGGAGAGATCAGCTATTCAGCTTCAGATTAAGACCCTATTGAATCGAATACAAGCCTTTGTTGGTTTTGTTTATCAGGACGTGCGCCTCTGCCTCGACAGCCAGAGCCATACCGAGCGGATCGAGATCACCGTCGCGGCGCATGGTGGCATTCGCGCTCGCTGTTCGTTGTGCCAGAAGCCCGCACCTGGGTATGACCGTTTGCCCGAGCGGCGTTGGCTGTTTGTGCCCCTTTGGGGGATACCAACCTGGTTCCGTTATGCGCCACGGCGGGTGGAGTGCGCCGAGCACGGCGTAGTGGTCGAGCACATTCCGTGGAGCCACGGCAAGCGGCCGGTGACGACGGCGATGATGGGCTTTCTCGCCCGCTGGGCGCGACGGCTGAGTTGGCGGGAGACGGCGCAGGCCTCTCAGACCAGTTGGGAAGCGGTCTATCGCTCGGTGGAGTGGTTCGTGGAGTGGGGCTTGGAGCATCGCCAACTCAGTGGCGTCGAATCCATTGGCGTCGACGAGATTCACTGGGGACACGGCATGAAGGCCGACAACTTCCTGACCGTGATCTACCAGATCGACGCCGGCTGCCGGCGGCTGCTGTGGATCGGCAAGCGGCGCTCGGAGAAGACACTCCGGCTGGGCTTGAAGGCGCTAGGGCCGGCGGTGGTCAAAGGGCTGCGCTTCGTCTGCAGCGATATGTGGAAGCCCTATCTGAACGTTCTTGCCGCCGAAGCGGGACAGGCGCTGCATGTGCTGGATCGCTTCCATATCACCCAGCACAGGAACCAGGCCGTGGACCAAGTGCGCCGGGCGGAGGGAACCCGCCTGAAAGCAGAGAGCAAAGACGAGGCCAAGCAACTCAAGAACATGCGCTGGCCGCTGTTGCGCAAGGGAAGCCGGGTACGCGGCAAGGCTCGCAAAAAGCTCAACGCGCTGATCGCCAGCAAACTGGAGACGGCCCGGGCCTGGGAGTTGAAGGAAGCCTTCCTGCATTTCTGGACATACAAGTCGCCCCTCTGGGCAGCCGGCTTTCTGCATGCCTGGTGCGACCGCGCCCTGCGCAGCCGCCTGGAACCGATGCAGAAAGTTGCCCGCATGCTGCGTAACCATGAGGAACTGCTGCTCAACTGGTTCCGCGCCAAAGGAGAGCTGTCCAGCGCCGCAGTCGAGGGTCTCAACAACAAAATCCGTGTGATAACCAGACGATCCTATCGCTTTCGCACCTTCAAAGCGATGGAAATGGCCCTCTATCACACACTCGGACGACTACCGGAACCGGAATCCACCCACAGATTCTGCTGAAGAGGCAAAACTTACCTGTCTACGGATGAGGACAGCAAAGCCGTTGGCAATTGGCTCACCCACCCCACCCGGAAGGGAATCCAAGCACATGAAATCGCGCTCTTCGTCCACCCATCCTCATCACGGCACAGGACATTGAAATTCCTTTAGGTAGACTCATCCTCCGGCCACGACTCTACCCGATACGTTTCACTCTGGAGCCAGTTGCGGAGCTTCAGCCAGTGGCGAGTGACCTCTTTGTCCGGATACGCCGCCATCTCACCCACCCCGCGATATACTCGGCGGCGGCTGGCTCAACTCCCGCCGCCACATCTCCCATCCCTCGATCTCAACCGCCATCCAATGTATGCAAGAAGAGCTGTCGACCCATAACGGACCAACCACAATTTCACCAAACAATCCTGAAGACTCTTGCGTCGCTTCATCGGGCGCGGCGTCCTGAAGAAGTACGGACGGCGCATGGGCGTGGTCAGTTGGATACAACCTTTCCGCTCAGGGCCAGCGATGCCCGCAAAGCATCGTTGATCCGCGTCTGCCAGCCGGCCCCACTCGCCCGAAGCACCGCCATCACATCCGCATCCAGTCGGATCTTGACCGCCTCTTTCGTCACGGCCTGCGTGCTTCCCGCCGGGCGGCCGCGGCGGCGAGCCACAATCTGTTGCGGCGTGTGAACTCGCGCAAAGTCACCGGCCTTGGCCTGCGCCAAAGACTCGCGCAATCCCGGCAACGCCTGGCCTGCATCCTCTTCGACGGCGCGCGCCACCTTGTCGACGTCCATCTTCTTCAGCGTCTTCTTCATTGCCTTCACATTTCACCCCCGCCGTATATCCTTGGACCTTACGTTGCCGCGTACAGCCTTCGCATAGACCATCAACAGCAAAACAATCTCTTCGTCTGTCAGGTGAAAATAGATCACCCTCACGCTGCCGCGCTTGCCCATTCCAGCACGGCTCCAGCGTACTTTGCGCGCTCCGTCCGCCCCCGGGAATCACATCGCCCGCATCCGGGCTGGCAGCGATCCAGCCGATGAAGGCTTCGCGCTCTGCATCGTTCCATACCGCCTTGGCCTGCTTCTGGAACTCGGCAGTTTCTACAACCGTCCACACAATTTTGTTGTACCCCCATTTGAATGGATACGGAAGCCTTTGCCCACGCGGCCCCTCGTCACAGCTTCAAACCACACTCGCCTTTGCCACGGCCTCACCATCCATCCCTCACCTCTGCGCCTTCACCACCCCGTCAAAAATCCTTCAAAGGCGAGTGCGTAGCACCCGTTGCCCGTTGCGCCTTGCTACCCCTTCCATGTTGCGGAAAGGTGATCGTCGCCGGCGCCTGCTCCGCCGGCAGCGGAGCCACCGAGCTTCGCCTCACCGTCACATCTCCATCTGACGTTGCTATCGTCACCGTCGGACCACCCTTCCCCACCCGGCCGCGCACCGTGCTCACCCCATCCGCCGTCACCGCGCTCAGGCCAAAGTCGTTCTCCATCTCTCCGTTGCGCGTCCGCGCATCCAGATCAAATCCACTGTCGCCCGGCAATCCCACGTCCACCGATCCTGCATGGTTCTGGATAGAGAGCGCGCCCAGCGGCGCCGCCTGCGTCACCTCCACTGATCCATCGCGGTTGGTCACCGTCACGCTGCCCTCAACCCGATCCAACGTGATGTTCTTGTCCTCCGTCTTCAGAATCACCGGCCCCAAAAGCTCGTTCGCATCCAGACTGTCGCTGTCCACATTGAACTCGCCCTCCAGTCGCGCCGCGCTGAACTGCGTTCGGCTGGTCTCAAACCGAATCGCTCCATCCACGTGCTCCAGATCCGTAGAGCCAAAGAAATCTCCCCGCAGCGTCACGTCTCCCTGCACCTCAGCAATGTCAATGTCTCCGCAGTGCCCCTCCGCCGCCACCGGCCCATGGACGCTGTGCAGCGTCAGGCTCGCATCATCATCATTCAAATGCAGCGTCACGCTGTTGTTCACCCCACTGACATCCACATCCCCGTGGTTGGCAGAGATCGTCACCGGCCCACCCGCCTCACTCACCGTCACATCGCCATGGTCCGCCACAATCGTCACCCCGGCCGCGTGCGGCAGCGTCACAGTCAAATCTGTCTCACCGCCCGCCACATCCCCCCCATCCAGGTGCAGCACCCCGCCCGTCACGGAAAACCTCGGCTGTAACGCCTGCATCTTCTGCTTCACCAGCTCCTCATCCCACGCATGCGCCTCGCTATGCACACTCACGTGTACCTGCCCGTCGCTGCTCGAACCAGAGACCGTAACATCTCCATGCGGATCGTGAATCAACAGCACGGAACCCTGCGGCAGCGCGTTCACCATCGAGCTGTCCGTGTCGTACTGCTGGCCAAACAGAGCCGCCAGCGCAGAAGAACCATCCGCCAGACTGTAGTTGCGTCGGCAAAGCGCACCCTCCATCGGCTCCCAAACCAGCCGCACGCCCAGTCCCGCCAGCGCCAGCAGCACCAGCAGCAAAACCACTCCCCCACCCAGCACTCTCCCCGCGCCACCCGGCACCCATCCGGCCATCCCGCTCCCGGCAGGCCCAGCCCCGGCAGCCGCAGCCGCAGACCTCCTGGCCCCGGACAACCACTCGTCAGCCATCCACTCCAACAGGAGAATCACTCCCACAGCAATCATCACCGCCGGCCACCAGCGACCGTACCACCCCAGAGCCGCATCCCGCTGGATCCGTCCCAGCTCCACCAGCAGCAGCGTCACTCCCAGAGCCAGAATCAGCAACGGCCCAACAATCGATCCCCTCCACGCCATCCGCCGCGCCGCTCTCTGTTGATCCAGCAGATGGCGGCGCGCCGCATCTTGCCGCTGCCGCTCCGCCCGGGCCTGCGCCTTCAGCATCCGCCGCTGCGCCCGCAGCGCGCTGCGACGATAACCCGCTGCGTAGGGATCCGGCGGTGGCGGGGGAGGAGGATAAGAACTCATCGCGGTCCTTGCCCCTCCGGCGAACTACCCCCCTGCTCCTCTGCACCAGCCTTCCGCTCGCCCACAGTCTCTCCACCGCCCCTCACTCCACCAGCCATGTCGCTCTGCCCCGCCCTGTCCTCCGCCTTGGCCCACTCCGCTCGCCCCGGAGCATCACCCACGTCCACACTCCCCGCCGGCCCCGCGCCTGCCGCTTGCAACCCGCTCGCTCCCGTCACCGCAGCCGACGCCATCGGCCATCCGCCCAGCACCCGCTCCAGCAACATCAGCACTCCCAGCACAATCAGCAGAATCGAGGCCGCAACGCCGTCTCTTACAGCAAGATTCGCTGCATGCAGCGCCAGCACCACCGCCAGCACCATCAACACAATCGGCCCTCGCATCCTGTGCAATCCCATCCCCCCCGCGCGCTGACGGCGAACGAATACCCACACGGAAAGCCCGGCAAAGAACAACGGAGCCCACCACTGCGTCAGCCTCCAGCTCTGCATCATGTTGGCCGCAAGAATCAGCACCCCCAGCCCAATCAACCACAAAGCCCCCACCGGGAACCGTCGCCCATCCGCAAGCGCCCTGGGCACTCCATAACCCGCTCCATAACCCGCTCCGCCGGCCCCATAGCCTGCTTGCGCACCCGTAAAGGTCTCCGTGTAGGGCGTCTGCCCCCACGCGCCTGCTCCCTGCCCAATCGGCTGTCCAGCAGGCACCCCAGCCGCTTGCCCTGCCACAGACGCCGCCGAGCCTGTCGGCCCCACACGCCCGCCCCCGGCAAATCCACTCCCTGCAGATCCAGATCCCGCAAACGCCGTCGGAGACACGTATCCCGTCCACCCCGGAAACGCTCCAACCGCACCCGCTCCAACTTGAGCCGCGTTCCCCACTCCATAAGGAACTCCAGGCATAGCGGGAACTCCAGGCCCAGCCGCAACTCCATGCCCAGCAGAAGCCGCAGGATCAGCGGAAGCTCCCGGCACAGAGGGATCTCCAGGCCCGGCCCATCCCGAACCTCCATAGGGCGCTCCAGCCGTCTCCGCTTGGAACCCCGCCTGCGCCGTCGGACTCGCCACCCCACTCGGCGCGCTCGGGGGTCTTACCCCAACTGCGGGCGGTGCACCCGCCCACCCACTCCCAAACCCCATCCGTTCGCCAAGATCATTGAACCCAAAGGCATTCGGAAGGGGTAAGCCGTCACGCCGAGCCACTGCGGTATGGTAGGCCTCAAAAGCCATATAGAAGATCCATCCCGCACAGAAGATTCCAAAAGAATCGCTCACATTATCGGCCAGAAACGTCAGCATCACAAAGATCGCCAGATGCACCATCCCTTTGGCGAACTGGCCGTTATACATCGCCCCCACGCCCGGAATCAAACCTAGAACCGCCGCCAGCACCGGCCGCGGCTCGTCACCCCGCATCCCATCGGGCACGCGCGCTGCAGCAACGCCCGGTGGCGCCGTCTGCGCTGCGCCCGCCGCCGGACGCGCCGCTATCCGCGCCATCAGACACGGTTCGCAGTACATCCCTCCCCCCACCTTGCGCGCCGTCGGCTCGGTCAGCGGCCGTCCACAGTCCTGGCAGTACCCCACCCGCCGCACCGCGCCCGCAGACTCACTCCCCTGCGAACCCTCCCCCACGCTGCCGCCCTCCGTCTCCGGGGCGTTCTCTCCGTCCGCTTTGGTCCAATCCATGTCCATATTCGCCAGACTTGCCTTCCCTTTACTTCACCAACCCGCTTTTCCAAATCCGAAACTCCCAGACCTGAAACCCCCAGCCCAGCTCGCGTCTTGCTCTCCAGCCTCTTCTTAACCCTGTGTTCTCCAAAGTCTCTTCAGCAGTCTCTTCCGCCCAATCCGTTAGCCCAGTCCGCTCCAGACCATCTTTACCCTTTGCTCTCTCGACTTCTCTTTACCCCTGCTCGTCCCACTCTCTTTTACCTTTGCTCTTCCGGCTCTCTTTTACTCATATTCTTCTCACTCTCTTTGTACTCACGTTCTTCTCACTCTCTTTACCGCCGGTCGGCAGACGACGCATCGTTCATCGCCTCTACACTCCGCAACTCATTCAACCGCGACTCCACTTGATACACCTCACGGTTGTTCTCAAAGATCCTGGCTACCGATGCATGCGCATCCGCCGCAGTGCGTTTCAGCGCGGAAAACGTGAAATCAGACGCTCTCAGATCCCTCAGCCGCACCCCGGTAAGATTCAACGTCAGAGCAATCGAGAAGAAGGCCATCCCCACCGTCATCGCCAGGCGTGGCTGCTGCATCGTCGCCCAGACAGAGGCCCATCTCGATGCCCAGCTCGACATCCAACCCACCCTCTCACCCGCAGCAGTCCTTCCCACCCCCTGCCGCCCGGCCGATGCCTTCGCCTGGGCGCTCGCGCGCCCATCGCTCCAACCCCATCCACTGCCCGGCTCCGTCCACCCCGCAGGCTCCTCAACGCGTGCCGGCAGCGCCGCACCTCCGCGCCCGCCCAGCAATCCATCCAGCGCATCGTTCGGCCTCGCCGCGGGAACCTGTGCCTTCCCTGCCGCAGCAGAAGCAACCTCGCCCTCAGCCTTCCATCCCTTCGTCCCAGCGAAGCCTCCCGTCGTCCCTGCCAGCACCCTTGCCAGCAGGTCAGCCGGTGGTTCCACCACTTGGCTCTTCAACAAGCTCAGCCACGCCTCGCCGCGCTGCGCCTCCGCCAACTCTCTCCTGCAAGCCTCACAACCAGCGATGTGCCGATCAAAGATCACCTGCTCCGCCGCAGTCAGCGTTCCGTCGATCGCCTCCAGCGCCATCATCTCGTAGATCGCGCATACCTCCGCACGACTCCCCGGCCATCCCTCCGGCTGCGCCATCCCTCCCTCGAACTTGCCTCTCTTCGCCACTTACATCACCTGCCCTTCTATACGTCGCAGCAGCCGCGCAAGTTCGCTTCTTCCCCGGCTGATCCGGCTCTTCACAGTGCCCTGCGGAACCCCAAGTACTTCGGCAATCTCTTTGTAATCCATCTCTTGCAGATCCCGCAAAATTACCGCCTCCCGCAGATCGGGCGACAGACTGCTCAACGCCTCCTGAATCTGCGCGCGTAACTCCAGACCCGCAAGCTGCTGCTCCTGATTCCTTCCCCCATCGGCCAGCCGGTCTACCCTCCTCGGCCCATCCTCTTCCCCATCCTGGCTCTCATCCAGCGAATCGCTGGCGCGCTCCATCCGCGACCGCCGATAATGATCCACCAGCAGATTCCGGGTCAGCGTCGTCAGCCACGTGGTAAAACTTCCCTTCTCCACATCAAAACTTCCCAGGTTGCGGAACATCTTCAGAAAGGTCTCCTGAGTCAGATCCTCCGCATCGCTCTGCGACCCCGTAAACCGATAGCAGATCGCATACACTCTGCGATGTTGGGATCCGGCCAGTTGCTCCCACGCGCTCGCATCACCCTCCTGGCATCGCTTGGCCAGCGCGGCCAGCGCTCTCTGCTCCGCCGGCATCGCAAAAGGGCCGCCGCCTCCACCCAGGGCGCCGCTCAAGTCGCTGCGAGTCTCTCCGGTAGCCTGCGGCTGGTAGCGCTGCGTGGGCTCTTCAGGCGGCATCCGCGCCCCCTCCACCAGTCCGTTCCGGCCAACCTTCTTGCCGCCAATCTTCCCTCTGCCAACCTCCCCGCGGCGAACCCCTTCGCTGCCATTCTCCCCGCTGCCAATCTCCCCACTCAGCGTCGTCTGCGTCGCCCCAGGCCGCCTCGCCCCCGCCGCCATCCCATCCCCGCTCACCGAAAGCACGCCGCGCAGCTCCTCCATCGGCCAAAGCCGCCGCAAGCCCCGCCTCTTGGAGCCTTCGCCCCGTTCGCGTAGAACCGTCGGCATGGTGGCACTGGCCATTCCTTCCCATACGCAAATTCCGCCTTCCCAGTTCCGACTTCCCAGTTCCGACTTCCCAGTTCCGCCTTCGTACTTCCGCAAACGCCAACCCCTCACATCCCCAGCCACGCAGGAGGAAGACGCCCTCAACTCCTCCCCATCGTTCTCTCCCAAACTCTCCACACTCCGGCCTGCGCAACCGCACAATAGTCGCAGATCCTCGCCCAACCTCACCCTTCGCAGAAATCTCAAAGTCGGTTCAGTCCAACTCCGGCCTTCCATCTCCGGCCTTTAGCCTTCGCCTTTTATGGAAACCAGAGCCACGGAAATCAGCCGACAAGCAGAACGCGAAGCAAGAAAACCCGAACCACAGAAAACGGATCCAGGAAGACTGGAACCAGCACAACAACAAGGGGAACCGGAAAACAGGGGAGCCAGAACCAAGGGAGTCAGGACCAACAGAGTCAGAACCAGGGAAACTGGAACCAGGCGAGCCAGAAACAAATAGGAAAACCGGAACCACGGCAACCACCCATCCAGCACGCCGGGCACTCCATCGGCCTACGGCTTGATCACCCCGCAGGCGATCCTGTTGCCCGTATCTCCATACGGATCGCTCCTCTGATCATCCGGCCGCGCATGGATCACGATCGAGGTTCCGCCGTGCAGAAACACAGAGTCAGGCGCACTCGGATCCAGGGAGATCGAGTGCAACACATACGTCGCCTCCCCCTCATGATCCTCATCCACCGAAATGCCGCCGGGAAAGTCTCCATTGTGATGTCCCAGCGGATTCAGAAAGCCATGTTCCTTCCCGCTGGGATTGAAGTGCCCGCCCGCACCCTCAAAATCCGGCGCATCGCACACCGGGTTCTCATGCAGCACAATGGCATGGCTCCCAAAACGCAGATTCTGGACCTCCAGATGAACCTTCACCCCATCCTTCACCGCTTTCAAGGTCGCATACCCTGCGTCCTGGCCGTAGGAGTTGATCAGATGCACCTTGATCTTCTTCGGCCCCCCGTGTGTCTCTGCCATTCCAGGCACGGCCGCCACCAGCAGCAGCGCCGTCAGCCATCCAACCAGACGCATCCACACACCTCCTCCCGGCACAGCCAGAATACCCCACTTATCCACCGCCCTTGCCCAAGTTAGGATAGGGCCTTGTATGGCAGATTCACCCACCCCAGGCGTCCTGGAAGTCATCACCGGCCCCATGTTCTCCGGCAAAAGCGAAGAACTCATCCGCCGCCTCAAGCGCGCTCGCATCGCCCGCCAGCGCGTCGTCTGCTTCAAGCCGGATATCGATCTCCGCTACCACCGCACCTCCATCGCCAGCCACAGCGCTCAAACCCACGATGCCACCACCGTCGCCAGCGTCGAAGATCTGCGTGAGGCTCTCTATCCGCAATTGGACCAGACCGATCTCATCGGCGTCGATGAGGTCCAGTTCTTCTCCCCCGCCATCATCCCCTTGGCCTTGGAACTCATCGCCATCGGCAAAAGGGTCATCATGGCCGGTCTCGATACCACCTTTGCCGGCGAACCCTTCGGCCCCGTCCCCAATCTCATGGCGATCGCCGACACCGTCACCAAACTCTCCGCCGTCTGCATGGTCTGCGGAGCCCCGGCGATTCATACCCAGCGCCTCAGCCACAGCCGGGAACTGGTCGTCGTCGGCGCCTCAGGACTCTACGAAGCCCGCTGCCGCGCACACTTTCATCCGTTCCTCGATGACCAGACCTTCCAGCAGTTGAAACTCCCCAAGGTCTAGAAACTCCCGCGGTAGCCGCCCAGTCCAGCCACCCCTCCGCCTGCCGCCCCACCCCTTGCGTTCCCACTCCTGCCGCCCTGCGACGACCGCCCCACTTCCTATCGCCCGGCCATCACCATCGCACTGCCCAGCGCCGCCGCCAGGGCCAGCGGCATCGCCATCACGCCCAGCTTCAGAAACCTTCCGCCGCTCACTTCAATACCCTCCTTGCGCAACGCAGAGAGCCATAAGATCGTCGCCAGCGAACCGGTCACTGAAAGGTTCGGTCCCAGGTCGATCCCCATCATCACCGCCTGCGCCATCAGCCCCTTCACATGCGCGGCTTGCATCGTCCCTCCGGCAATCAGCCCCAGCGGCAGATTATTCACCAGATTGTTCAACACCCCAAGCCCCAGCCCCACCACCATCACGGCCGTCTGGGGAGCAAGCCTCTCAGCCCCCGCAAGCCACGCCTGCGCCAGCCTCAACGCCCCCAAAGACTCCACCGCGTTTACCAGCACAAACAAACCCGCCACCAGCAGAATCGTAACCCAGCTCACCCCCCGCAATAGCCTTCGCGGATCGCTCCGAGAATACAACGAGGCGCCGGCGGTGATCGCCACTGCAGCTAGTAGCGTCGGCAACCCCAGATTCATCCCCGCAATAGAAGCCGCAAACAGCACCAGGATCACCCCCGCCAGCCCCCACAGCGTGAATCTGCCTCCACGCGTCAACTCCACCGGCTGCACCTCGTGCTCAATCCTGCCCCGCAACTCCCTTCGAAACTGCGCCCCCACCACCGCAAACGTCACCACAATCGCCACCACCGATGGAACCCCAAACAGCCGCAGCCACTCCTCCAGCGGCGGCATTCCCGCGCGGAACACCACCAGATTCGCTGGATTGGAGATAGGCAGAACAAAACTCGCCGCATTGGCCATCAACGCGCACAGGAAAAGATAGGGCAAAGGCGAAAGCCGTGCCTTGCGTACCACCGCCAGAATCGCCGGCGTCAGCACCACCGCCGTCGCGTCGTTGGAGAGCAGCGCCGTCACCAGAGCGCCGACAATGGAAACTGCGCAAAATAACCGGAAACACGACCCCTTTGCATCCCGCATGGCCACAGAAGAGAGCCAGTCGAAGACCCCTTGATCGCGGGCCAGCTCAGCCAGCAGCATCATCCCAATCAGAAACAGAGAGACATCCGTTCCCTCGGCGACCGCGTGTAGAGCAGCGGTCGCCGAGATCAGGCGCAGCCCAACCAACAGCAGCGCCCCTCCCGCGACCCACCATCCCTCCGCCACATCCATCGGCCGCAGCAGCATCAGCACCAGGCTGAGCCCCACAATCGCCAGCAGCAGAGTCGCCGCCAGGGCATGAGGAGAGATCACCATCGCCATCCGCAATCCCTCATCACCGCCAACGCCTCACTTCCCCTCCGCCCAGGCTTCGCCCGCTGCCTCTTCTCCACCGCCCTCTGCGCTCCCCTCCACACCACCCTTTGCGCTCCCGCCCGCACCGTTCTTTGCGCTCTCCCCCACACCGCTCCGCAACGCCTCCACCAGCCGCCGCACCGCGCCAGAATCGATCGTATGCTCCGCCACACGAACCCCGCTCGGAAGGTCCTTCGCCATCCCTCCCACCACCAGAACCGCTGCCGCATTCAATATCGACACATCCCTTGGCGGCCCCTTCTTCCCAGCAAATATATCCTTTAGAATCAATGCGTTATCCGCAGCATCCCCACCTTGCAGGGCGGTCAGCGGTGCTCGCTCCAACCCGCAATCCTCCGGCCCAATCGTGTACTCCCGAACCCCACCATTCAACACCTCCGCAATCTGGCTCGGCCCGGAGATCGCCAACTCATCCAGTCCTCCGTCGCCATGCACCACCATCGCGTGCCGCATCTCCAAAAACGTCATCGCCTCAGCCACCACCGGCACCAGTCGGGATTGGTAGACACCCATCACCTGACGGCGCGCGCCGGCAGGATTCAGCAGCGGCCCAAGAATATGCAGAACAGATCGCACCCCCAAAGCCTTCCTCACCGGCCCGACAGTCTTCAGTTGAGGGTGATGCGCCGGAGCCAGCAAAAACACAAAACGCTGCTGGCGCAGGGCCAGGGCAGATTCCACCGACCCAAGTTGGATGGGAATGCCGAGGGCTTCCAAAACGTCGGCCGATCCGCACCGCGACGTGATAGCCCGATTGCCGTGCTTAGCGACTGTGACTCCGGCGGCAGCAGCAATCAAAGCCGCGGCTGTCGAGATGTTGAAGCTACCGCTTGAGTCACCTCCCGTACCGCAAGTGTCTACCAGATTTTCCCTCTCCGCAGCGTTGAGCGGAAGCATCTTGGCCGAACCACGAAGAGTGATGGCAAAGCCTGCAATCTCGGTTGACGTCTCTCGGCGACCAGCCATCGCACCGAGTAGGGCGGCCAACTCAATCTCGCTGGCCTCCCCAGCAAGGATCGTGTGCATTAGCTCAGAGGCATCCCCAATCGAAAGAGTCTCTTGCTGTTCGAGGATACGGCGAAGATGGTTCTTGATGGGCATTACCCCCAAAGATTATCATTCAGAGTCAAAAGCATAGGCTGATTTATGCTGACACCCTCATCAGGCGATTACCGGCAATCCCATTTGCCAGAACCCAATGATACTCATTAGCTTTGGAGACTGAAGATGGGATATTTGGCATCTTGACGAAAATTGAAACGCTGGAGACGGAATGAAGATCCACGAATACCAAGGAAAAGAGATTTTACGCCAATACGGCGTGGCTGTTCCTGATGGGGAGATGGCAACCACACTGGAAGAAGCGTACACAGCAGCCGATCAGCTTTTCTCCAATGGCCATAATGTGGTTGTGGTAAAGGCTCAGATTCATGCTGGCGGACGCGGCAAGGGTGGCGGGGTTAAGCTGGTGAAGACACTCGAAGAGGCTGCGGCAGTATCCAAGGCCATTCTTGGCATGCAACTGGTAACGCACCAGACTGGACCGAATGGGCAGCGGGTGCGGCGGCTATTGATTGAGGCTGGATCACAGATCGATCGTGAGCTCTATCTTGGCTTGGTACTCGACCGAACTTCTGCCAGAGTGGTGATGATGGCCTCGCAGGCGGGTGGCATGGAGATTGAAGACGTAGCTCGCGAGACGCCTGAAAAGATTTTCAAGGAGTACGTGGATCCAGCACTTGGGTTTCAGCCTTACCAAGCAAGGAAGATGGCGTTCAAGTTGGGCCTGCTACCGAACCAAATCGGTGAAGCAACCAAGTGCATGATGGGGATGTATCGAGCCTTTGTTGACTGCGACTGCACGCTGATGGAGATCAACCCATTCATCACGACTAAGGACCAGAAGTTGTTCGCTTTGGACTGCAAAATGAACTTCGACGATAACGCAATGTTCAGACACAAGGCATTAAAAGAGTTGCGGGACATTACCGAGGAAGATCCCTTGGAGGTCGAGGCCAGCAAATATGCCCTGAACTACATCAAGTTGGAGGGATCGATCGCGTGCATGGTGAACGGCGCAGGGTTGGCTATGGCGACTATGGACATCATCCAGTACGCCGGAGGGTCACCGGCGAACTTTCTCGATGTGGGTGGCGGGGCGTCGCAGGAGCAGATTGAGAATGCCTTTGGAATTCTGCTTCGTGACCCCAACGTGAAAGCGATTTTTATCAATATTTTCGGCGGAATTCTCCGCGTGGATGTGCTGGCGCAAGGTGTGGTCAACGCTGCAAAAAAACTCAATGTCACTCTACCCATTGTGCTGCGCCTGGAAGGTACAAATGTGGAGGAAGGACGTAAGATCATCGCTGAGTCTGGTTTGAACTTCCAAGTAGGCGCAACGATGAAGGAGGCTGCAGATTTGGTGGTTGCGGCAGCGAAGGATGCTTTGCGAGGCGAGGATTAGAAACTCCTGCGAGGATCCAGGCAGGGGACGGTGTCAAAAGGTGTTGTGGCGGATGGATTGAAAGAGGCAGGAAGAAAGTATTCAGTAGACACAATCGAGCGGACGAACCGGTTGTGGCTATAAGGTCGAATTCAGCGAGGCAATTTTCCTTAACGGGGCGATTTTTTCTGAAGGGTCTGTTGCACGCTGGTTGAAAAGGCGAGTTTTGAAGGAGAGGAAAAGTACATGTCAGTGCTGGTCGGCAAAGGAACGCGGCTTATTGTGCAGGGAATCACGGGACGTGAAGGGTCGTTCCATGCCAAAGGGTGCGCAGATTATGGCACGAAGGTGATGGGCGGGGTGACGCCGGGCAAGGGAGGCATGATCTTTGAGGGTTGGCCGGTGTTCAACACGGTAGAGGAGGCGGTGCGGGAGACGGGAGCGAATGCGACGGTGATTTTTGTGCCGCCGCCGGCGGCCGCGGACGGAATTCTGGAGGCGGTTGCGGCGGAGATTCCGCTGATTGTCTGCATTACCGAAGGGATTCCTGTATTGGATATGGTAAAGGTATGGGAGGCTGTGAAGAACTCGAAGTCAAGGCTGATCGGGCCGAACTGTCCGGGGGTGATCTCGCCGGGCAAGGCGAAGATCGGGATCATGCCGGGGCTGATTCACAAAGAGGGGTCGGTGGGGATTGTTTCGCGATCCGGGACGCTCACCTATGAAGCTGTCTATCAGTTGACGGAGCGTGGTATTGGTCAGTCTACGGCGATTGGGATTGGGGGCGATCCGATTGTTGGGACCACCCATGTGGATGCGCTGAAGCTGCTGAATGAGGATCCGGACACTGAGGCGATCGTGATGATTGGAGAGATTGGAGGAACGAATGAGGAGATTGCCGCGGCGTACATCCGAGAGCACGTTCGGAAGCCTGTGGTTGGCTTTATCGCCGGGCAGACGGCGCCTCCCGGACGGCGCATGGGCCACGCCGGAGCGATTATCTCCGGCGGCGAAGGAACGGCAAAGCGGAAGATGGAAGTGATGCAAGAGGCAGGGATTCACGTGGTGACTTCCCCCGCAGAGATCGGCGAGACGATGCAGAGGGTTATGAAGAAGTAGCGCATCGGGAAGAGAAGTAGCGCATCGGGAAGATCTGATAGGGGTGGTGTAGAAGTTGAGGAAGTCACTAGCCTGGCCGCTCTTTTGTCGTTAGTTCTCGTAGGAGTTGGCTCCTGCGGGGAGTGGCGAGACCAAGCGGGTTTGACGATTGGTGTTCGAGCAGGAAGGTAGATGGTACTGGACTAATCCTTGCTTGGGCGGTTGCGGATTGGGTGCGTGGAGGGATGCTGTTTGCGCGCGCGGGCTCTCCCACGCCTTCCTGGCTGTCGTAGAGGCGGGAGGGGGACGCTGCTTCTGCGAGGGAGTTGCTTCTGCGAGGGAGTTGCTTCTGCGGGGGAGTTGCTTCTGTGGGGGAGTTGCGTGCGCGGGGCAGAGCCGATCTCCCATTGGAACCTATATCTGGGAACCGGCGTCTGGCAGCTGGCTGCTGGGAACCGGCTGCTGGCAGCTGGCTGCTGCATCAAGCCCGCGGCGTGAAACTCGCTGCATGGAACCGGTGCGCGGTTTTTAGTTCGACGGCAACTGGCTTCGGGAGGTGTGGTTGCGTGGTTGTAGATAGATGGGATGGTCTTCCAACCTGATCCTGGCCGCATTCTCTCCGTTCCAGTCCATCACCACCACGGAGTTGCTGCCGGGATGAAGCCAGGCTCCGGGCAGGTAGAGGGTTCCCATGGGGCCAACATCCCAGAACCTGCCGAGCAGATGCCCGTTCACCCAAACCACTCCCTTCCCCAGCGCGGCGGTGTTGAGATAGGTATCCGCCACCGAGCTCAACCTCACGGAGCCCCGATAGAAGCATGGACCGAGCTTGCAGCCATGCTTTGCATAGCCACTGTGCGGAGGCTCATCGAGAGGCAACGGCATGATCTGCCAACCCTGCAGCAGCTTGCCATTCAAGCTCACCTCGCCCAGGATTCCGGTGCGCTCTCCTCGTATCCTGGCGGTAAAGTTGATCCTTCCGGAGTTTTCCACCAGCAGGTCGAGGCGTTGTCCGGTGTGCGCGGAGATCCACAGTTCTCGCTGTCCAAGCCTCCGGTCCATCACTCCCTGAGGTTGGCCGTCCACATAAACGCGCGCATAGCTATGCACCTTACCAGCTTTGAGCAACACGCGGCTCTCTGCGCCGTCGCCCGCATTGGTGTCGGCATTGGTGGTGACGATGCCTGGGCCGATGGTGGTTCTATAGAGGATGTCGCCGTAGCCCTGCCCAAGTTCTTCCATCGATCGCGGCGCCTCGTCAAGCGCAGGCGCCGGAAGCGCCGACCAGAGGGACTCTGACTGTTTGAGTGTCCGTTTTTTCCCTTTCAGCATTGGTGCTGAAGGGGGAACCGGCGGCGGACGACGGTGGGTGGTCTCTGCGATCATCGACCGCAGGGCAAAGTACTTGGCTGTGGGCCGACCCGCTTCATCGATAGGCGCGTCGTAATCGTAACTGGAGACATCCGGCTCATACCGTCCTTTATCCCAGTTGGCGCCGTTCATCCAGCCAAAGCTGGTTCCTCCGTCGGCCATGTACAGGCTGATGGAGTAGCCTTTCTGGATGGCCTGACGAACCTCATTCACCTCGACCTGGGTACTGGTAGTGTGGTGTTGCTCGCCCCAGTGGTCAAACCAACCATCCCAGTACTCTGCGATGTAGATGGGAGCATCTGGTTGAAACTTCTGCAACAGAGGAAGCTCATGCTGGGCATCGCCGGTTCCAAAGTCGATCCCGGCCATGAGACCGGGGATCGAACCGCCGGGCAGTTCTTCCCCGCCGTCGGCGGTATAGAGCAACGACTCTCCAAACCCGGCGTCGCGGACGATCTTCAAAATCTGGCTCAGATAGGTCTTGCCATCCTGGTCGGCATGGAAGGAGCCGTACTCATTTTCTACCTGCACGGCAAGGATCGGGCCGCCGCGGCTGGCCTGCAGCGGCGCCAGCTCCTGGCCTAACCGATTCATCCAGCGACGCACAGCGGCCAGATACTCCGGCTGAGAGCTGCGCAACAAAATCGCCGGTATCTCAGAGCCTGGGGTCTGGCTCTGCTTGAGCAACCATGCGGGATAGCCTCCCAGATCCCACTCCGCGCAGACATAGGGCCCCGGACGCAAGACGACGTAGAGACCTTCCTGCTGCGCTTCGCGAAGAAACTCAGCGACATCCTTTTGACCGCTGAAATCAAACACCCCAGGCTGGGTCTCATGGAGGTTCCAGAAGACATAGACCGTAATTGTATTCAAGCCCATCGCTCGGACCTTGCGCAGCCGGTCACGCCAATCTGCGCGTGGAATCCGGGCGTACTCCAATTCTCCGGAGAGAATCTGAAACGGCTTGCCTCGCAAAAGAAACCGGGACCCTTGGATCTGCAACGGAGCTGAAGCCGGCTCTGCCGTCGCACCAGCGGCACCGATCTGTTCCGGGCAAACATGTTCCGGACAAATCTGGGCGCGGCAAATTTGTGCAGGCAGTATCAACAGTGCCGCACAGGCAACACCGAGGGCGAGAATCGAAACCCGCAGAGACTTGCGTGGAGCAGCTTCTGTCATCGTTTCCTCTTCGTCCGATGATAAGTGCAATCGAGCACTTGCTGGGAGTCGTAGTCCGATGGTGGGCTTGATGGCTGAAGTTCCGAGAAGAGGTCCCGTGGATCCCGAACGGTTTGACCCGATAAAGCGGAGACGACGCAAGCGGAGCAAATGGAAGAGGATAAGGCGCTGTCCTTGAGGATAGGAGCAAGAGGCTGCAGAGAAGCGGCGCAGTTGTTTGCGGGCAGCTTCTGTTCCCCCAGGGTGAATTTGTGTTCATTTTTAGTCGAAGCAGGCTCATGTTGCGATGGAGTTGGATACACTCGCAGCTATGAAGTTCGGATGGGTCCATCTCGTGCTTGGGCTCGTGGTGACTCTGGTTCCTCAAGCGGACAAGGCTCAACAGGCTCCGCTGACAGTGCAGAGCCGATCGTTGGCTGAGCGTGTGGTGATTCCGGCGGGCGTTCCTTTGCATATTCGGGTGACGCGCACGGCACATCTGCACACCGGAACCAGTGTGGTGGGTGTGCTCACTGATCCGATTTACGTGGGCGACCGGCTTGTGCTGGCGGTGGGCTCTGCTGTCCAAGGCAAAGTGATTGCGTATGTGCCCGTGGATCATCTGGTGCGCGAGCAGGCGCTGCTGAATGGAGATGTGACGCCGTTGCATGATCCGGTGGTAGATTTCACGAGTGTGCAGGTCACAGCAACGAACGTGAATGTACCGATGGACACGCGGGCACTGATCCGCACGACGCAGATGGTACGATTCACAAGCACAAAGAAGCCGTCGCTGATCCGCCGCGGCATCAACGCGGCAAAGACAAGCATTCACGACACCGTCCAAAGTTTCACGGCCCCGAACAAGAAGGATCGCGCCGTCAGGCTGCTTTACAGCCAGCTACCGTATCATCCGCAGCGTATCTGGTCGGGAACGGAGTTTGTTGCGAATCTGAACGCGCCGTTGACGGTGGAACTTCCGCCGACGCCGCCGGTGATGGATTCAGAATCCCCGAGTCTGGACGGCAAGGTCGTGGATGCGCGTCTGATGGAGTCGCTGGATTCGAAGACTGCGAAGAAGGGGCAACCGGTGGTGGCGCTGGTGACTGCACCGCTGTTTGACAAAGACCACAAGCTCATCTTGCCCGAAGGGGCAGAGTTGGATGGGGTGGTCTCGATGAGCAAGCCAGCACGCAGCTTTGGCCGCAACGGTAAGTTACGCTTCGCGATTCGTGGAGTGAAGAATCCGATTCAAACCGCGGAGCAGCGCAAGGAGACGGTTTACGGAACGCTTTCCGGGGTGGAGGGAAACTCGGGGCAGAATCTTAGCGTGGACGCTGAGGGGAATGTGAAGGCGAACCCGGATAAGGGTCGCTTTGTGGCACCAGTGCTGTTGGCTGCAACAGCCACGGCCGGCGCAGATCTAGATGCCGGGAAGGCCGGCGGCGGCGGAAGCCCTGCAGCCGGAAACATGGCAGTGGCGTCCAACGGCGTTGGATTGGCGGCACGAGTGGCTGCGATTAGCGCCGGCAGTGTTGATCTGGCTATCGGCTTTGGAGCCTATGCGTTCGCCAAATCCGTCTACTTCCGATTTCTGACCCGCGGCCATGAGGTGACGTTTCCGCGTGACACGCAGCTTGAGGTGACGTTCACGGCGCGGTCGACGGGCGCCAGCGCTAAGAGCGCGCATGGAGTCTGATCACCAGCATTCTGTTCTGGGACGAATGGACGGAAACCTTTGGCTCGGACGGCTCATGAGCGCACGGATTGCTCGCATCAACCACTACATTCTGATCGTGGATAGGGACTCCGACAGCTAATGCCTGACGCAGTGGCATCGGAGACAAGCCTGCCGCGCACCGGCTCGCAGGTATGGGAGGCGGTGGTGAAATCGACGGCGAGCTTTCTGCCGACAAGCGCATCCAGTTCGAAGCGCGGGACAAGAGGCTTGACGTTGCCAATCGCGACATTGCGGTTATCGAAGCGATCACGGAGGATGGCCACCGTATTGCAGGGATGCCGGCCTGGCTGAGATCGAGGCGCGAAGTGGTCGAGATGCTGATCGAAGCGATGGGCGAGGGCCGCAGATAGACGACTTCCCTGTTGCACGTCATGGCGAACCATTCCGATAGGAAGGTTGAGTTAGCCCATCGCCTCATGCAGGAGAGTAGCGATCATGCCGCGATGGATATGGCCGGGAGGTCCCCTCGTGCAAGCGGGTGAGGTTCAGCACTGAGCGGGACGTGATGCGGTCCAGATGGAAAGAATCGAGCAAGAACGGAAGATGTAATCCCTGTGGATTGGAGGGGTTACGCCCCAAGCATTGCTGGGTTCACTATGGGATTGCTGCTGCGGCTGTATCTGAAGATTTTGCAAGAAGATGAGTTTCAGCCATGGATGGGATTGTACGAGGGGATACGACGTGCAGATGAGTGCTGCCGGGTTGGGTGAAGGGGCAGATCCGAGGCTCAAACGATAGGCCGCCATCGGCCTCAATGGTGCGTCATCCACGGTAGCCATAGGCATAGCGTCGGCTTGCAACTGGGTGGAGGATAGGTTCGCCAGTGCTGGGTTCGAGGTCAGCGATTTCATGGGAAGGAGGAGAAGCGATGACGATGCCCCTGGCTGATCCCAACCCTCGTGCTGTGCGATAATTTGGCGACGTCTTTGTGACCTTGCTGTCGTCATCGTGGAAGCCACAGATGGTGCAGCCCGAACGAAAACCTCTGAGCCACCGCAGTTCTCATGCTTCGCACACCTCTTCTTATCGGCACGCTGCTGTTCAGCGCCCTCGCCGCCCCCGCGCAGACGGAATGCAGCCCACCCGGCCACTCCATCAACGAAGCCTGGTTCACTGGACCGATGCTAGCCAACACCGCCGCGACCCCGGACCGCGGCCATTTTCTCGTTGAGCCTTATCTCACCGACATGCGCACCCTGGGCACCTACTCGCCCAACGGCACTCGGCTCCCCGCGCCTGCCGCCAGCAGCTATGACTCCGAGACATACCTCATCTACGGGCTCACGAACCGCCTCGCCGCGGGCGCTCTTCCTCTTTTTGGCTACAACACCATTCCCGGCCAGCCCACCAGCGCGGGCCCCGTCCTTGGCGACCTGACCCTGATCGTTCAGCGCCGTCTCACCGGGCTTTATCCATGCCATCACATCCCCACGGTGGCCCTCGCCGTTGAGCAGACTCTCCCTACGGGCGCGTTCGACAACCTTGGGTCCCGACCCGCTAACGCCCTTGGGCAGGGCGTCTTTACCACCACCCCGGCTATCTTTTCCCAACTCTATCTGTGGCTACCCAACGGGCACATTCTCCGATCGCGGCTCGACATCTATGACTCCATCTCCACCACTGCCAGCGTTACGGGCGTGAGTGTCTATGGCACCGCCGCCGGCTTCCGGGGCACAGCCCATCCCGGCAACTCGCTCACGCTCGACGCTGCCTTCGAGTACAGCGTCACCCGGCGCATCGCGCTCGCCACCGACGCTGTCTGGCGCAGCTCCGCCAACACCCGCGTCTCCGGGATCGAAACTTCCGCCAGCAACTCTGCCGGCATGCCCATAGGCCCCACCCCCATTACGATGAACTCCGGCTCCAGCACCGCCTGGGCCTTCGCGCCGGCCGTGGAATACAGTTGGCGTCCCTGGATCGGCATTCTCATAGGAGTGCGCCTGTACCCAGCCGGCCACAACACCCCGGACACCATCACTCCAGGCATAGCCCTGAACATCTTCCGGTAGTGGTTGGGATTGTACGATTCGCGCTATGGCTGAAGAGAAAGGATCCATCTTTTCCACATGCTCAGGGATAGAGGCGAATCAGGGGTATGGGGATGGGACGAAATATCCGAATGCCTGTCGAATTCCCATGAACTCTGACGGCATCTCCCTTCTCCCCTAAGAAGCGTGCCCGCGCCTGGGCCCCGAGCGGGGAAAAATGATCTGGTGATGGGCGGAGACGTCCACCAGCGCGCACGGAAGCTGATCGCCGGAGGTCTGCTCCTTGACGAATGGGCAGAAGCCTCGGGCTCCGCACCTGCACCCTGCAACGGTCGAGCGTCGCTCTGGCCTCACTCTTCCCCTTGACGCTGCTCGCTCTCGCCGGTCTCAGGAGAAAGCGCCGCACGTTTCTGCGCACGTTCCTCAGCCTCGCGTTGCCGGCGATTCTCGCCAGCGGCGTCAGCGCCTGTGGCCCGGACCGCTTCGTCACGGCCACGCAACCCGGCTCCTATTCCATCACCTTCACCGCGAAAGCTGCCGACCAGGGCAGTTCCTCGCCGATCACCCGAAGCGTTACCGTGGACGCGGTTGTTACGCCTTAAGGGTGTGGGAATTTCGGACAGTTCGATAAGTGGGGACAGTTGTTCTCTGCGAGCCTGTTTGCGATCTTCCAGGTATTTTTCCGTGCTCCGTCGGCAAGAGATCGAGGCTCTATTTGAACTGACTCATGTCAATGTTCATGGAGTATTTCTCTCCGTGCTGCAATTGTTCCTCCCAGGTGACCTCGCGACCAAGCCGACCTGCCATACGGCCCAACATGCAGCTCAAGGCGCTCTCGACACCCTGCTCCGTCTGGTTGTGGAACTTTCCGGAAGTGATGCTGTCGATAAAGCTTCTATCTTTTTCTCGATCCGCGAATTGCAGGTTATCCATGAAGGCGCCATTTGCGGCAAAGGTAGCGGGGGCCTTGGACTGAGTTGGAGTAGCATCCGTCCATTCCCACGCATTCTCTCCAATGATGCGGACTGGCCCGGAATACGGTGCTTCCGCGATTCCGTTCGCACCAAAGACACGCTCAGAGACATCGAACCATTGGTTATTGCCGAACTGTGTGGAGGAAAAGCTCAAATGCACATTGTTGGGATACGTATAGATAACCTGGTAGTTATCCCAGGTGTCGCCGGCATTCGTGATGACATTGCGCCCTCCGGTTGCGAATGCTTTGATTGGATGGCTCTGAAGGATCCAGTTACAAATATCGATGACGTGGATATTTTGCTCCACGAGGATGCCTCCTGAGAGCGTTTGGTACCACAACCAGTTGCGGATGCGGAACTCGTCTGGAGACCAATCGGCCCCTGCATGGCTTACCGCTTCAGGAGCGTGGTAGTGAGCAGTTATACAGGCGATTTTACCTAAAGCCCCTGCGTGAATACGCCGGACGACCTCTGCAATGGGCGGGGCACTGCGGACCTCGAAGCCAATTTCCAGACTGAGGCGCCCTTCCGCGCGCTTACCGATTTCCAATGCCTGCGTGGTCTGCGCCACGTCCACTCCCAAGGGCTTTTCGCAATATGCGTGCTTACCCGCACTGACAACCGCATCGAGATGTTGCACATGGAACCATGGCGGAGTTGAAATGAGCACCGCATCGACGTCAGGAGAGGAAGCGACCTCTTCAAATGCCTTGTAGCCGCGGAACATTAACTTTGGGTCGATGCCGGGGATGCCTAGAGACTGATTCACCTGGTCGAAGTGGGTTTTCCCTTTCTCCAACTGGTCCGGGAACAGATCAGCGAGAGCTACGATTCGGGCAGAGGTGTTGTTTGCGAATGACGTGGCAACGGAGGTGCCGCGCGAGCCGCATCCGAGGAGCGCGAGGCGGACAGCCGAATTGGCCTCGTAGCCGAAGGCCGTATTCGAGTTCAACAGCAGAAGACCGGAAACGGCGGCTGAACCACCAAGAAAGTTTCTACGATCCATATATTCCGACTCCTCTAGGCGTTGACGTTCTGGATTTGCGATGTGTACCCGATGCCGAAAGGATTGAGGATGTGCTCAAGGTAGAGCTTTTCCTTTTTTACATCTTCAATCTGCTGCGGGCCCTGGGTTTCCCGCTCGATCGTGACGACCCCGGCATAGCCCTGTTGATGGAGAATTGTAAAGACCTTTGTGAAATCGACATCGCCCGTACCGATCAGCACTTCTTCCCCCAGCTTCATCGGATTGGTAGGCCACTTGCCGTCTTTTGCGTGGATACTCTTGACATGAGGACCAATCATTGCAGCTGCATCCACTGGATTTGCCTTGCCGTAGAGAATCAGGTTGGCCGTGTCGAGGCCAACGCCGAGGTTCGGCTGGTCTACATCCAGAATGGCGCGGGACATGGTGGTAGGCGTTTCCTGTCCTGTTTCCATAAGGAAGTGCTGGCCGTTCGCAGCGCAATGCTTCGCCACTTCACGAATGGCGAGGACGGCTTCTTCGTACAGCGGATCTTCAGGATTTTCCGGGATGAAGCCACAATGCGTCTGAACAAGCGGGATGCCGAGCAGCTTTGCAAAGTCTGAGGTTTGCTTGAGGGCATCGATCCTGGCCGCGCGTGTTGCCCGCGGAACGAGGCCGATGGTGGACGGGCCATTCACAAAATCCCAGATAAGGGGGCCTGGTCCGACGACTTCGGCGGCAGTGGCGACGATGCCATATTTGTGGAGAAGGTCCCCAAATTGCTCGGCAAGAGCGGGCGTGAATTTCCCCAAGTAGGCATCGAGCGAGAAGAAGCAGTTGGACATGCCCAACTGCTGGACGCGCAGGATGGTACTTGCAGGACCGACGGTCGGATGGATGAGCACACCCACCGACCATGGCGGCGGAGAAGCGTGTCTTCCAGCCGAGGCGGAAGGCGGGAGTGTTGCCGAGCCGGTCTGCGGATAGGCGAAAGCCCTTGTCCCTGGGCCCGTCTGAAGGACTGCGGTACTAAGAGCAGCCCCCAGAAAATCTCTCCTGCGCATGGCGGTCCCCCTCTATCAGCAAAAGCTCCAAGCAAGAATCTGAAGCACAGTTAAACTTGGATACAAATCGACTACGAGCAATCGAAGCAGACGAACCCGTAGCCCATGGTGCCGTGCCTGACAAGAACAGATTTACAAAACCGAGTCGGCCGACCTAATAAAGATGGCTATAAATTCCAGGAAACCGCTTTCCACAACGTGTTGTCTATTGATTATAGCGACCACTTACCATTTCTCAAGCATTATTTTGCAGGATGTTATAGCGCATTAGAAATGTCCCCTAGTTCTGCCCATGAGTGTGACATCGGCGTTTGCCGACCCATGGTGGATGAAACGGTTGTTCGATTTGACGTAAAGCGTTTTAGCGTCGTGGGCACAGAGGTCGTTCTTTTCATGGGTGCAGGAGAGCCCGTCCATTCATCGGACTCTGAACCCTTGAGGACCCCGGATTGTGCCACGGGCTGGCGAAAGATCCGGAGCACGTTTTTAGATTTCGACAATGGAGTTCCACGCCCGTCGCACAAGCAGGAGCGATGGAAGTCTTGCATCCGCATTGTGCCGGTCTGGATATTCATTAGGGCTCGGTTGTGACCTGTGTTCTTCACATGGCTGAAGGCAAGGTCGCTTCGGAAGTCAGAAGCTCCCTGACCACTGCGCTGGAGTTGGTGGAGTTGTCGGACTGGCTCTCGGCCGAAGGGGCGGCGCATGTCGGGATGGAAGCGACGGGGGTCTACTGGAAGCCGGTCTGGCATATCCTGGCGGACGACGAGTTCGAACTGGTGCTGGCCAACCCGGCCCATGTGAAGAATGTGCCGGGACGCAAGACCGACGTCAAGGACGTCGTATGGCTGGCCGACCTGATGGCGCATGGGCTGATTCGCGGCAACTTCGTGCCCGATGAGCCGACCCGACAGATGCGTGATCTGCTGCGCACCCGCACGCGGCTCTTGGCCGGAGCGTAACGCCGACTCTGGCGCTCCCGTTGCAACGTCTTGCCCCTGTAGCTCACCACCCAGTCCAGGCTCGCCAAACGCTCCTGTTCCAGCTGGAAGATCGCGTCCAACTCCCGCTTGCTGGGCCACTTGTGATGAAAGTCCACATCGGATGCAGCGGCGTGTGCGAAGCGCCGGTTGTGGTCCCGGATATAGCCCTCCGCCAGGAAGCGGTTTTGCCCGCTGATAGTCCGAAGCCCCCACCAGACGCAACTTCTTCGCCAGCCGATCCTGGTGCGTGCTGTGCGCCCGCTCCACACGCCCCTCGGCCTGCGGAGAGTTGGCCGCAATGATCCGTATCCCCAGCCGTGCGCACATCCGCCCAAGCTGGCTCGCCGGCTCGATGCCGTGCAGCCGCTCGCTCTGCGTGGCCTCCCGCACCTACACGTTCTTCCAGTCCGTGTAGAGCGCCTTCGGCACCCCATATCCTTCGATCCATGTCCGCAGCAGGTTCGCCGCTGCCCATGTCGTTTCCTCTTTCGAAAAGGAAGACAACGCCGTGCTCAGTGCATCATCCGCCAAGTGCATGAGACAGGTTTCCCCAGACCGCTCTTCCAACCACTGGTGGAAGCTGCCGTCCATCTGTACGGGTTCCCCAAGGTGCGCCTTCGGCTCCCGCCGCCTGCGATACGTGCTCCGCTGGCACACCGCAGGCCGACCTGCCGCCCGTGGCCAACCGCCGCAGCGTGGCTCAGGAAGTGGCGTCCGGCGAGATGCCAGAGCGCGAAGGCTCGCTGCGGGCGGACACGCGGCTCTATGACTGGACAGGGGACGGGTTGCGCATTCTGCGGATCGCTGGAAGGCCCTGCCGCATTTTGCGGGCGGGTCTGGTAGGCCGTGGCGTGCGCCGCTCTGGCCACGGGGGCTGGCTGTTGCGCTTCGCTTGACTGTAGTGCTCAGCCTTCGGCTCGGTCTCTGCACGCTGTTCATTGCCACGCCTTCCGCGGGTTGTCCAGCGCCACCGTATATCCGCTGGCCTAAAGGCGCTCTAGTAGCCCGGCAAGTACCCAATTACCTGCAAGCAAGTGTCGCGCTTCAGTTGAGGGTCCAATTGGCACAACGTGGAGCGGACGAACTTGTCAGTATCCGTGACAATGCTCCAAGGCGACAGCGGGAAGGGTGCAGGCTTCGGGTTCCAAGCAACGAGGCGGACGCCAGCAGGCATCGCCAGCGGCTGGCGATCCGACTCGGCTCCGGCTCTGTGGTGTTGAGAACCAGACGGCAACGCAAACAGAGGTTGCCGCTGCGGCCGCATAAGGAGCCGGGCGGAGATATGACCAAAATCCAACCTGGAGAGTGAAAGGTCCACTTGCTCAGTCCCAGCGGCACTTCCGGCATATCCTGCTGCCGAGAAAATGCTCCCCTGCACAACTCGGCCACGCCATTCCTCGCAGAGATTGATTCTGGGAGATGATGGCGGCTAGAAGTGTTCAATGGGTGTGGATGGTCACCAGTTTGGTTTGGAGGGGAACGCCTCCGGTGATGGTCGTTTCCAGCACGGCTTCGAAGGGACGAAGGGTCCCGTGAGGGAAGGCGGCGGCGCGAAAAAGTTGCTCCACTGTGTCAGGATGGATGGCGTACTCCACTGCGGCCTGGGTACCGAATGTGGTGAGCCCGCTGCAGATCAAGATCCACTTGTTGGGCTGCATACCGGGCAGCAGTGCCAAGATGGCATAGTCCTTGGTTAGAGGCTGCTCCGGCCTGGAATAGAGTGGCAGTTCGCCAGGCTTGGGATGGCGGTTCAAGATTCCGGAGGACGTGTCGCCGAAGAGTATGGTGAAGTCTCTCGTGTCTGGCAAGACTACCTTGAGCGAAGGATTTTCTGCCGTGGAACCGATAAAGATCAGGTTCTTCAGTCTGGCCTCGTCCCAGGTGACCAGGAGGCTGCGCTTCAGGATAAATTGGGCGTGATTTGCATCAAATAGACGGGTGAGTTGGTAGACGGCCGCGACCTCGCCGACTCCGGTATATGTGTCAATGTACGAGCCGGATCGGATCTTGTCGGTTGATGGCTGGGCATAGCGCAGCCCGGTTTTGGAGGTGCCTTCGAATAAGGCGTTGCTGTAGATGACCAATGGTGGCGCATCGGACAGGAATGGCCGCCACAGGGATTGCATTGCAGAATCTGCCTTGGCGACATGAGGGGTCCGCCTGCGCCAGGGTTCGAGCGTCAGGAAAGAGAGCAGCGCGAGGGCGATCAGACCTGCAGTCGTCACTCGCCACATACCTGCCCGGGACACCCAAGTTGTGGATACTGACATAGCCGGTGCGGGCTCGGCATCATGAATGGGGACCACGCCGTGTGCATTGGAGGGAGAGACTTTCGATTCCGCAGTGCGAAAGATCGGCAGGTAGTGGCCTTTGGGAATTTCTACGATCATTTGTTCATCCGCGCCCTCACTGGCGTAAAACTCGGCCAGCTTTTGCCGCAACAGGCGGGCGTTCGTTCGGACGATGCTGTCCTCGCTGTAGTTATAGCCCGGAGCGCGCCCGAAGACGTGAATCCCAATCTGCTGCTCGGTTGCTTCTTCGGGGGTATCGTGAATTGCGCACTGGCCTACATACAGCAAAAAATTTTGCAACCGGGAGGAAGCTGTTAAATGCGGGCTAGATGCGATTCGTAACAACAGCTTCCACCGGGGATCGTCGGACTCCGACGCGCGCATTTCAGGACTAATCGTGGTCTTTGACATGTGGCCTCAGCAGAATTTAATTTATGGGCAAGCTCGGGTCCAAGGAGCCGTCCGAGCGGTTGATTGAGGGCCATTTCCACAGCTTCCAAGCAGCGGAAACCGGAGGAACATCTGCTCACTAGGCGGATTTTCTTGTTAGGGCTCTAGAGGAAACCGCTGGGGGCCTGGCCTTTGGTGCGGGACCGGTTCAGCGGAAGGTCCTCGTGGGAATCCGGGATATGGGTGACTTTTGGCCCCAGCGCCTGCGACCCCATACCTAGTGTTCTCTCCGATCGCTGCTTGCCAATCCCTGACAGACGTCGGCAGGCAGCATCGATGTGGCAGATGACAGTCAGGAAGTTTTTGACCTTGGTCCCGTATTTTTTGGGGGGCTCTCATCCACGATGAGCGGTTCAACTCCCTCGGGTTGGCGATGGGCCGGGCCCGACTCCGTTATCCAGTTCCCTGAGCGACCGACCGATTTCCAACAGGGTTGCGAGGCATGTGAAACTTGCTGCCGGCTCAGCCGCCGCGCCCAGCAAGCGGGGGAGCCAATCGTGGGGTCAGTCGCCAGCCGGGTCCGATCACTTCCGGGGAACTGTTCTCGCAGCCCGTGTTTGGCATACTCCAGACAGCACGGGGCAAAGCAGGACCCTGTGGGGATTCCATGCAATAGCGCGAGATGCCCGCGCGCCTCTGACGACGGAGTGAAACGCAGGGCTGGTTGGTGCCACCGAGAACAAGGCCTCCGGACCTCGCCGTGCGGCGCTCCATCGATCTCGATCGCTTCTTTCCTTTCATCCCTCCCCATGCGCACGTCCTGACCGATGAACTCAGCCAGATGTTGCACTTGGTTGAGAATCGACCTAAAGCCGAGTTGAATGGCTGGTCCTCACGGTGCGGTAGGCCATTGTCTTCACACAAACAGCGGGCTACCGCCCAGGGGACATAGTCCTTCTTTCCTCCCCCTGTTCTACCCAGTGGAAGAGGCCCTTCTCCTTTCACGTGAACATTATGCAATAGATCCGCTCGCATGAGATGACTGTTTACGCACGCTGCCTCAGAAGGAGGGTAACCGGATTCTTCCAAGGCGGGGACGGACCGCTGCTCAACTTCCAGCTATGGATTATGGATTTAGCTTCCTCCATTTGACGTTAGGGGGAACGTTTTGCACGGTCAAATCACCGTGAACAACCTTGACCGACCCCTATTATATGCCTAACTTGATGTCCGCACGGGATTTCTGATTTTGGGCGGCACGAATGTTCCGGCGACAACGAACTACACAATTTGGAAACAGGCTTCGCTTCCCGAGGGTGGCGACCGGTTTTCTGGTGATCTTCCGGCAAGGCAGCAGAAGGTTTGCCCTTGCAAACAACTGAGAACCCATTGGAGGTCATATGCAAAGACGATGGAAAGTAGCATTGGCAGTTGCAGGAATGTTGATTGTGCTGACGCTAACAGCAAAGCAAGCGGCGGCGCAGGCGGTGGTGACAGGAACTTTGCTTGGGACGGTTCAAGACTCGTCGGGAGCCGTGATTCCAGGTGCCGACGTTACGTTGACGAATGAAGGGACGAACATCGTCACCAAGACGACGACGGGGGCTCAAGGCTTCTATACGTTTCCTAATCTTGACCCGGGCGAATACAGCGTTGCAGTAGAGGCCAAAGGCTTTAAGAGGGTTGTCTCAGCCCACAATCTGATACAGGTGGAGCAGACGACACGCCGAGATTTGACACTTCCGCTCGGATCGATAACCGCTGTGGTGACCGTGACGGGAGCCACGCCAGAGGTCGAGAGCACGACATCGGACCTAGGGTACGTTATCACCCAACAGCAGATCAACTCTCTCCCAATGAGCGGAAGGATGTTTGAGTCGCTGATGCAGCTTGCTCCTGGATCTATGCCCTCGGCGTGGGGTGACTTTTGGGAGAACCCGGCGGGCGGAGGATCAGTACAACCCGGTGCTGCCGGTGCCGGAATGTACACAGAGGTGAACGGTTTCCCATTTGAAGACAATCTTTACCTCGTCGATGGGGTAAGCGACCAGGAGTTGATGAACGGCTTCATCAATATAAACATCCCGTTTGCTGAGATCTCTGAGATGAAGATGGAAACCAGCGACCCGACGGCGCAGTACGGAACATTTGGCGCCTCGGTGGTCAACATTGCGACCAAGTCCGGAACGAACAAATTCCATGGCAGTCTCTTCGATTACAACCGGAATACTGATTTCAACGCATCAGATTATTTTACTCGAATCAATCCGCCTTTTCACTCCAACCAGTTTGGCGGCGAAATCGATGGGCCGATCATCAAGAACCGTCTATTTTTCTCGGGCGATTTGCAATGGCTGAAGGAAGCCGAAAGCACCTCCGGAGTGTGGAGTCTTCCGACGGCGGCGATGCGGTCCGGAGATTTATCGGCCTTTGACAGCACCGTTAACGGGGTGACGTCCGGACCCATCACAAACCCCATGGCGTGCTATTACAGCGCTCTGGCCAACGGGGTTGCCGACCCTCAGCCTTGCACGGCCAGCGCTGCCATTACGCCCGGCAGCGGCACTGCGGACACGATTCCGGCATCTGACATTGTGCCAATTGCCGCGAATTTCCTTAGTCCGACGGTTACACCTCTGCCCAACGTTCCAGGAGCGATTGTCAACAACTACAATTACGTACAGCCCACGGACGAGAGCCTGCCGCAGTTCGACATTCGAACCGACTACCAACTTTCGCCAGACGATCACCTGTTCGGCCGTGCTTCGTACGCGAAACGCACGTTTACCCAAACAGCGCCGGGAACAGTATTTATGGGCATGAATGACGCTGACACGTATAGCAGCCAAGACAACGACGTAATCGGCTGGGACCACACGTTTAGCCCCGATATCATTAACCAGTTCCGTTTTGGTTTCAATCATTTTTTGATCTCTGATTTTGTCACCGCATATGGAATCAGCGAGAACAATAATCTTGGAGTCCCGAACGGTAATCTCGCTGTCTTCCCTGATGAAAGCGGCATTGCAGCCATGGACTGGTCGTCTACCTGGGAGGGCGTTGGCGATCCGGGCAGCGTGCCGAATGGGAAGGGGCGCATGTCCGATTACTATCAGTACCTCGACACGGTCAGCGTGCTTCGTGGCCGGCATAACCTCATGTTCGGGGGCGACTTCATCTACATCCATGCCTATCTTCTGAATCCGCAAAACGACCCACGTGGACAGTTCAAAATCTCTGGCGACTACACGGGAACCGGCTCGAGTGGGGCTCAGATTTCCGACTGGCTGGTTGGGGCCCTCAGCGGGGTGTGGCGCGATCAGTTTATGGACCATCCGGAGACGCGCACCAACTGGTTTGGTGGGTTTGCACAGGATGATTACCGGATAACCCACAATACGACGCTGAATCTGGGCCTGCGTTATGACGTGTATACCCCGCCTTATGATCTCAACAACAAGCAAAGTAATTTTGTGACAAGTGGACCAGGCGCCGGACTGATCCAGTTGGCGTCAGCTAGCAATCGTAGTCCGAATGTGAACACCTATTACGGAGATCTCGCCCCTCGCTTTGGCATAGCGTATACGCCTGACGGGGGCAAGACGGTCTTTCACGCAGCCTTCGGGATAAGCTATTGGAACGACAACTTCGGCGCCACGGGTGGAACCTTGGAGCGCAACTATCCCGAGATGCTTATTGAAACGAATACAGCACCTGAGGAGAACTGCAACTCACTTGTAACTCCGACGGCTGCCTCCGGCGCTCCCACCGGGTACAGCGACTCTCATTGCGGTTCCCTCATCCTGGCTAATGGTCTGCCAAGTACAGTTCCGACAGCCTATGGCGCGTTGGTTGAGCCCCCAGTAGCTCCAGGTGGATTTATAGCCTCGCCAGCCGGATTCGGAGTCTTCCAAGTGGCGAGGAACTTCAGGCAGGATATGGGAAAGTTCTGGAATGTGGCCATTGAGCGTCAGCTTTCGCGCACCCTCGCCATCCACGTAGCTTATGTGGGGAACGCTGGTAGCCGTCTCTACCATGATTGGCAACTCAATCAGTGCGTTCCGCCAACATACGGAACCGCAATCACCTCTCTGACGACACTCGAAGCTCAGGAGGGTGTGCCCGGCAACGCGCCGGCAGCCTGCTCTCTTGCTGGAATGGGTTTTCAGTATTACAGTGTAGCGCCTAACGTCTCGACCCTTGATTTCCGCAATTCCGGCGGGAGCTCTCACTACAATTCCGCTCAGGCCGAGGTGCTGAAGCAGTTTTCGAACGGTCTGGCTTTCACGGTGTCTTACACATGGTCAAAACAAATGAACAACATCGACAACCCAATCGACTCTTATGCGATGAAGCAGGAGGAGGACACAGCCACGAGCTTCCAGTATCCCTTCTTTCCGCAGGTGCTGACTGCGACCTACACCTACGAGCTGCCGTATGGTCGCGGTAAGCGGTTCGGAGGGTCCATTCCTCCGGTAGCCGATCTTATTTTGGGGGGATGGTCGCTGAGTGGCGTCACCAATTTCCGGTCGGGCGGCCCGCTTCTCATTAGTGCTCCGAACGGCGATCTGGGACCGAACGGGGCTAACCAGCGTGCCAATTATCTCTGCACCGCACAAGACAATCCGCACACGATAAGCCAATGGTTTGAAACCAACTGCTTCACGGCGCCCGTTGGGTTTACGCTGGGTGATAGTGGTATCGGCAAGGTCTACGGCCCCCGTTATCAGGATTGGGACATGTCGCTCGCCAAGTCCGTACCCATTCAAGCGTGGGGGCAACTGGAGTTTCAAGCGCAGTTCTTCAACATCTTCAACCACGTAAACCTTCAGGCTCCGGATACGGGAGTGGAGGACGCCAACTTTGGGGTGGTCAGTGGCGATATTTTGCCCCGCCAGGGCCAGCTCGGATTGACGTTATCGTTCTAATCGCTGTACGTTTTGTCAGATTGCAATCCAGCGGGCGGGAACATTTGCAGGTTGCCGCCCACTGAAATGAGATTGCTGAGTTGCCATTGTGGCGCTGTGGTTCCATTTTTCTGATCTCAGTATTGATCCTCTAGAAGGACCACGTGCCATAGGAGCGCCATTTTCTGCGATGTAGCAGGGCTATTTCTATGAAAGAACTTACTCTTTGCGAATGTTTCGTTTTTGTTCCCTTCAGCCAAGGGATGCTGGTCGGTGATCGGCATCATTCAGGAACGATCAACTGAATACGCAGCCTGAACGGCGCGTCTGCGTGAGACGCCGGACAACCGGAGGGCGCAAGCAGAGCTCTACCGGAAGTCTATTGCCAAATACCCTTCCCTACCTTGTGCGTGGAGTCGAAATGCTGAAAATCATGGATGACATCTTCAAGACCCTGAGTGTCAAGCGTGTAGCTGCCCAACCGCAGAGTGAGATGGATACCGGTGGGCCATCTTTTGCTCGTCCTGATACACATTTCATAGGAATTGGGATGATGACTCCGGCAGTGCCTGGAAGCATTTTCAGCCTATCGAGATTCCGAGTCAGGATAGCATCCATCGTTGCGCTGCTGCTCTCCCTCACCCTATCAATCCCGTGCTATGCCGAGCACTCCTTAAGCGTCGGCAGGGACGAAGTGGATTCCATGCCGAGCGCAGAGCGACCCGCGGGACTCTACGATCCCGTTGCAAATCCCAAAGCCGTGGTAGTTCTAGGCAATGCTCGCTTTACAGTTTTGACCTCACAGATGATCCGCATGGAATGGTCGGCGGATGGAAGATTCGAAGATCACGCGACGTTTGCCTTTCTGAATCGAAACCTGCCGGTACCCTCATTTACGCACACTGTGTCGCAGAGCCCAGACGCGCAGGTGCTGACGCTGACGACGGATGTCTTGAGGTTGACCTATACGCTGAGATCGCACAGTAACGGGAGGTTCACCCCCGATGATCTTCAGGTGGCTTTGCAATTGAACGGGAAAGAAGTCACGTGGCGCCCTGGATTACCGGATACAGGCAATCTTCTAGGCACGACCCGAACGCTGGACGGGGCGCATGGCAGCCACACGGCGGAGCCGATAGGCCCTGGACTTATCTCGCGTGACGGGTGGGCAGTGGTCGACGATTCCAAGCGTCCTCTGTTCGATTCGGCGGACTTCCAGTTCAAGCAGGGAGAGCAAAGCCCGTGGCCGTGGGCCATGCCGCGTCCGGCAGGCGACCGGCAAGACTGGTATTTCTTTGGCTATGGCCATCACTACAAAGAGGCGCTGGGGGATTTTGTGAAAGTTGCAGGCCGGATTCCGCTTCCGCCGCGTTTTGTCTTCGGCGTATGGTGGTCGCGCTATTGGGCCTATACGGATCAGGGGCTCAATGAGCTAGTTCAAGGCTTCCGCGAGAACGACACACCGCTTGATGTGCTGGTGATCGATATGGGCTGGCATCCTACGTTTCAGCAAAGTTGGTGGAGTTCGGAAAAGGATCAGTCCGGTCAAGCGCTAGGGTGGACCGGGTATAGCTGGAACAAGCTGTTATTCCCGGACCCGACAGCCTTTCTGGACAACATCCATCGGGAGGGTCTGAAGGTAACTCTGAATCTTCATCCGGCAGGCGGCATTGAGCCGTGGGAGGACCATTACCCGGAGATGGCGCGGGCGATGGGCATTGATCCGGCGACCAAGAAGTATGTTCCCTTTGACATTACGAGTAAGAAGTTTGCCATACACTATTTCGATCTTGTGCTGCATCCGCTGGAGAAACAAGGAGTGAACTTCTGGTGGCTCGACTGGCAACAGCAGAACTACACGCGAATCCCGGGTGTGCATCCGACGTTCTGGTTAGGCTATGTTTTCTTCTCTGACCAGGAGCGCGAAGGCAAGCGGCCACTCCTGATGAATCGTTGGGGCGGATTGGGGGATCATCGGTACCAGATCGGTTTCTCCGGGGATACGATTTCCATCTGGCCGTCGCTGGCGTTCCAGCCCTGGTTTACGGCGACTGCGGCTAACGTCGGGTTTGCGTATTGGAGCCATGACATTGGCGGACACATACCGGGCGCGGTGGATCCTGAACTGTTTACTCGCTGGGTGCAGTTTGGGGTCTTCGCTCCGGTTTTGCGAACCCATACCACGAACAATCCAGAGGCCGAGCGCCGCATCTGGGCTTATCCTGAACCGTACTCTGGCATTATGAGGGCCGACTACCAACTGCGCCACGCGCTGGTTCCCTACATCTACACCGAAGCGCGCCGCACCTATGACACAGGCGTGGCCTTTTTCCGACCGTTGTATTACAACTGGCCAGAAGCCGAGGAGGCATACACCTCGAAGAATGAATATCAGTTTGGCAAGGAGGTGCTGGTTGCTCCTGTAACGGTTCCCGTGGATTTTGTCTCACAACTGGCAACGGAGTCTATCTGGCTGCCAGAGGGGAACTGGATTGAGTGGGATACAGGGAGACACTTTGCGGGCCCCTTACGAATGGAGCGCAAATTCTCTATCTCACAGATTCCAGTATATGTTCCGGAAGGGGCCATTCTTCCCATGGCGCCACCGATGAGCTATATCGGTGAAAAACCTGTTGATCCATTGGTTCTAACGGTGTTTCCACAAGATCCAGGGAGATCTTCGCAATACGTACTTTACGAGGATGCGGGCGACAAAGGCCGAGGATACCAGCAAGGTGAGGCTGCATGGACGAGAATCCATGCGCGTCAGGATGGCGGCGATTTCATCCTTACCGTCGATCCTGTGCAGGGGAGTTATCCAACCATGCTACATTCCCGAGGATACGAAGTTCGGCTACCTGGAGACTGGCCTCCCACGTCGGTGACAGCAAATGGCGAGACGTTGCCGTACACCACGGCAAAGGGAGCTCCGGGCTGGCATTATGAAGGAGACACGCTAACGACAGTGATTACGGTGCCCAGCTTTGCCACCAGCACAACCGTAAGGATCGAGGTGAAGCGGCCGATGGAGTTGATTCGTCGACGCGCGGAGCTGGATGGATTTGCCGGCAAGATCCGGCGTTTGCGCGAGGCTGACGATACGCTGAATAAAACATTTCCGTTGGCGTGGGCGCCGGATTCGCTGGTGGATGTGATGCAAACCGGAGATAGATTGAGCTACCATCCCGACACCGTCTCTGAGGAGTTGATGCATTTCCGCCAGGAGTTGCCCAAAGCGATGGAAGATGTGAACAAGATGAAAGATGCATTTACTCCTGCTGAGCAGGAGAAGATTGCGAAAGCACTGGGAGCCAACTGGCAGCACACCATTGTTGCGCACATGGCGGACTATCAGAACGATATTCTGCGTGCGATAGCACAACTGCAGGACGTGAACGCGTTGCCGCTCTCCGAGACTCCAGTTTCAAATGCGAAGAGCGTGACAAGACAATAGGTGCGACCAGCGCGGACGATTTGCTGCACGGCGCCCCAAACGATGAACACTACCGCCGGGCGTTTGGGCGCGATAGGGCTATTGAGCTGGAATTTGAAGAAGGCGTTGTGAACGCGAGGAACAGACCAGAGTCCGCGAACCATAACAGAGCGTACCGGCGCAGGAGACCGAGTTGGCGACTAGCCGACATGTCTCTGTCCGCAGCAATATGATCTCTGTTCGGCATGATAGTAACTGCGGGACCAGCGCCGGGAATGAATTGTGCTCTTCTGCGTCAGCGTGTCGGCTTTCTTCCGGGGTCGCACATTGCTATTTGATGGTGCGAGAGCTGAAGCCATCCACGGAGCGCGAGAGAGCGGCTTCCGTTAGAGATATGCCTTGGTAGCCATCTCCGCAGGCAAGGAATCTGTCGTTGCCGCTCCGTAACGCTTTCGGTGCGGTTGCGATGCCGGATGGATTGAGTTTTCCGCGGCATCCCGCTTCAGGCGCGAATGCGTCTACCGGCGTGAAGATGGCGAAGGCCTACGGCCCATCCAATCCACCCAACAACCCTGGTCCAGGGTGGGAGATCAGCATGTTCCGTTACCGCTGCTTTCGACTGGTTGCTCTTATCATTGGGGCTCTCTGCTGCTGCTCCGCTGTGGGCCAGACGCCCGCACTTCAAGCCCCGGCGCAATCGGCGGCGACGGAGGCAAAAGTTGCCGCGCTGTGGCTGCAGCGAACGGTTGACGGCCTGCCTGCCCAACAGGCCCAGCTTATCCGGAGGGCGCAGGCCACTCTGCTGGGTAACGCGATTTCTCTGCCGGCGTGGAAGCCATATCGGGGCGTGGAGCCATCGCGCAGTTCTTATCCGGGTATTTGGAACTGGGACTCGGCCTTCCACGCCATTGCTATTTCGCATTGGGATCCTGATTTGGCTCGCCAGCAGTTCGCTATTCTCTTCCGTCGCCAACTTCCGGATGGTGAGCTTCCCGATGTGATCTATGCCAATGGAAGCACCGTGACTGGCAACACAAAGCCTCCTGTGATGGCCTGGGCTATTGCGGTGGTAGACAGGCGTTCTCCGGACACCGAGTTTCTGCGCAAAATGTATCCGAAGCTGGTCCGGCTTGATGATTTTTGGATGAAGAACCGAGGTGGCGCCAGAGACGGGCTGTTTTATTATGCCGGGGCGGATGTGGGCTTTGATTCCGGCTGGGACAACTCGATTCGCTGGGACGATGGTTATCGAATGGCGCACAGTGACGATCATCGTCTGTGGGCGATCGACTTGAACTGTTATATGGTGATGCATGATCGCGCCATGGCTTCCATTGCGGATCGGCTTGGGCTTTCCGCCGACAGCCGGCGATGGAACCGGGCGGCGGACCTGCTGGCGCAGGCCATCAACCAAAGGCTGTGGGACAACAAGATCGGCTTCTATGTCGATCGTGACCGTACTACGGGGAGAGAAGGTCCGGCGCTGTCTCCTGCTGGATTGATGCCTCTGTTTGTTGGGATCGCTCCCCCTGACAGGGCTGCCCGGGTGGCGCAGATGGCTGCTGACCCGCACAAATTCTTTCCGGGCATGCCGACCGTGGCTTACGATACGCCGGGTTACGAAAGCCATGGTTACTGGAGGGGGGCTGCCTGGCTGAACACCTCCTATTTCGCCCTGAAGGGCCTTGAGCAATACGGCTATACTGAGGTAGCAGAGGCCATGCGCTCCCGGCTGCTGGGCTGGGTTGCGCGAGATCGTTCGATTCGGGAATACTACGACTCAAGGAACGGCAAGGGATACGGGGCGCGGGATTTCGGTTGGTCCGCAGCCTTCACCCTCGCCTTGATTCTGGACTGGAACAACAACAATTTAACCTGGCTTTTTACGGATCAGATGGTTGCTCCATCGACCGCTCTCGCTTCTCCCCGCCGCTCCGATGGGAAACGGTTACATTACGTCGGTCGGCTCCCCCTTCCGTCTTAACGAATTTGCCCTGTGTGAGAGGTTTGAACATGCGTATGTCTCTTTTGCTGGTTCCGTTTCTCCTTGCTTTTCTACAGGCCGCGGTTTCACAGCAAGGGGGTGGCAGCACGTCTGCCAGTTCCCTTGCGGTTGCCGCCACACCGCCTATGGGGTGGAACAGCTGGAACTACTTTGCGGGCAGGGTCAACGATGCTGACGTTCGCGCCGCCGCCGACGCTATGGTCTCCAGCGGGATGAGAGACGCCGGCTACACCTACATCAACATTGACGACACGTGGGAGGGCCAGCGCGATGCCCAGGGCTTTATCCAGTCCAACAGCAAGTTCCCTGACATGGCGGCGCTGGCCGCCTATGTCCACTCCAAAGGCCTGAAGCTGGGCATCTACTCCTCGCCTGGCCCCAGAACCTGCGCGGGCTACCCGGGCAGCTACGGCCATGTTCAGCAGGACGCCGACACCTACGCCAAATGGGGTATCGACTACGTGAAATATGACCTGTGCAGTTTTAACGGCGTGATGAAGAAGGAGGCGCCCGATGATCCGGCCCAGCAGATGCGGCTGATGGAGGCGGCCTATGCGAAGATGCACCAGGCCCTGCAACACACCGGCAGGCCTATTGTATTTTCGCTGTGCCAGTATGGCATGGACGCGGTTTGGGAGTGGGCTCCCTCTGTGGGTGGGAATCTGTGGCGAACCACGGGAGACATCAACCCCCGTTGGGATCGCATCTATGACATTCTGAGCCAGCAGGCTGGACTGGCGAAATACGCCGGTCCGGGCCACTGGAATGACCCGGATATGCTGGAGGTGGGCAATGGCAACCTTACGATGGCGGAAAACCGCGCTCATTTTTCGATGTGGGCCATGCTGGCCGCGCCCCTGCTCGCGGGCAACGACCTTGCGCAGATGAATCCGGCCATTGTGTCCATTCTTACGAATCGCGATGTCATCGCGATCGATCAGGATCGGCTGGGGCAGCAGGCGGCACGAGCGTATACGGATGGTGAAGTGGAGGTGTGGACGCGGCGGCTTTCAGGAGGAGCATTGGCCATTGCCGTGTTGAACGCCGGCAGCAACCGTTACTCCACGCATCCGTTCCACCTGGACCTGGAACGTCTACATCTCCGTGGTCCCCAGCAGGCCAAGGATCTCTGGACGGGCAAAGAGATGACGCTGAGTCAGAATATGCCTCTGGAGATCGGCAGCCACGACATTCTTCTGGTCCGCATCGCCTCTCCGCACTCCATGAGGTAAGAGGAGCAGGAGGGCGACTGGCTGTTCGCCTGAGTCGCCGACCCGGCGGCAGCCAGGTTTGAGATGACAGCGTCATGAGAGATGAAGGAGAAGGCCCGAACCTGAGTTCCGTTCGAGGCGCGGCACTGGTAGGCGCAGGAGACGGCCTATATCCAGCGGCCTGCTCTTGATCCAGCCGGAAAGTTGTACGTACCTTCAAGACTGAGCAGGGCATGAGTTCTTGCGACGGAAGGAGATTGTCGATTGCGGGGCTGAATGAGCGTCGCCGAGGGGCAGTCGAGATGGTTCTCGGCGGCGCGACGCATGCCGTAACGTCTGTGCAGTGTGAGTTGGCCGAGCGCATGATAGAGAGCGCGGTCGAGGCGTATCGGCAGGATGGCTGGATAGAGCCTGCTTACGATCTTTGCAGCTTTAGGACGCGAGATACCAGGCGGTTCTATGCAGGCGGCTCATCGGGGCGGTCATTAAGAAGGGAGGACCGTGCCAGGTTCCATCTAAATTAAGAATAGAAAAGGACGACCATGCTCAAGTTCGTGATTGAGCGCACTATCCCAGGCGCAGGCAGTTTGACGGTAGAGCAGTTGAATGGAATATCAGCTCTTTGCGAGAAGGAGTACGCCCCCTGTTTTTGCTGGGGTTTTGAGGAATGGCCATTCCGGTTATTCTTGCAGGCGTGAAGGAGACCGACTGGAGCAAGATTCCAGGCTGACCGGGATACAAGGTTTGCCGGCATGAGATTGACGGACGGAACAAGCGGCTGAAGTTGTGGGCACGGCGCAAGCGCGGGAACTAGCAGCGGGTGGGCTCCGGGTGCGGCAAGTTGTTAGGCGAAGTGGTTGAGATCTATGAGTGGGAAGTGCCGGATCTTCCCTGGTCCGAATACGAGGCGACGGTGGTGGTCGAGTTGTCCCGGGTGCGCTGTCCGAATTGCGGTGTGAAGGCGGAGGGGGTGCCTCAATTGCCGAGCGAGGCGCCCCTCAGCAAGCGCTTCGAAGATGCGAGCGGCCGCTGGGCGCGCACACCCTCAACCGCGCTCTGGCTCGCCATCGCCCGCGGGGTGCTTATGGCCATTCATGACACAGCCACGGGAGTTTTATGGTTCCGGCTCACCGCGCGGTGGGTGCGCCCCGTGATGCAGCGCAACAGCCGTTGATGAATTTCCGCCGGTGGCAGTTGTCGTACCACCGGCGCGGACCCATCCGCTTCCTTAGAGGGCGGCGTGTAAGCACCTTCTATCGTGTCGAATACACCCAATCCTGCCAGGAAGTACAAACCAAACTCGGGGAACGATAATAGGGGCACACTCGCGTTGGTCTATCATGGCGTGCTATTCCTCCCCTTAAAAGGGGGTGCGGGGTGCAGAGCCGCCGGAATTTTAAACCTTGGGATGGTTCCGGCGTTGGCATAGGCTGTCAGTTATGGATGTACTCACGCACGACGAGCTTGCACGCCTCACGCCGCCGGAGCGCCTTGCTCTAATGTCGCAGCTCTGGGATAGTCTCGAAGACGACCAACTCCCATTAAGCGCTGCGCAGCAGACCGAGTTGGACCGCCGCCTGGAGACGCTTGACCAGGAGCGGCGGGCCGGCATCACATGGGAAGCCCTGAAAGCTGAGCAATCGTGCGACTGGTCATCTTTACGCCGGCCGCGCGAGCGGATCTGGTAGACGCGCGCGGTTGGTATGAGCATGAAGCTCCAGACCTGGGCCGTATCTTTCTCTCTACCGTCGATGTTGTGATCGGACGCATTCGATCGAATTCCCGGCAATTTCCTGTCGTGCATAAATCCGTCCGTCGCGTCCTGTTAAGGCGGTTCCCCAACGCATTGATGTTTGTAATCGAGTGCGACGACGCGCTGACGGTTCTTGCTTGCTTCCACGGCAGCCGAGATCCGATCCGTTGGCAACAGCGCATGTGACCTCGCTTCCATTATTCAGCAGGTCACTGAGAACTGGACAGTGCCAGGTTCTCTCTTTCTCAGGCAGCGCTCTCCAGCTTTGAAATGTCGATGTCCGTGGGGTTTTGTGTCTCCCTGTAGCGCCAGAGGATGATTCTCAGTTTGTGCGGGAGCACCGCATCCTGGAGAAATTCCGGCAGTGTGGAACGCAGCGCGCAGGCCACGACCAACTCCGAGGGTGGGAGAGCGGGCTTCATGGTGCGTAGTCGGCTTTGGAATTGCCGCCAGACCTCGGCGGAGTGATCCAGCGCCAGATGCTGAAGCAGCCCCTGGGCGATGCAACCCAACTGCACATGCAAGTGAAAACTAAGCAATGCGTTGGATGTGCTCATTTGAGATATGCCCTCACCAAGTCAATCATGTCCTCCGCGAGTTCGTGCGGATTGGCAGTCTTCCTTTCCGGAGAAAGAAGGTGCAGTCGGATGTGATCTTCAAGCACTTCTGCCATAAGGCTGTTAATTCCGCCTCGAACATTTGCAAGGAGCATCAGAACGTCCGCGCAGTCGTCGCCACCCGTCAGCGACCGCTCGATGGAATCGACTTGTCCGCGAATCCGCTTGATACGGGCAATCAGCTTTTGCTGTTCTTTATCCATTTCCATTTTCTCTTTACATACCCTGGGGGGATATGATACAAGATGAAAGGCGGGAGTTCCACGCCCAAGAGAAACCGAAACAGCCATGAGCAAAAACACCGCACAAGAGCCTCCTAGTAGTACGAGCGTCTCCCTGTGCTGTGCACAGCGCTTTGGATTACGCCCTTAGCTTCTGCTATCGACGATCTTCCCGCCGCTCGTCACAGCACACGACCTGTGATTTGAGCGCGTGAGATCGCGGCCTCAACCGGCCAGTCTCACACCCTCTCCAACCGATGACCCAAGCAAGTGCGTGATGGCTGCGCCTTCGTGTGCAGGCATTCACGACGTATGCTCGGATCGCGCAAGGAGGAACGATGAACAAGACTCTCTTTCCTGTACGTACCCCCACCCCGATGGTTTCTAGGTGGCGGCCTGTGAACGGTCCCGGAAGCCCACTCGTCTGTACATGGATGCAAGGGGAAGGCGGAAAGCCCTTGTCGAAGCTGGTGACAGAGAAAACCGGGGGGACAGTCCCGTGCGCCTGATCGCTCAGGAAGTTGTTCAGCAAGAGGCAGATGGTGCCGTCGCTTCACCCGCAGGCATCGTTGTCCGCGGCGCGTGGCATCGGCGCATCCTGACCTTCCTGATGGTCTTCGGCCCCGGCCTGATTGTCATGGAGGCGGACAATGATGCGGGCGCCGTCTCGACGTACATGCAAGCCGGTGGTCAATACGGCCTCCACCTGCTCTGGCTGCTCGTGGTGCTGCTGCCCATCTGCTATTTCATCCAGGAGATGGTGGCTCGCCTTGGCATAGCGACGGGCAAAGGTCACGCCGCGATGATCTATGAGCGGTTTGGTAAGTGGTGGGGGCGGTTTTCGCTTATTGACTTGCTCGCTGTCAACTTCCTGACACTCATCACTGAGTTCGCCGCAATCTCGCTCGCCCTCAGCGCACTGGGTATCAGCCCCTACATCTCTGTGCCGGTGTCTGCCCTTGGCTTGACGTTGATGGTGGTGACGGGAAGCTACCTGCGTTGGGAGCGAGTTGTCATTGTCCTTTGCTTGCTGGACTTGACCTGGTTTGTACTCGGCTTGATGATTCATCCAAATTGGGCAACGGTGGTACACAATTCTGTCGTACCGACCATGCCGCCTGGAGATATTACCAGCAGTCTGGTCTTCCTGGTCATTGCGATCGTCGGCACGACCATCGCGCCGTGGCAACTCTTCTTTCAACAGAGCTGCGTCGCAGAGAAGCGCCTCCGCTTCGCAGACTTGAAATGGGCGCGGCTGGACACTTTGATCGGGGCAGTCTTCACCGTCTGCGTTGCCGGGGCGATGATGCTGATCGGCAACTATGGATTCGAACACAAGATCGCGTTCCAAGACCCGGCGCAACTCGCCCTCGCGCTTGGACCGATCGCCGGCAACTTCGTTCGTAACGGTGTTCTCCTGCTCATGGTGAACGCAGCAGTTCTTGGAACGACAGCTATCTCACTCGCCAGCGCGTGGGCCTATGGCGAAGTGCAGGGGTGGGAGCACTCTCTGCACAAAAGGCTGTGGGAGGCTCCGGGCTTCTACGCGATGTACATTGGCTGCGTTGGAGCAGCGGCAGCGATTGTGCTGATTCCGCATGTGCCGCTGCAGTTGGTCATCATTAGCGTGCAGGTGTTCGCTGGACTCATCCTGCCTTCTGCGATCATCTTTCTCCAGCTCCTGCTTAACGACCGGGAGCTGCTGGGGGAACGTTGGGTCAACCGCCCATGGAACAACTACGTCAACTGGACGATCATCATCGTCCTTTTCGCCCTGTCGCTTCTGCTTGCGGCGCAGGTGATTCTTCCCAATCTCTTTCCAAAATGAGGACAACGAAATGGCGACTTTGAATGTGACACCTAACATGAATGAATTTCGCGTCATTCATCCGCTCGATGACGTTGCAGAACAGAAGTGCTCGACCGAGGGACTTGGAAAAATCAAGATAACGCGGATGGTCCGCATCTCGCTCGGAGTCTTGCGGGCTTACCTGATTTTGATGACGCTCATGCTCGGCTATCACGTCGTCGATTTGTCGGGCCTTCTGCACAAGGTTCGTTAGAGATTGCTGAGACAGGATAGAGGAACCATGAAGGACCCTGCTCGTTGTGATCGAACGCATTCGATCGAATCCCCGGCAATTTCCTGTCGTGCATAAATCCGTCCGTCGCGCCCTGTTACGGCGGTTCCCCTACGCATTGATGTTTGTAATCGAGTCCGACGACGCGCTGACGGTTCTTGCTTGCTTCCACGGCAGCCGAGATCCGATCCGTTGGCAACAGCGCATGTGACCTCGCTTCCATTATTCAGCAGGTCACTGAGAATAGCGCAGAGAAAGTCCTACCCGAGCGACGTCGCCCTGGAACAGTTTGAGCAGATTCAGCCCTTGCTGGAAGGCGTATGCAAGCGCACCAAGCCCGCGCACTGTGGATTTGCATGAAGTCTTCAACGCCGTGCTCTATCTGCTCAAAAGTGGCTGTCAGTGGCGCATGCTCCCCGAGGGGTTTCCCAACTGGGTCACCGTGTATTCCTACTTCGCCAAGTGGAGCGCGCCCGACCAGGACGGAGTGAGCGCCCTCGAAAGGGTCTTAAAAACAATCGCTGCGCGGCCCGCGAGAAACAGGGACGCAACGCCTCAACCAGTTTCTTGATTCTGGGCGCCCAAAGCGTGAAGAACACCGACAGTGCCGAGCAGGAGGGATAGGACGCGGGCAAAAGTGAGGTGTCTGGCATCAAGCGTCACATTGCAGTGGACACGCAGGGACTGCTTCCTGCTGTAACCGTCACCACGGCCGAGGTGTCCGATCAGAACGGCGCTTTGGCGGCCATCGACAGCTGCAAGCCGAATCCGGGACGCGTGGCAAGCGTGCTGGTGGACGGCGGCTACAGCGGTCAACCCTTCGCCGACGGCATCATGGATGCGGTCGCAGGCCACCGTCTAGTTTGTCAAGCCCAATGAACTGCACACCTTCGTCCTGCTCTCCAAACGCTGGGTGGTGGAACGCTCTTTCGCGTGGCTGGAGAAGTGCGACTGGCTGTGGAAGAACTGTGAATGGAAGCTCGATACCAGCTTGCAGCTTGTCCACCTCGCCTTCCTTGTCCTGCTAGAAGCTGGTAAACAGGCTCTTAGCAGCCTGTGCCTGTTGCATTCACCGGTAAACAAGAGTGGGGAAGAGGTGACTGAGCTTCCCCATCCCAACGAGGCCCAGAGGCAGACGTTGCAGGCCCTAAATGTCAGCTTACCCAGACTGTAGGCAGACACTGCCGAACTCGCGGATAGAAACATCCCCCAGCTCTTCCATTGAATACAAGCAAATTGACAGTTTTTCCGAAACGGAAGTTCCGCTCAAGGGCCGATGAATGGAGCCCGCTCAAGTGCGCGCCTCAAGGTTCTATAGGTGGGAAGATCTATCCGTCACGCATATCTGCGCGACCAAATCTATGCAACGTCCGCCTTCATCCTTGGTGGGATGGGAGTATGACGAGCCTTTTCTCGTTTCAGATAATCTTCCACGATGTTGAGTCCCAGCAGGCGGCGGTCCAGCGAGCGCATGCCCCCTGTCAGGTAGGCATCTTTGGTCTCACGCAATCTTTCATCGAGACGCTGAATCGTCATCCTTGGAGCGTCGACGCCGTCCTGAGGTTGAGTCAAGTTTGCTGAGGCGAAAGGGATCGCCCAAGCGGCGTGGCCTTGATCCGCAGCGACCCGCCCCGCAAGGGACAGAGGACTTCGAACCCCCTCGTCCGTGCGTATCTTCCAGCTTTGCTGCGTCATTCGTTGGGCCCTGCCGGGTGCGGTGAAACTCTTCGATGAGTCTACCCTGTGCTCCATGATGCACCTCCCGAGATTTCAGCTCGGAGAAAATGCTCTTATCTACCGTTAGTAGACGCGCTTCTCTCTGCCAAGCGTTGTATGCAAGCGTTTGTTAGCGCTTATCTGGAGACCTATTCCGAGCGGTCGAGGCGTATCGGCGGGATGGCTGGTTGACCTTGCCCGCGAAAAACGTATCCCATAGCGAGCTATTCTAATGCGAAAAGGGAGCGAAGATGACGATGACGAAG